>JBBAGE010000088.1:0-9998 GCA_041655055.1 Paracoccaceae bacterium
TATCCAGCTGAGCTACGGGTGCATACCGTTCGCGAAGTGCTTACGTCATGCTTACGCGAGTTTTTTGGCTTCTTGAAGAGCAAACCCGATATTCGCTCAAGCCATTGTTAAATCAATACCTTTTCCCAACACCTTCAACCTTCGCCAGACTTGACTACCGCCTTCGGAGGGCAGTGCTCTATCCAGCTGAGCTACGGGTGCCTGCTGCTGCTATAGGGGAAAGCGTGGGGGGCTGCAACGGGATTTGCAGCCCTTGTTCACCCAAAAAGATCGTGGCAAAGTTCCAGCGCATCGACCAGCGCATCGACCTCGGCGCGGGTGTTATAGAGCCCGAATGAGGCCCGGCACGTCGCTGAAACCCCTAGATGATCCAAAAGCGGCATGGCGCAATGCGTGCCCGCGCGCACCGCGATGCCCCGTTTGTCCAGCACGGTGGACAGGTCATGCGCATGGGCCGAACCATCGATGGTAAAGGAATATATCGCCGCTTTATCAGGGGATTGCCCTTGGATATTCAACCAGTTCAATCCTGCAAACCGCGTCTGGGCATAATGCGCCAGCTCGGCCTCATAGGTGCTGATACGGTCCATGCCGATCCCCATCAGGTAATCGAGCGCCACGCCGAGGCCGATGGTTTGCACGATGCCGGGGGTGCCGGCCTCAAACCGCATGGGCGGGTCGGCATAGGTGACCGTATCGCGGCCCACTTCGCGGATCATGTCGCCACCGCCAAAAAAGGGGCGCATTTCCGCCATCCGTTCACGCCGGACATAAATCGCGCCGGACCCCGAGGGGCCATAGAGTTTATGCCCGGTAATCACGTAGAAATCACAACCCATGTCGGCCACATCGACCTTGGCATGCACCGCGCCCTGTGATCCATCCACCAGCACCGGCACGCCTTTGGCATGCGCGCCGGCCGTGATGGATTTCACATCAACTTTGGTTCCCAATACATTGGAAAGATGTGTGATTGCCACCAGCTTGGTGCGCGGGCCGATTGCATCGATTACCGCGTCGGGATCAAGTGACCCATCGGCATTCGTGTCTACCCATTTCAGCACCACCCCCTGCCGTTCGCGCAAGAAATGCCACGGCACGATATTGGCGTGATGCTCCATGATCGAGAGCACGATTTCGTCGCCCGCCTGCATCCGCGGCATCGCCCAGGAATAGGCGACCATATTGATCCCCGCCGTCGCGCCGGAATTAAAGATGATCTCATCCTCGTGCCGGGCGCCCAGAAAGCGGGCGATCGTGCCGCGCACGGCTTCGTATTTATCGGTCAGCTCATTAGAAAGATGATGCAAGCCTCTGTGAACATTGGCATATTCATGGCTATAGGCCTGGGTGATTGCATCGATCACCACCTGCGGTTTTTGGGCCGATGCGCCGTTATCAAGATAGATCAGCGGCCTGCCATTCACCTGCCGCGACAGAATCGGAAAATCGGCGCGGATACGGTCCACATCATACATTTTGGGCCCCTTTTTGCGGGAATTCGGCCTCGCGCAGGCCGGCAATCAGAAAGGTGACAAAGCTGAGCATGGCAAGCGATCCGGTCACCACCTGCGCCGGGCCGGGATCGACCATGCCTTCGGTCAATCCCCACAACAGCCAAAGCGGGGTCGAGGCTAAAAGCGCCCAGAAAACCGCGATCCGCGCCGCGAAAAAGCTGCCGCGCCCGCCCGCCAGTTTCAGCACCAGATGCAGCACCGCCGAAACGGCATAAAGCAGCACCGGCGCCAGCATCAAAAGCGCCACGGCCGCCCCGCTCAGCCTTGCGCCAAGTGGGATTTCGGGGTCAAGAAACGCGGCGCGGGCGTGCACCGGCCATTGCGACACGAAAATCAGCGCACATCCGACCATCACCAGCGCAATCGCGTGAATTTCATCGCGCGCCTTGGCCAGTTGTTGGCGCACCCCGCGACGGGGCGCGCGCCAGGTGGTCAGAATATCCGCGATCGTGCTCATTTTTCCGCGCGCCCGGCCACAAGCCAGCGGCTGGCCTGTTCCTGCACGCTATCGGCGATGGTTTCATCTTCGATTTCGGCCACGGCCTCGGCCAGAAAGGCCAGCACCATCAAATCGCGCGCCTGATCCACGGGCACACCGCGCGAACGCAGGTAAAACAGCGCCTCTTCATCGATCGCGCCGGTGGTCGAGCCATGCGAACAGGCCACATCATCGGCGTAGATCTCAAGCTCGGGCTTGGCGAGGAAACGCGCATCCTCATCCAACAGCAGGGATTGAGAAATCTGATAACCATCAGTCTTTTGCGCGCCGTTCTTTACAAGAATCTTGCCCTGAAACACGCCGGTGGCGCCATCGCGCAGCACCTTTTTGAACACCTGCCGGCTTTCACAATGCTGGCCGGCATGGGTGATAAAGATCGTGTCGTCATGGTGAAAATCACCCGCGCCCAAGGCGGCACCGGCGACATGGGCGATGCCATTATCGCCGTTCAGTTCGATCACCACTTCGTTGCGCGTCATGACGCCATTCGCCGTCATGGTGAAACTTTTGAACGTGCTTTCCGCGCCCAGGCGGGCGAATACATGCGTCACAGTGCTGCGCGCATGTTCGGGGCCTTGCAGGCGGATGTGGTGAAAACTGCCGCCATCGGCGATATCGACTTCGAGCACATGGTTCGCCCGCGCGCCCGATGCACCGGATTCCAGAATGGTCAGTGATGCGCCCGATTCAACCTTGACAATATGGTGCAAGATCGCGTCAGAATCATTTGATTTATAATCATAAACCATATGGACGGGCTTATCTGCGCTGCCGGTCGCATGGATCGCCACGCCTTGTGTTGCCATCATCGTGTTCAACGTCGCAAGCGCGCGGCTGACCGGGTTCTGGCCGCGTTGTTCCAGCACACCATAAAGATCGCGCGTCCAGGCAGCGCTTTCGAGCGCGTCGTTTAGCGGGGTGATCGTGCAGCCCGCCACCTGTGCCACATCCGATGCGGCGCCATCAAAGACACCATCGCGATAGATCATTCGCACCCGGTCAATGCCATCGAAAAACGCATCGCCGGCCGCCACCGCGGGCGCGTCGATCGGCGCGGGCGCAACAAGGCGAGCGGGATCGGTATATTTCCAATATTCATCGCGCCGACCCGGCAGGCCCGCATCACGCAAACGCCCCTCGGCATTCTTGCGGGTCTGTGTGGCCGTATCCGGCAGCGCAGGCCCCACGGCCAGATAAGAGGCCGCAGCCGCGCGCTTTGCCTCAAGCAAACTCATTGCGCTTGCTCCGTCAACAGATCGCCGTAACCATAATTTTCCACCTCAAGCGCAAGCTCGGGGCCGCCGGTGCGAATGACGCGACCATCGGCCATAATATGCACGACATCAGGTTTGATATGATCCAGAAGCCGTTGATAATGCGTGATAACCAGGAATGACCGCCCCTCACTGCGCAGCGCGTTCACGCCCTCGGCCACCAGTTTCATCGCATCGACATCAAGGCCCGAATCCGTTTCATCCAGAATGCACATCTTGGGTTCAAGCATGGCCATCTGCAGGATTTCATTGCGCTTTTTCTCGCCGCCAGAAAAGCCGACATTGACCGGGCGTTTAAGCATCTCGGCATCGATTTTCAGCGATTTGGCCCGTTCGCGCACCAGTTTCAGAAATTCACCGGCGCTGAGTTCATCCTCGCCCCGTGCTTTGCGCTGCGCGTTCACCGCCGTGCGCAAAAAGGTCATATTGCCGACGCCGGGGATTTCAACGGGATATTGAAAGGCCAAAAACAGCCCCGCCGCAGCACGGGCTTCGGGCTCCATTTCCAACAGATCCTGCCCGTCGAGCGTGGCGCTGCCGTCGGTCACCTCGTAGCCGTCACGGCCCGACAAAACATAGGACAGCGTCGATTTGCCCGACCCGTTCGGCCCCATGATCGCATGCACCTGACCGGGCGCGACTTCAAGCGACACCCCTTTGAGGATCTGCTTGTCCTCATCTTCAAGTTTGACGTGCAAATTGTTGATTTTCAGCATTTTATTCCTCATTCTTATGTTCCCCGAGACGCCTTGCTTCCCTGCGCGGCTGGGGATTATCTGGTGCGCAACATGATCGTGATGACATCGGCCAACCGATCTGGCGGCAGCGTCATGGGCGCGATTTCAAACCGGTCCATCATCCGTCATGGCGTTGATCCTAGCCTACCGATCCTTCGAGCGAGATCGCCACAAGTGCCTGCGCTTCCATCGCGAATTCCATCGGCAGCGCCTGCAGCACATCCTTGCAAAACCCGTTCACAACCAGCGCCACGGCCTCTTCCTCGTCCATCCCGCGCGAGCGGCAATAGAACAGTTGATCATCATCCACCTTGGATGTCGTGGCTTCGTGTTCCACCCGGGACGAGCTGTTGCGCACCTCGATATAGGGCACGGTATGCGCGCCGCAATTCGACCCGATCAACAGGCTGTCGCACTGGGTATAGTTGCGCGAATTCTTGGCCTTCGGGTGCATGGACACCAACCCGCGATAGGTGTTTTGCGCCTTGCCCGCCGAAATCCCCTTGGACACAATGCGCGAGCGCGTATCGCGGCCCAGATGGATCATCTTGGTGCCGGTATCAGCCTGCTGATAGTTGTTGGTGATGGCGATGGAATAGAATTCGCCCTGGCTTTCATTGCCGCGCAGGATGCAGGACGGGTATTTCCACGTCACCGCCGAGCCAGTTTCCACCTGGGTCCACATCACCTTGGCGCGGTCGCCCCGGCAATCGGCGCGTTTGGTCACGAAGTTATAGATCCCGCCGCGGCCCTCTTCATCGCCGGGGAACCAGTTCTGAACGGTGGAATATTTCACCTCGGCATCTTCTTCGATGATGATTTCCACCACCGCGGCATGAAGCTGCGCCGTATCGCGTTTGGGCGCGGTGCACCCTTCGAGATAGCTGACATAGCTGCCCTTGTCGGCGATGATCAGCGTGCGCTCGAACTGGCCGGTATTTTCGGCATTGATGCGGAAATATGTGGAAAGCTCCATCGGGCAGCGCACACCCGGCGGCACATAGACGAAGGAACCATCCGAAAAGACCGCCGAATTCAGCGTGGCATAATAGTTATCCGAGGGCGGCACGACCGAACCCAGATATTTGCGCACCAACTCGGGGTGTTCGCGGATCGCCTCGGAAATCGAGCAAAAGATCACGCCGGCCTTTTTCAATTCATCCTGAAAGGTGGTGCCCAGGCTTACGCTGTCGAACACGGCATCCACGGCCACGCGGCGCGGGGGCGCATCTTCGGCCCCTTCGACACCGGCCAGAACCATTTGTTCGCGCAGTGGAATCCCCAGTTTTTCATAGGTGGCCAGCAGCTTGGGATCGACCTCATCAAGCGATTTCGGCTTTTCGGCCATGCTTTTGGGGCGGGCATAGTAATATTGATCCTGAAAGTCGATTTCGGGATAATTGACCATGGCCCAGGTCGGCTCTTCCATCTTTTCCCAGCGGGCAAAGGCCGCAAGGCGCCATTCGGTCATCCATTCCGGCTCGCCGTTCTTTTCCGAAATCAGGCGGACGATATCGGGGTTTACGCCCTTGGGGGCGTATTCCATTTCGATATCGGTTTCCCAGCCGTGCTTATAGGTGCTGATGGATTTGACGGCCTCGACCGTTTCCTGATCAACCCCATCTTTGACCTGCATATCCAGCGTGTTCATTATGCCTTCGCCTTTCTTCTCATGCGGCTCGCGCGCGGTGGCGCGAGTGGGCGGTGGCCCAGGCGCGCGCAAAGCGCGTCACCTCGTCTTGTGTCGTTTCGGGACCGATCGAGATGCGCACAGCACATGCCGCCTCGGTCTCATCATACCCCATTGCACGCAAAACCTTACTCGCCCGAACCTTGCCTGATGCGCAGGCGGACCCTGCCGAAATGGCAAATCCGGCCAGATCCATCTGGATGACCTGCGTTTCGCCTTTCCATCCGGGCAAAATCAGGCAGCTTGTGTTCGGAAGGCGTCGCGCGTCCTGATCCTTGCCTACACAGATAAGGTCTTGGGACGCATCCGCAAGCAGGTTTTCCAACAGGTCGCGGTTTGCGGCGACGCCGTCCCACAGGCCATCGGCCAGATCGCGCGCCGCCGCCGTGGCTGCGGCCGCAAAACCGGCAATGGCGATCACGTTTTCGGTGCCCGCGCGCCGGCCCATTTCCTGCCCGCCGCCGCGGATCTGCGCACCAAGATCAGTGCCCCACCGGATCACCAACGCGCCAATCCCCTTTGGCCCGCCGATCTTGTGGGCAGAAATCAGCGCCATCTGCGCGCCCATCCAGTTGAACGCCACGGGCAGCTTGCCAAAGGCCTGGGTCGCATCGCAAAGTGCGAGCCCATCCGGCAGGCTCTGCACGATGCCGGTTTCGGAATTGGCCAGTTGCAATGCCGTGCGCGCAGGCTCGGCCACGCTTACCTGCCCCAGCCGGTCCACCGGCAACACCGGATCGGCCCAGGCCAGCACCGCTTCGTGTTCGACATCCGCACAGACCAGCCCGCGGCCCGCAAGGCCAAGCGCCGCCCCCTCGGTCGCGCCCGAGGTAAAGATGATATCGGCCCCTTCGGCCCCGAATGCCGCGGCAATCTGGCCCCGCGCGCGCTCGATCAGCCCCTTGGCCGCGCGGCCTTCGGCATGAACCGATGACGGGTTGCCCACCACATCCATCGCCGCAATCATCGCGTCGCGCGCTTCGGGGCGCAGCGGCGCGGTGGCGTTCCAGTCAAGATAGGTGCGCGGGTTCATTCATCCACCACTTGCAACAGCGACGGCACCGCCGGGCAGGGCGACAATTCGTTGCGCACCACATCCGACAGCCGGGTCTGGTGCAAAAACACATAGACATGCGCCGAAAGCCCTTCCCACAGACGGTTGGTCATGCTTTGTGCGCGGCTGCCCGATATTGCGCCGGTGACCCCTGCCCCGGTATGCATGGCCGAAACCGTTTCATCCACCGCCGCCAGCACATCGGCGATGCGGATATCCGATGCCGGACGCGCCAGCCGGTAGCCGCCACCCGGGCCGCGCACCGAGGCCACCAGATCCGCACGCCGCAGCCGAACGAAAAGCTGTTCCAGATAGGGCAGCGAGATATCCTGCCGCCTGGAAATTTCTGCCAACGAATGCAAACTGCCTTCGGGCTGCAACGCCAGATCAGACAGCGCCACCATCGCATAGCGCCCCTTTGTGCTGAGTTTCATCCTGCAAACCTATGCAAACAGATTGACCTTGAGCGGTTGGGGCCTTAGGTCCATACCACCCGATGACCGCCCAAATGGCGGTGATTTAGAATTGTTCTAAGGTATCCGGGGAAAACAGTCAACTATAGACTGACCCCACCCAAGGAGACAGCGACACAGATGCCCGAAGTGATTTTTCCCGGACCCGAAGGACGCCTTGAAGGCCGCTATCACCCCCAAAAGGAAAAAGACGCGCCGATCGCCATCGTGCTGCATCCGCATCCGCAATTTGGCGGCACGATGAACAATCGCGTCGTCTATAACCTGCATTATGCGTTCTATAACATGGGATTCACCGTCCTGCGTTTCAACTTTCGCGGCGTGGGCCGGTCGCAGGGCGAATATGATCAGGGCGTGGGCGAACTGTCGGATGCGGCCTCGGCGCTTGATTACCTGCAATCGCTTAACAGCAATGCGAAACACTGCTGGGTTGCGGGCTTTTCCTTTGGCGCCTGGATCGGCATGCAATTGCTGATGCGCCGGCCGGAAATTACCGGCTTTATCAGCGTTTCGCCGCCGGCCAATATGTATGATTTCAGCTTTCTGGCCCCTTGCCCGGCTTCGGGGCTGATCATCAACGGCTCGGCCGACCGCGTGGCCCCGCCCCGCGATACCGAAACGCTGGTGGGCAAATTGCGCGAGCAAAAAGGCATCACCATCACCCACGAAGTGATCGAGGGGGCGGATCATTTCTTCCGCGACGAAGACGAACATATGGCGCCGATGATCAACAGCGTGCAAACCTATGTGCGTCGCCGCCTGACGGAAACCAGCCGCTAAAGCGCGGCTTTGCGCCCCTTTTCGGGCCGCGCAAAGCCACCGCATACCATCGTATACATTGCGGCTTCCCATCCATCCGCTTTCCCGCTATAGCCCAAGCGACGAATCCAACGCAAAGGGGGATCACCCATGACCAAAATCAAGGTAACCAATCCTGTCGTCGAGCTTGACGGCGATGAAATGACCCGCATCATCTGGGATTTCATCAAGCAAAAACTGATCCTGCCCTATCTGGATATCGACCTGAAATATTACGATCTGGGGATCGAGGAACGCGATCGCACCAACGACCAGATCACCATCGACGCCGCCGAAGCGATCAAGAAATACGGCGTCGGCGTCAAATGCGCGACCATTACCCCCGACGAAGCCCGGGTCGAGGAATTCGGCCTCAAACAGATGTGGAAATCGCCCAATGGCACGATCCGCAACATTCTGGGCGGTGTGATTTTCCGCGAACCGATCATCTGCCGTAACGTGCCGCGCCTTGTGCCCGGCTGGACGAAACCGATCGTGGTGGGCCGCCATGCCTTTGGCGATCAATACCGCGCCACCGATTTCCTGTTCCCCGGCAAGGGCAAGCTGTCGATCAAATTCGTCGGCGAAGACGGCGAAGTGATCGAGCGCGAAGTTTTCGACGCCCCCGGTGCCGGTGTGACCATGGCGATGTATAACCTTGATCAGTCGATCATCGATTTCGCACGTTCGTCGATGAACTACGGGCTGATGAAAGGCTGGCCAGTCTATCTTTCAACCAAGAACACCATTTTGAAAGCCTATGATGGCCGCTTCAAGGATCTGTTCCAAAAGGTGTTCGACGAAGAATTCGCCGACAAGTTCAAGGCCGCCGGCATCACCTACGAACACCGCCTGATCGACGATATGGTGGCCAGCGCGATGAAATGGTCGGGCGGCTATGTCTGGGCCTGTAAAAATTATGATGGCGACGTGCAATCGGATACCGTTGCGCAGGGCTTTGGCTCGCTCGGGCTGATGACCAGCGTGTTGATGACCCCCGATGGCCAGACGGTCGAGGCCGAGGCCGCCCATGGCACTGTCACCCGCCATTACCGCGAACATCAAAAAGGCAATGAAACCTCGACCAACTCGATCGCGTCGATCTTTGCCTGGACCGGCGGACTGAAGCACCGCGCCAAGCTTGATGATAATGCCGAATTGCTGCGCTTTGCCGAAACGCTGGAACGCGTCACCGTGCAGGCCGTCGAAGATGGCTATATGACCAAGGATCTGGCGCTGCTGGTCGGGCCGGAACAAAAATGGCTCTCGACCATGGGTTATCTTGAAAAGGTTGACGAATACCTGAACAAGGCCCTGGCCTGATACCCTTTGGGGCTGGCGAAACCGCTGGCCCCACCTATATTGAACGGGCCGCCCCTGCATGCATCGGGCGGCCCATGTGCATTAGCACTGGTATTTGCGGCCATTGCAGTATAGGCCGCGCCCAAATCCACAGACGGAAACGCATTTCATGGACCTACGCAATATTGCCATTATCGCCCACGTCGACCATGGCAAAACCACACTTGTTGATGCATTGCTTAAGCAGTCGGGCAATTATCGCGAAAATCAGGCAACCACCGACCGCGCGATGGATAGCGACGCGCTGGAACGCGAACGCGGCATCACCATCCTTGCCAAGGCGACTTCGGTCGAATGGAAAGGCGCGCGGGTCAATATTGTTGACACCCCCGGCCACGCCGATTTCGGCGGCGAGGTCGAGCGCATCTTGAACATGGTCGATGGCGTTGTGCTGCTGGTCGATGCCGCCGAAGGCCCGATGCCGCAAACGAAATTCGTCACCGCCAAGGCGCTGGCTCTGGGCCTGCGCCCGATTGTCGTGCTTAACAAGGTGGACAAGCCCGATGCCGATCCTGACCGGGCGCTGGATGAATGTTTCGATCTGTTCGCCAATCTGGGCGCCAGCGATGAGCAGCTTGAATTCCCGCATCTTTA
>JBBAGE010000089.1:0-9960 GCA_041655055.1 Paracoccaceae bacterium
GGGCAATTACCCGGCAATTGAAAAGCTATGCGCGCAAGGGCGGCGATACGCTGCAACCCATGGATATCAAGGAATCCGTCAATAATGCCCTATCAATGATGGAACCGCAATTGCGCCGGCGCACGGTTGAAATCACCTGCGTGATGCCGCGCGAACCGGTGATGGTAATGGGCGACCGGATGCGGCTGGAACAGGTGCTGATCAACCTGCTGCGCAATGCGCTTGATGCGACCAAGACCACCGAAAATCCCAGCGTGGAAATTCTGGTCTCGGGGGGGGAAACCGCAATCGTGACCGTTCGTGATAATGGCGAAGGGATTGCCAATCTGGATGCCCTGTTCGAGCCGTTCTATACTACCAAATCGCCGGGCGACGGCGTTGGCTTGGGGCTTGCGATTTCCTCGGGGATCGTGAACGACCTTGGCGGGCGCCTGATGGCGCATGACGAACAAGAGGGGGGGGCGGTATTCGAAGTCTCGCTTCCCATATTGAAGACGACGGCTCTGGCTGCCGAATGAAGCGAAAGGATGTGGGCGATGGCTACCGCAATGAAAATCGCAATCGTCGATGATGAACAGGATATGCGTCAGTCGATCAGCCAATGGCTGGCGCTTTCGGGTTTTGACACCGAAACATTTTCCTGCGCCGAAGAAGCGCTCAAGGCGCTTGGCGCGGATTATCCCGGGGTGGTGGTCAGCGATATCCGCATGCCCGGCATCGACGGGATGCAGTTTTTGAAAAAACTGATGAGCGTGGACAGCACCCTGCCGGTGATCATGATCACCGGCCATGGCGATGTGCCGATGGCGGTCGAAGCGATGCGGGTGGGGGCGTTCGATTTTCTGGAAAAGCCCTTTAACCCCGACCGGATGACCGAACTGGCGAAAAAAGCCACGGCCAACCGGCGGCTGACGCTTGATAACCGGGCGCTGCGGCGTGAATTGTCGGATGGGTCGGGGCTGATGAAAAAGCTGATCGGCACCTCGCCGGTGATGGAACGGCTGCGTGAAGATATTCTTGATCTGGGGCAGGCCGACGGGCATGTGCTGATCGATGGCGAAACCGGCACGGGGAAAACGCTGGCCGCCCATGCGCTGCATGCCGTGGGCGCGCGGGGCGGGCGCAAATTCGTGGTTTTCGCCTGCGCGGGTCGCGACGAAGATGCGCTGGCCCGCCGGCTGTTTGGCCCGGTGGACGAAGGCAGCGCGGAACTGCCGCTGATCGAAGAGGCCCGGGGGGGCACGCTGGTGCTTGAAGGGATCGAGGCTTTGCCCCAGACGCTGCAAGCGCGGCTTCTCGATTGGATCAATGCGCAAGGCACGCCGCCTGAAACCCGGATCATCGCGATCTGCAACCTGCAAGAACAGGGCCGAACCTGCGAAAGCGCGCTGCGGCCCGATCTTTATTACCGGCTGGCGGCGATGAAAATCACCCTGCCGCCGCTGCGCGCGCGGGGCGAAGATATTTTGACGCTGTTCACCCGGCTGTCGGAACAATTCGCCGAAGAATACGGCTGCCCCGCCCCCGAGATTTCCGCGCAAGAGGCGGCGCAACTGCTGCAGGCGCCATGGCCGGGCAATATCCGCCAGCTCATCAATGTGGCCGAACGCGCGGTGCTGCAAAACCGGCGGGGATCGGGCTCGATCGCGTCGCTTTTGATGGCCGATAGCGATGAAAACGACACGACGATGACGACCGAGGGCAAGCCGCTCAAGGAATATGTCGAGGCGTTTGAACGTATGCTGATCGACAATACCATGCGCCGGCACAAGGGTTCGATCGTCAATGTGATGGATGAATTATGCCTGCCGCGCCGCACATTGAACGAAAAAATGGCGAAATATAATCTTTCGCGGTCGGATTATCTGTGATTCGGTCCCGGCCCGCTGCGCCGGGCCAGGTGCCCTTTGCGGGCGCCAATTTTACCTGAATCGATTTTGGCCATTGTAATTGCGCGGGTTTCGCACTTATGTTGCACGATACATAGCGACGCCGCATGCGCTGCAATGTATTCGAAGATTTTCTGGCCGACCGGGCGCGGTGCTGGCGTAATAATATGGTTACGCCCCCGTCCTTTCGCCAGACCGACATGCCGCAAGGTATGACTGAACAGCCGCAAGGCACCAAATGCCGCCCGCAGCCAGCATTCTGGCCGGGCATTGAACGGATGCCGCGCCTGGCGTGAGCATCGGAGAAGAAACGCGATGAAACGCGCAGAGCAGTCAGAAAACCCAGTCCCGGCCCAAAGGGCCGCGGGCCGGTTTTTGGCATATGCGCTGCCTTCAGTCGCCCTTACAGAACATCGCCAACTGCCTGTCCGCCCCCATGGGAGGGCGCGCCTTTTGCGATGCCGAGAGTATTCATGGCAAAGAAAATGCTTATCGACGCCACCCATCCCGAGGAAACGCGGGTTGTAGTGGTCGATGGAAACAAGGTCGAGGATTTCGACTTTGAATCTGAAAACAAACGCCAGCTTGCTGGCAATATCTATCTGGCAAAAGTAACGCGGGTCGAACCCTCGCTTCAGGCGGCCTTTGTCGATTATGGCGGCAACCGGCACGGCTTTCTGGCCTTTTCGGAAATTCACCCCGATTATTACCAGATCCCGGTGGCCGACCGCGAAGCGCTGATGGCCGAAGAACGCGCCTATGCGCAGGCGATGCAGGACGAAGAGGACAAGCCAAGGCGCACCCGTTCGCGCCAACGTCCCCGCGCGCAGGCCGAAGATCTGCAAAGCGATGATGCGGTCGAAAGCCGCGAGGCCTCGATCCCCGGTATGGATATCGTCGATCTCGACGATACGCCTGATAATGGCACCGATGACGAGGGCATGTCGCCCGCCTATCTGGTGCCGGAAACGCCGGTTGAAACACCCGCCGCCGATGAAAGCGACGAGGATGGCAATGACACCGATAGCGCCGATGACATCACCGATGTGAACGATAGCGACACCGATAACGATAGCGATGACGAAATCGAATCGGTCGCCGAAGAAGATATCCACGATGAAATCAGTCAGCCGCGCAAACCACGCCCGCGCCGCTATAAAATTCAGGAAGTGATCAAGGTTCGCCAGATCCTGTTGGTCCAGGTGGTCAAGGAAGAACGCGGCAACAAGGGCGCGGCGCTGACCACCTATCTGTCGCTTGCGGGGCGCTATTGCGTGCTCATGCCCAATACGGCGCGCGGCGGCGGCATCAGCCGCAAGATCACCAACCCGGTTGACCGCAAGAAACTGAAAGAAATCGCGCAGGAAATCGATGTGCCCGATGGCGCAGGGCTGATCGTGCGCACTGCCGGCGCGCAGCGCACCAAATCCGAGATCAAGCGCGACTATGAATATCTGCAGCGGATGTGGGAACAGATCCGTGAATTGACCCTGCGTTCGATCGCGCCCGCCAAGATTTATGAAGAAGGCGATCTGATCAAACGTTCGATCCGCGATCTTTATAACAAGGATATCGACGAAGTGATCGTCGAAGGCGCGGCCGGTTATCGCACGGCCAAAGACTTCATGAAGATGATCATGCCTTCGCATGCCAAGAACGTCATCAATTACAACGAAGGTCTGCCGCTTTTTGCCCGCTATCAGGTTGAAAGCTATCTCAGCTCGATGTTCAATCCGGTGGTGCAGCTCAAATCCGGCGGCTATATCGTGATCGGCATCACCGAGGCGCTTGTGGCTGTCGATGTGAACTCGGGCCGCGCCACCAAAGAGGGATCGATCGAAGAAACGGCCCTGAAAACCAACCTCGAAGCCGCCGAGGAAGTGGCCCGCCAGATGCGTTTGCGCGACTTGGCCGGGCTGATCGTCATCGATTTCATCGATATGGACGAGCGGCGCAACAATCTGGCCGTCGAAAAGCGGCTGAAGGAAAAGCTGAAAACCGATCGCGCGCGCATTCAGGTGGGCCGCATTTCCGGTTTTGGCCTGCTGGAAATGAGCCGCCAGCGTCTGCGCCCCGGCATGTTGGAGGCCACGACCCAGCCCTGCAACCATTGCCACGGCACCGGGCTGATCCGTTCGGATGATAACCTCGGCCTGACGATCCTGCGCCAGCTTGAGGAAGAGGGCACGCGCCGCCGTTCGCGCGAAGTGTTGTTGAAAGCGCCGGTGGGGATCATCAATTTCCTGATCAATAACAAACGCGAAAATATTGCCCAGATTGAAGCGCGCTATGGCATGGCTGTCCGGCTCGAAGCCGATCCGTTCCTGATCACGCCTGATTTCTCGATCGAGAAATTCAAGACCGCGACCCGCGTCGTGGCCGAGGCCCCGTCGCATATCGTTTCGGTCGATCTGTCGCTGATGGATCAGATCGACGATGCCGCCGCCCAGGACGAGGATGAGGCCGATACCGACGAGGTCGAAGAAGCCGAGGCCGCAGCCCAGCCCGCCCCCAATGGGGATGAGGGCGATCAGGCACCGCGTAAACGCCGCCGTCGCCGTCGCCGCCGCAAATCCGGCAGCGATGACAATGGTATGCACGCCGGTGACGACACCACCAACGGCGAGGACGACGACAGCGCCAGCGACGAAGCCGACACCCCGGTCGAGGCTCCGGCACCTGTCGAGGCTCCGACACCTGTGGTTGATGCTGCGGATGTGACAGGGCAACCCGAGCCGGCTGCCGAAGCGGTGGCCGAGTCTGAGGCCCCCGCGCCCAAACCCACGCGCAGCCGCACCCGGACCCGTAAAACGCCGGTGAAAGCAGATGCCCCCGCCGAAGTGGTGGCAGAGGCCCCGGCCGAACCTGCCGCATCGGATACGGTCGGCGATCAGCCCGAGGCAGCGCCCGCCGAGGATGCGCCCGCGGCCAAAGCGCCCGTGCGCAAACGCACCACCCGCGCCCGCGCCACGAAACCGGCAGTCACCGAGGAAGCGGCTACAGATGCCGCCCCTGCGGATACGGCCGAAAAACCGGCCAAAGCGCCTGCCAAGCCGCGCGCCCCACGAAAACCGCGCGCGAGCACCGCTGCGGCAAAGGCCGAGACAGCGCCCGCGACGCAAACCGAGCCTGCCCCGGCACCCGAGGCCACGTCTGAACCCGCCCCGGCACCTGAACCGGCACCCGAACCGGCAGCAACGGCAGAGCCTGCCTCGGAACCGGCACGCCAGCCCGAACTGGCCGAAACCGAGGCAGACACACCGGATAATGCACCCAAGAAAACCGGCTGGTGGTCCACCTCCAGCTAAGATTTTCGGCACATTAATATCGGGCGGCGGGTTATCCTGCCGCCCGATCCTTGTCTAACCTTTGCGAATCACGAATTCGGGCGCGGCAATCCGCAAGATCTCATGACCGTTTTGCGCACAAAAATGCGGCAGATCGATCAACGCCATCGGATCATCCGCCAGCACCCGCAGCACGGCACCCGGCGCCATTGCCGCCAGCGCCTTGCGCGCGCGCAATACCGGCAGCGGACAAAGCAGCGACAGCGCATCTATTTCGACATCTGCAATCATTTTGGCAGTTTTAACCCAGTCGTAACCCCTGTCCACCAACATGTGACCTTGCGCCACGTGACCTTGGCGCAAGGGCGGGGTATCAGGGCGAAAAGGGGGCGTTCATGTTTGGAATTGATCTTTTCGATGCGGCCTTTTTGCCCGCCATGCTGGTGGCATTGACGGGCGGGGCGATTTCGTTTCTTTCGCCCTGCGTGTTGCCGATTGTGCCGCCCTATCTGGCCTATATGAGCGGGATCAGCATGTCGGAACTGGCGGGCGAAGATGGCGCGCGCCGCCGCCCGATCATCCCGGCGCTGTTTTTCGTGCTGGGCCTGTCTACGGTATTCTTGCTGCTGGGGTTCACCGCATCGGCGCTGGGATATTTCTTTCTGTCCAATTCGCAGCTGTTTTCGATTATCGCCGGGCTGGTGGTCATGGCCTTCGGGCTGCATTTCCTCGGCATTCTGCGGATCGGTTTTCTGAACCGCGAAGCGCGGATTGATGCGCCCGACAGCGGTGGCACCGCCTTTGGCGCCTATTTGCTGGGGCTTGCCTTTGCCTTTGGCTGGACGCCGTGTCTGGGGCCGATTCTGGGCATGATCCTGACGCTTGCGGCCAATGACGGATCAATCGCGCGTGGCACCGGCTTGCTTGCGGTCTATGCGGCGGGGCTGGGCATTCCGTTCTTGCTGGTCGCGGCCTTTTTCCCGCGTATGCGCGGGGTGATGGGCTTCATGCGCCGGCATATGGACCGGATCGAGCGGATCATGGGTCTCTTGCTCTGGAGCATTGGGCTGATGATGCTGACCGGCGGATTTTCGCGATTTTCATGGTGGCTGCTTGAAACCTTTCCGATACTGCAATCGGTCGGATGAACATGCGCCTTTTTCCCGCCGCTTTCCTGCGCTAGTCTGATCGGGTGAGGGTGTGATGAGTGATGTGGTCAATGGTCAGCGCGGCGTCGCCGTCAAAACCCGCCGGGTGTTTTATATTCCCGGCTATGATCCGTTTCCGCCGCGCCGTTACCGCGAACTCTATCGCCGCGAAAGTGCGCTGCAGGCGAAAATTTCTGGCTATGAGATTGCGTTGGCCCCCAAATCCGCGCGCGGTGGCGATTTTGGCTGGCATATTCGGGCCACAATCGGCGGCCAGCGGACCGAAACCGATATGGATGTGCTGGTCTGGTCGGATATCGTGCGCGATTCCATGGGGGCGGGGATTGCCGCCACCTATGCGCAAATGGCCCGCACCGCATGGATTTATATCGCAAGCGGCACGCTGTGGCGGTTGATGTGGCTGCGCAAGGGGCCCGTGATCGCGGCGCTTTACCCGGTGGTGATGCTGCTGGGGCAATTGGCGCTGGCGCTGGCGCTGATGTGGCTGACCATGGCAGCGGTGAGGCAACTGAGCTTTGGCCTGGCACAAGGCTGGGCGCATGCGCTTGGCCTTGTGGCGGGCGCGGGGCTTGGGATCGGCTTGCTGCACTGGTTTCGTGCGCGCGATGGCCGGTTTCTGGCCTATTATCTGATGCATGATTACGCCTTTAGCGCGCGCCACCGCGGCGCCAATCCGCCCGCACTGGAAGCCCGCATGGCCGAATTTGGTGACAAGATCGCGCAGGCTTTGGCCAGCGATGTCGATGAGGTGCTGGTGATCGGCCACAGTTCCGGCGCGCATCTGGCGGTGTCGATATTGGCCGATCTGATCCGCGCGGGCAGGGTGCCCGCAGGCGGCGCGGCCCTTGGTTTTTTATCGCTGGGGCAGGTGATCCCGATGGTGTCCTTTCTGCCCGAAGCTACGCGTCTGCGCCGTGATCTGCATGATCTGAGCCGCAGCGATCAGCTTGCCTGGATCGATATCAGCGCGCCCGGCGATGGCTGTTCCTTTGCGCTTTGCGATCCGGTTGCGGTCAGCGGCGTGGCGCCTGATCACGGCAAGCGCTGGCCGCTGGTGGTATCGGCGGCATTCACCAAGACCTTGCGGCCCGAAACCTGGGCGGCGCTGCGCTGGCGGTTTTTTCGGCTGCATTTTCAATATCTTTGCGCCTTTGATGCCCCCGGCGATTACGATTATTTTCAGATCACGGCCGGGCCGAAAACACTGGCTGCGCGCTATGCGGGCCGCGCGCCCTCGCGCAGCCGGGTGGATGTGGCGGCGTCGCGCTATACTGGGCGGGCGGCATGACGGCCCCACCCAAACCGGCATCACGGGCGGAAAAAGTGTCGCTATGGCGCTATATGCGGCTGTTTCGGGCCGATATTTTGTCGGCGCAACCGGGGCGGCTTTACCGGGCATGGATGGCCGAATTCCGCACGCCATTTTTTCGATCCTATCTGGTCAACCAGCCCGAACTGCTGAACCAGATCTTGCGCGAACGGCCCGGCGATTTCCCCAAATCCGACCGCGTGGGCGAAGGGCTGCGCCCGCTGTTGGGCAATTCGGTGTTCCTGACCAATGGCGCGACATGGCAGCGCCAGCGCCGCATCATCAATCCCGCATTCGAAGGGGGCCGGCTGCACCACACCTTTCCCGCCATGGTCGCGGCGGGTCACGCGGCCGTGGCGCGGATCGCGGCCCTGCCCGGGCCCGATATCGAGATCGAGGCCGAGACCAGCCATGCCGCCGCCGATGTAATTTTCCGCACGTTATTTTCGATCCCGATTACCCATCATATCGCCCGGCAGGTATTCACCCAGTTTCGCGATTATCAACGCAGCCAGCCGATCCTGAACTTGGCGGCCTTTGTGCCGCTGCCGCGCTGGCTGCCCCGGCTGCATCGGCGGCGGATTCGCACGACGGCCCGCGCGATCCGCGCCCTGATCACCGATCTGACCGCTGCGCGTATGGCGGAAATCAAGGCGGGCACCGCGCCCGATGATCTGGCCACCAAGATCATGACCACCGCCGATCCGCTTACGGGCGCGCGATTTGATACGCAGGAAATGGTCGATCAGGTAGCGATTTTTTTCCTGGCGGGGCATGAAACCAGCGCCTCGGCCATGGCCTGGGCGCTTCATCTGTTGGCGACCCATCCCGATGCGCAGGCCCGCGTGGCGGCCGAGGCTGCGGCCCTGGCCCACGATCCGGCGTTCGCGGATATGGCCCGGCTGCGCTATACGCGCGATGTGTTTCGCGAAGCGCTGCGGCTTTATCCGCCGGTGCCGATGATGGTGCGCGAAGCGGCGGTGCCCACGCGATTTCGCGATCGCGATATTGCCCGGGGCGCGCAGATCGTGCTGTCGCCCTGGCATCTGCAACGCCATGAACGATTGTGGGATAATCCCGATGCCTTTGACCCCGACCGCTTTGCGACCGAGAATGGCAAGGCCTGTCTGCGCGATGCCTATATGCCGTTTTCCGCCGGGGCGCGGATCTGCCCCGGCGCGGGATTTGCGATGATCGAGGGGGTCTTGCTGCTGGCGATGATCACCCGCGCCTTTCATCTGGCGCCGGCAGCGGGGCCGCCGCCGGTGCCTGTGGCGCATCTGACGGTGCGGGCGCAATCGGGGATCAGGCTGGCGCTGACGCCGCGCGCGGATTAGTTGCTGCGCGCCTGCGCCGGTTGCATCACCAGCCAGATCAGCGCCGCGCCCGCCAACACCAGAAAGGGTGCCATCGCCAGATTGACGGCCTGCCAGCCGGCCTCGGCGCTGCCGCCGGAACAGTTCATCAATCCGCCCGATGCCAGCGAGGCAATCGTTACGCCGCCAAAGACGATCATGTCGTTGACGCCCTGCACCCGGCCGCCTTCCTGTGGCGTATGCGCGGCGGTCAGCATGGCGGTTGCGCCGATAAAGCCAAAATTCCAACCGATGCCCAACAGGATCAGCGCGATATAGAATTGTTCAAGCTCGACCCCGGACAGGCCGATCACCCCCGCTGCCGCAAGGATCGCCAGCCCCAGCCCCACGATTTTTTCCACGCCAAAGCGCGCGATCAGATGGCCGGTGAAAAAGCTCGGGACGAACATCGCCAGCACATGCGCCGATACGATATTGGCCGCGTCATTTTGGGTAAAGCCACAGCCCACCACCGCCAGCGGGGTTGAGGTCATGACAAGGTTCATCAACGCATAGGACACCATGCCGATGATGATCGCCACGGCAATGCGCGGCGTGCGCAGCAATTCCCCGGTGCTGCGGCCCTTGGGCGCATCGGCGGCGGGGGGCCGGGGCGTGGGGATGCGCAGCCACAAAAACAGCAGCGCGCCGATCAGGTTGATCGCGATCACCGTCAGATAGCTGCCCAGAAACGGGATGATCATCGTCTGGCTCGTGACCTTGACCAGTTGCGGCCCGATGATCGCGGCCGCAAGCCCGCCTGCCATCACATAGGAAATCGCCTTGGGGCGAAAGGCGGCCGATACGGTATCGGCGGCGGCAAAGCGCAAGAACCCCTGCGATGACATATAGACACCGGTAAACAGCGATCCGACCGTGAACAGCAGAAAGCTTTGCTGATAAAGCCCCCAGGCGCTGATCGTGGCCCCGATGATACCGCCCAGCGCGCCC
>JBBAGE010000090.1:0-9931 GCA_041655055.1 Paracoccaceae bacterium
CAAGCGGCAAGCCCACCCATTTCGGGCGATTAGCCAGTTCATAGCGCAGCTCATAAGCGGCCTTTTGCAAGATGAACGCATCGCGCAACGCCTGCGCCAAAGCGGGGTCCATCGCATGCGGGGCGCTTTGGGCGATCGCGTCGTCATAGCCGGTTTGGAATGCGCGCATCGCTGCATCATGCCACTGTCGCGCGCGCGCGTTCGACAACGCGCCATCGCCGCCCAAAGATATGCGCAAATCCACCACCATCCGCGCGGCATAATCGAATGAACGCAACATCCCGGCCACATCCCGGAGCGGCGAGGATTTGGCCCGGCGTTCATCCAGCGGGCGGGCGGGTTCGCCTTCGAAATCAATGATGAACAGCTCATTTTGTGCGACCAGCACCTGCCCCAGATGATAATCGCCATGAATGCGGCTGCGAATACCCGACGGCGCCATCGTGGCAAGCGCATCCGCCTGCGCCTCAAACCGCGCCCGCGCTGCTAGCACGGTTTGCGCCATTTCCGCTTGTTCTGGCGCCAATTCGCGCATGGCCTGTGTCAGACGGTCGAAACTTTCGGCCAGTTCGGCCCGCAAATCCGTGCTCCAACCCGCCAGATCAGCCTTGGTGATTGGCTCGGGCGCAAAGGCCGGGTCATCCGCATTGGACGCAAGCGCGCCATGCAGCGCCGCCGTGCGCGCCCCCAAAACCTGCGCAAGCTGCAACGCGGGGGCAAAATCCGCCGCCTCGCCGCCCGAATGAATGGCGCGCTCATATTCCTCAAGATCGCGGCCAAGCGCGTCGGTCACATGGGTCCAGGCATCGCCCTGATTGGCGACAAAGGCAAAAGCGGCAGCCAAAGTCGTGGGCGCACCCTCGGGCGGGCAATGCTCCACCCAGCCCAGCAGCGCGGGCGTATGGGCGAACCCCGCCTGGGTCAAAAACCGTGCCATTTCGATATCGGGCTGAATACCGGCGCGCAAACGCCGGTAAAACTTCAAGATCAACGACGCCCCGAATGCGACCGAGGCATTGCTCTGCTCGATCGTCATCAACCGCGGCGTCCCCGGTTCCTCGATCGCGCGCAAAGCATCCGTGCCGGAAAAGCGCACCCTGCCCCCATCCGTTGCCGGCAGCTCCAGATCACCGCGCAATCCCTCCAGCCACGCCATTGCAGTGGCCTCATCGGCGGTGCCATCGATCAGCGCCCCCAGCCGGTTGGCATGGCGCAAACGCGCCAAAGTCACCGACAGCGTCGGCGCCCCAAAGACCAGATGATCTTCGCCCCAACGCGCAGCAAGCGGCATGAAATAACGTTGTTGATCAATCCCTTGCGCCAAATCGATCAGCGCCAGCACACCCCCCTTGGGCATTTCGGCCAGTGGCGTGATCCCGACCCGATCAAGCGCCCCGTCCTTGCCCGAAAACCAGCGCTGCAACGGCAGAAATTTCGGCAAGCTGTCTTCGGCAAGCTGGCGCCCCTCGCGCCCAGACAGCGCGGACATCAGCCGCCCGTCACGCGCCGTCAACGTGACGAATTCCGGCAAAACCGGCGCAACCGGCACATGCCAATGGGGTGCCGCGGTTTCATCGGCCAGAACGAACCAGTAATATCCATAAGCCGGCAACATGAACAAATAGGGTAATTCCCCCACGGGCGGAAAAGGCGACCGATCCGTCAATTCAACCGGAACCCGCCCCGCATAAGCCGATAAATCAATTTCCGCCGCTTGGGCCGAACGCGATAAATTAGCGACGCAAAGCACGGAAACGCCATCATATTCCCGCACATAGGCAAAAATCTTGCGATTGGCGGGATAAAGCAGCGTCATCGTGCCACGCCCAAAAACCTGATGCGCCTGCCGCACAGCCACCATCCGGCGCACCCAATTCAAAAGCGACGATCTGTCGGCCTGCTGGCTTTCAACATTCACCGCCCGATAGCCATAGATCGTATCCTGAATCAGCGGCAAATAAAGCCGCTGCGGATCGCTGCGACTAAAACCCCCGTTGCGATCGGGGGACCATTGCATTGGTGTCCGCACGCCATCACGATCCCCAAGATAATAATTATCCCCCATCCCGATTTCATCCCCATAATAAAGAATGGGCGTGCCGGGCAGCGATAAAAGCAAAAAGTTCAAAAGCTCGATCTTCCGGCGATCATTTTGCATCAATGGCGCAAGCCGGCGCCGGATTCCCATATTGATCCTTGCACGCTGATCACCGGCATAGGTCTGCCACAGATAATCACGCTCGCGATCCGTGACCATTTCCAGCGTCAATTCGTCATGATTGCGCAGAAATATCGCCCATTGACAGCTATCGGGAATATCGGGCGTCTGGCGGATGATATCGCTGATCGGGTGCCGATCCTCTTGCGCCACCGCCATATAGATCCTTGGCATCAGCGGAAAATGAAAGCCCATATGGCATTCATCCCCGTCACCGAAATAGGGACGGGTATCCTCGGGCCATTGATTTGCCTCGGCCAACAGCATGCGATCCGGATAATGCGCATCAAGATCGGCGCGGATCTTTTTCAAGATTTCATGGGTTTCCGGCAGGTTTTCATTATTTGTTCCGTCCCGCTCGACCAGATAGGGAATCGCATCCAGCCGAAGCGCATCAACCCCCATATCGAGCCAATAATGCATTACACGCAGCACTTCTTGCAATACGCGTGGATTATCGAAATTTAGATCGGGTTGATGTGAATAGAAACGATGCCAATAATATTGCTTGGCCACCGCATCCCACGTCCAGTTGGAACTTTCTGTATCATTGAAAATAATTCTAGTGCCCGAAAACTTGGTGTCATCATCGCTCCAGACATAGTAATTCCGCGCCGCAGATCCCGGCCGCGCCTGTCGCGCGCGTTGAAACCACGGATGCTGATCCGAGGTATGATTGATTACCAGTTCCGTAATCACCCGAAGGCCACGCCGATGGGCTTCAGCCACAAAACGACGAAAATCGGCTTTTGACCCGAATGCACGGTTAATCTCGCGATAATCAGCGATATCATAACCATCATCACGCAAAGGCGAAACATAAAATGGCATCAGCCAGATCGCCGTGGCACCCAAACTCTGGATATAATCCATCCGCTGCATGAAACCTGCGAAATCGCCAATGCCATCATCATTGGAATCCTGAAACGCCTTTACATGCACCTGATATATAACGGCATCCTTATACCAGTCGGTCATTGTTCGATCTATGCCGTCATTCGGCTTGGCCATCATGTCAAATTCCTCGTAGGTGCGAATAATCGCCAAACGGCATAAGGCCGTGTCTGGGGATCTAGCTTCAGCCATTGAATCTTGCCATTCCAGGTGAAGCGGGTCTTGGCAATCATATCCTCAACTTCAATAGACGCATCATCCCCAAGACCAAATTCCCAAAGCGGCACTTCGAAATGACATTCCTGAACATTATGAGGATCGAGATTGACATGAAACAACAACCAACTTTCCTGCCGTTCATCCATTCGTCCATAATAGAGGATCTGATCATTCCAGGCGTTATAAAACCGCAGATTGGTAAAATCACGCAGCGCCGGGTTTTCCGTGCGCAACGTGTTCAGAAAGCGGATATCGTCCTTGATATGGCCGGGACGATCGAAATCCCAATGGCGCAGCTGATACTTTTCGGAATCAAGATATTCCTCACGCCCGGGAATTGGGGTGCCTTCGCAAAACTCAAACCCATTATAAATGCCGTAATTTCCCGCAAGCGTTCCCGCAAGGATCAATCTCGTTCGATAACCGGGCCGACCGCTGGTTTGAAGGAAATACGGATTGATATCCGGAGTGTTGGTGAAAAAATTCGGTCGCATGATATATTTGGCATCCGTCGTCGTCAACTCGGACAGATAATCGGTCAATTCTGCCTTGGTGTTACGCCAGGTAAAATAGCTGTAGGATTGAGTAAAGCCCAGTTTCGCCAAATGCTTCATGACTTTTGGCCGGGTAAAGGCCTCCGAGAGGAAAATAACCTCGGGATTACTGGCACGAATATCTGAAATCAGCCATTCCCAAAATGGAAATGGCTTGGTGTGTGGATTATCCACCCGGAATATTTTGATCCCATGGTCG
Source organism: Paracoccaceae bacterium (assembly GCA_041655055.1). Taxonomy (GTDB): domain Bacteria; phylum Pseudomonadota; class Alphaproteobacteria; order Rhodobacterales; family Rhodobacteraceae; genus JBBAGE01. Next base: position 4,085 of record JBBAGE010000090.1, read on the forward strand.
ATCCAAAACAAGATCACATCACGGAGCGCCAGCCAAAGATCGGGAATGGCGTCGCCATAGAAATGAACGTTAACAATATCCTGATATTTCTTGGGCGGGTTTTCTGCATATTTGATACTGCCATCCGGGCGCCAATCAAACCATTCCGGGTGCTCCTTGATCCACGGATGATCGGGCGCGCATTGAATGGCGAAATCCAAGGCGATTTCAAGTCCTTGGTCCGTTGCAGCAGCAACCAATCGGTCGAAATCCCCGATCGATCCCAATTCAGGATGGATCGCCGTATGGCCGCCCTCGCTATTGCCAATTGCATAAGGACTTCCGGGATCATTAACGCCTGCGGTTAAATTGTTATTGGGGCCTTTACGGTTAATAAGACCGATAGGATGGATAGGCGGGAAATATAGAACGTCAAAGCCGAGATCGCGGACATAGTGCAGACGTTCGATAACATCATCAAAGGTTCCGTGCTGGTCCATGCCCCCCTGCGACCGGGGAAACATTTCATACCAAGCGCTAAAAGCTGCCAGGGGCCTTTCAACCGTCAAATCAAGTTCGCGTGGATATTGCGTCAGGTTTTCGCGTATTCCCGCGCGAGACATCAGGGACAGCAATTCGGCACTACGCAAAATCTCTAGCTGGTCATCTGCATTCAACGCCTTGCGCAAGTAACGTTCCAACATCTGCCGATGCGCGGGTTTGGCATGCTGATGGGCGGATTTTATCAGCAACAAACCTTCATCAATTTCCAGCCCGACATTCTGACCCGCAGCTATTCTCTTTTCAATATCCGCTTGCCATGTCGCAAATACATCGCGCCATGCAATAATCGTATATTGGGCCTTGCCCGGTGTAGTCGGCACAAATTCACCCACCCAGCGATCATTGCCCATGAAATGCATCTCATACTCTTGAAAATTGCGCTTTCCAACATCGCGAAACATCAAGTCGGCGCGGATTACGTCATGACCGTCCGAGAAAATATCGGCTGAAACTTCCATTGGATCGCCAGCGATCGCCGCGGCTGCGAATCGCCCCGCATCTATTTCGGGCTGCACACCCTCGATCGCGATGCGCGCTTGCGCCATGCGCATAATGTTTGCCGCATCAATGCGTCGCCTGCGCCCCATCATGACTGCCCAAAATAACTGGGGCGGGGCCGGTAATATATTGAGATTTTACAAAATTTCGGCATGGTCCAACCCCCGTGGCAGTGGCTGCGGGGTCCAACCCTGTTGATTCAATTTTGTTCCATTTTCCCCTGCTGTGACGTCGCCAAATTTGTTGCAATATGGCGGCGCACATGTAGGATTTCACTGCTGACACGTCTTAAGGAGCATCAAAAGCCCCAGACCGATTGCCAAGGTTTCGACGCAACTACAAAAAACAACCGCATACGCGTCGTCATTAACACTTTGGCAATAACAGCATGATATCAGCGCATATTCAGGGAGGAGACGCGCTTATGACCATGACAAGGAAACCGCCAAATCTGTTGGCGGCCAGTGCCGCTTTGCTTGCCACCACGGCGCTCGGCCTGCCCGCTTTTGCCGAAACCTCGGTGCCATTTGGCGCCCCGAAAGAGGCTTATATCGAGGCTCTGGCCGATATGGAGCCGGTCGAGTTCATCTTGCAATCCTTCACCGGCCCGGGGGCCACCAACAGCCGCGCGGTTGAGCTTTATGCACAGTTGATCGAGGAATATTCCGGCGGCAAGATTCAGCCGGAAATCTTCTACGCCTCGTCAATCATTGCGGGCAATGCGGCCCCCGCGGTCAAGGACGGACGGCTCAGCTATGGTATGATCATTGCCCAATATGACCCGTCGAACATGCCGGTCGGCGCGTTGATGGTGGATCTGACGTTGGTGTCGAAAACCCCGCCGATTCTGGGGATGCTGCATTCCTGGGGCACGATGGTTGAAACCGCCCATGCCACGCCCGAGGCGTGGGAAGAACAGCGCCGCTACGGGATCGAGCCGGGCTATCTGATCACCGGCGCCGTGCCCAGCGGCATTTTCTGCCGCGAGCCTTTTACCTCACTCGATCAACTGCGCGGCAAGCAGGTCTCGACCGGCGGCATCGTGCATGCCCAACAGGCAGAATCGCTGGGTATGGCGGGCGTCGCCATCCAGTTTCAAGAGGTTTATGAAGGGCTTCAACGTGGCGTGATCGATTGCGCGGTGACCTCGGTCAATGTGGCCGAAGTGACCGGCATTATCCCGATTGCTCCTTATCATATCATTGGCCAGCATACGGGCTTTTCGCAGCCAAATGTGAACTATGCCTTTGATGAAATGCTCTGGGAAGACCTGCCGCTTGCCGGTCGTCAATTGCTGTTCGATTTGCAGAAAGATTATATCGAAGAAAGCATCATGCGATCGTGGACGGTCATTCAGCAAGGCGTGAATTCGCATTACGAGGCCGGCGGTGCGGTCATCACGATGGATGAGGCCGCCGAAGCCCGGCTTCAGGCCTATAATGATTCCGTGATCGAGGCCACGCGCAGCAACCGGTTTCTGGCCGATCCCGATGCCTTCGTTGACCGGCTGTTAGCCACGTCGGATAAATGGGAAAGCATTCTGACTGAATTGGGCTATGCCGATCTCGACCCCGGCTGGGAAGAATTTGCCACCTGGTATGAATATGGCAAGGTCGATCTTGGCCCGTTCATGGATCGCTTCTTTCAGGATGCGATGTTGCCTTATCGGCCTGAATAAGCGGGTTTCCGGGCGCTGCCTTGCCGCGCCCGGACTTTACGCTGGCACTGGCGCGGTATTGCGCTAGTCTGGCAGAAATTCCCTTGCGGCAGAGGATTTTATGCGGCCCGTTGAACAGCTTTCTCAATTCGTGCGCGATGCGCTGCTTGCCGGGCATGCGCGCGCTGACATCGGTGCGGCGCTTGCGCAGGCGGGCTGGTCCGAGCGCGAAATCGCCACCGCCCTCGACGGGTGGAGCGAGGGCGCTTTCCTGCCCCCCGTGCCGCGCCCCCGCCCGTTTGTTTCCGCGCGCGAAGCCTTGATCTATGGGGTGATGTTCATCGCGCTGGGGATGATCACCTGGCATATCGTGTCGCTTTCATTCGATCTGATCGAGCGTTGGATTCCTGAACCGGGCCGCAGCACCTATTGGTATTCGGTGCAAGGCATGCGCTGGTCGATTGCCACGCTGATCGTGTTCGTGCCACTGTTTCTAGTGCTCAACCAGCGCACCACGCGCGCTTTGCGCGCTGATCCGGGCCAGCGGCGGTCACTGGTCCGGCGCTGGTTCGGCCATGTGACGCTGTTTTTTGCCTCGATGGCGCTGCTTGGCGATCTGATCGTCGTGATCTATTCTGCACTCAGCGGCGAATTAACCCTGCGTTTCATCGCACGCGCAGGGGTTGTGGCGCTGGTCGCGGGCCTCGTGTTCTTCTATTTCCGGCAGGAACTCGATGACCGGCCGCGTTGAACTGCCCGCGCTTTTGCTGGCTGGCATGGGCGTCGCCGCGATCATATTGGGGCTAAGCGTTACCGGCGGCCCAACACAGGGCCGGATGGAACGGCGCGACGAGCAGCGACGGCAAGATGTGAATGCGCTTTCATTCCAGATCAATTGTCTGGCCCAAAATGCGGGGAACCAACTGCCCCAGGTGATTGAATCCACCGACGAATGCCTGTTCACCGGCCGACTGAACGATCCGCTCACCGACATCCCCTATCGCTATGAACCATTGGGCAACCACAGCTATCGGCTCTGCGCCGCGTTCGAGACCCCCGTTCGCAGCCGTTGGCGCAGCGACGATTTCAACCCCGAAACCGGCTGCCGCCACTACCGCCTGCATGTAACCGACTAACTAATCTTGCCCCCAGAGGAGACACGCTTACAACGGGGCAACCCATAGGTTATGTTTTATTGTAAAGGTTGTGTCAGTGGAACAACGATACTCGATCCTGTCGACCATGAAAAATGAAGGGCCGTTCATTCTAGAATGGATCGCCCATTACAAGGAATTAGGGTTTGATTCCATTTTCGTAGCTACAAATGATTGCGAAGATCCTACGGTTGAAATTCTGCAGCGGCTCCAAGAAATCGGTCTTGTTCAGCATCACGCAACCGCTTTCTGGCCGCGCTCGACCCCGCATAAAGCTGCGCTGCGCCAGCTCCAAGGCTACCGCGAAGTCAAGAATTCCGACTGGATCTTTGTTTGTGATGTCGATGAATTTCTTGTGGTCAAAGTCGGCGATGGCAGCGTTCGCGCACTGGTTGCCGCAAGCGGCGATGCAGATGTGATATCCGTACCATGGCGCATATTTGGATCGTCCGGGATCACGAATTATCGCGACGCGTGGATTACCGAGCAATTTTTGATGGCTGAACCAACACCCCAACAAGATCGTAAATCAGCGCGCCGCGCCAAATCCATTTTTCACACGCCGCGGCGATTCCAGCGCTATGGCATTCATCAACCTATCCCTAAAGACGAATTTTCTGAGCAGATCCATTCCGTTCTACCTGGTGGTATGCCGGCAAGCGAATGGAAGAGCCGAAACTTTGATATTGCCCAGTTGAATCATTATGCCTTGCGTTCACGCGATTCATTTCAGGTGAAAAAGGCGCGTGGCCGGGCGCATCACGTCAAGCATGAACTCGACGATAGCTATTGGAAGAAATTCGATCGTAACCACATGCACGATGAAAGTATCGCGCGATATGCCAGCGGCGTGCGGTCCAGATTTGCACAGCTTATGGCAGACACGGCCTTGCGCACACTGCACCATCAGGCCGTCGCATGGCATCGCGACAAAATTCGCCAGATGCAGGCCGACGCCTGACCTAGCCCGCCTCGGCCCGCGCGTTGCGCCGGGGCATGCCGGGTTGGTCCCATGCGCGGCGGCGCCATTGGATTGCGGCGATCAGGCCGATCAGGGTCAGCGCCGGGACATAGATCCACTCGGCCCGCAAACGGTTGGTATTGACCACAAAAACCCGTGTCACAGTCTGCCCGGCTTCAAGCCGTAGCCGGTCGGCCTGGGTGCGAAAGCGCACATTGGTGATCTGGGTCTGCCCGCCGAATTCCAGCACCTGCACGCCAGCGGCATTCAACCGCTCGGCCGCGGGGCGCATCGCGCCCATCGGCAATTGCGTCACCCGCGTGTATTCATCGCCCGACAGGTCAAGCCCCGCCACCTCAAAGCGCAGGAAGCCGTTGTCGGGCACGGCCTCGGCGATTTGCATCAACTGCTCGGCGGGGACATCGATATAGGGATCGTCAATCCGGTCCATGAAAAATCCTGGCCGGAACAGCATGAAACAGGCGAGCAGCAGCACCGCAGATTCCCACAATCGGCTGCGGGTCACGAAAATCTGTTGGGTGACCGACACAAAGGCCAGCATGCCGATCAGCGAGCCTGCCGCCACCACGATCAGATGCAGCCAGCCATCGATCCCGATCAATAACAATTGGTGGTTAAAGATGAACACCAGCGGCAAGATCGCGGTGCGCATTTCATAGCGAAAGGCCTGGACCCCGGTTTTCACCGGATCGGCGCGCGAAATCGCCGAGGCCGCGAATGAGGCAAGCCCAACGGGCGGCGTTACATCCGCCATCAGCCCGAAATAGAACACGTAAAGATGCACCGCCACCAGCGCGACCGCCAATCCGTTGAGCGTGGCGACTTCGACAATCACCGGTGCCATCAGCGTTGCGACCACGACATAATTGGCCGTAGTCGGCATGCCGAGCCCGACGACCATGCAGATCAGCGCCGTCAGCAACAGCATCACCAACAGATTGCCGCCCGATATCGTAATCACGATTTCCGCCAGCACCAGCCCGACGCCCGTTAGCGCCACAGTGCCCACGACG
>JBBAGE010000091.1:0-9744 GCA_041655055.1 Paracoccaceae bacterium
TAGGGGGCCAGCGTCGCGGTGAAATCGCGCTGAAAACGGCTGTTATCGGGCGCAAGCAACCGCGCGGCATAAGCGCAGGCGGCATCTTCATAGGCGGTGTTTACATCCTCCCAACGGCTGTGCTCTTTCGCTTCACGCAGGGATTTGACGATATAGGGCAGGAACCGCTGTTCCATCTGCGCCAAACTGGCGGGGGTGTGCGTTTCGGGCCAGATCCCGGCAAGGGATTGATAAATCAACCACTCGGTCGCGGGCGCAATCCCGCCCTGCCCCGCCCAGCCGCGCCAGCGGGCCACGGCCTGCAACCAATCCCCCGGCGCTTCGGCCAGCGCATAAAGCCGGGCGCGCGCATCCTCGCCGCGCTTGGTGTCATGGGTAGCGGTGGCGTTCAATCCGCGCCGCGCCGACAAGGCCCGGTGAACATGCGCGGCACCTGCAGGCGGGTGGCCGGGATCGTCGCCCACTTCGTTTCGCGCCAGCATGGCGGTGTGGCGGTAAAACACGGTATCCTCGACCGCTTTGGCCATCACCGGGCCGCTAAGCTGTTGAAACCGCAGCCGCGATTCCTGCGCACCGGGCATCGCAAGTGCGGCCAGCACTGCCTGCGCATCAGCCCCCGCATGCAAGGCCGCGGCGTGCAACATCTGCATTGATGCCGGGTCAAAGCCGCGCGCATCGCCATAGGCGCGGTAAACTGGCAGCGCCACGATCAATTCCACCAGCCCCGCGCGCACCCGCGCCGGTGGCAGTTCGGTAAAAGGCGCCAGAAGCGCGCAAAGCCGCGTCAATTCCCCGTGAAAATTATGGGTCACGATCTCGCGTTTCGCTTGGTCGCGGGCCTGATGCCAATCGGGCGCATCCGCAATGGCACGAAAGCCGCGATCAAGCACGCCTGCCCCATCGGGTGGCACCAACAAATCGGACATGGCGGCGATGAATTCATATCCCGTCGTGCCCGCAACCGGCCAATCGAGGGGCAGATTTTCGCCGCGCGCCAGTATTTTTTCCACGATAATCCAGCAATCCGGCCCGCAAATCTGGCGTAATTTGCGCAAATAGGCGGCAGGATCGGCCAGCCCATCGATATGATCGATCCGCAGCCCCGCGATCAGACCCTGATGCAGCAATTCCAGCACCAGCCGGTGGATATCGGCAAAGACATGCTGCGCCTCGACCCTTGTGCCGACAAGGCCGCTCACCTCAAAAAACCGCCGATACCCAAGGGATTCGCGCGCGCTGCGCCATGGCATCAGCCGCCATGGCTGCGCGGCGTGCAGGCGGTGCAACAGCGCCGCATCGCGCGACAGATCGGCCAAGGCTGCGTTCAGGGCGCGGCCATCGCGGCGGATCAGCGCCTGCATCGCCGCGTGAAAATCCGCGCGTGGTGTGGCGGCCAGTGCGGCGCATTTTGCGAACACATCCCCCGGCAACAGGCCATAGCTTTGCGGGGTCAGCGGCCATTCCTGCCCCGCCGCGCGCATCACCAGCCCCACCCCGTCTGCTGCCACGCCCAGCGTGATCTCGCCCGCCTGCAGGGCCGATGCAAAATCGCCCTCCAACACCGGCAGGGTCAGCGGCCCGCGCCAATCGATATCGAAATGCCCCGCATAATGCGCCGATTGCCCCCGTTCAAGCACATCGCGCCACCACGGATTTTCCGGCAGCGCCGCCATATGATTGGGCACGATATCAAGCACGATCCCCATGGCGTGACGCGATGCGGCGGTGCTCAGCCGCTCAAACCCGGCGCGGCCACCCAGATCGGGATCGATCTCGTTGAAATCGGTGGTATCATAGCCATGGGTCGATCCCCGCGCTGCCGCGAAAATTGGCGACAGGTAAAGATGGCTGATCCCCAGCCGTTGCAGATACGGCAAGATCGCGATCGCCGCATCGAAATCCATCCCGCCGCGCAATTGCAGCCGGTATGTGGCGCGCAGGGGAATGCTCATCGGCGTGGCCTCTCATCCATCATGGCCTCGGTCACGGCGCGAAAACGCGGATGGGCTGCGATCTGATCCACAGGCACCGGCGCACGCCGGCGCCAATTGGGATAGCTGTCGGTCGTGCCGGGCAGGTTCGTCGCCTGCCAAGGCCCGACCAGATCGGCAAGCCGCACCCCCGCCAGTTTCGCCGGCGTGCGCGCGATGAATCGATGCGCAGCCACCAGCACCGCCACCGGCAAGACCGGCGCATCGGCGGCCGCGCGATCAGCGGGCAGGATCGCTTCATCCGCCAAGGCGGCAATCATGGCCCGGCGCGCAAGCGTGCGGGCGGTGTAATCATCCACCCCCGCATCCGCCAGCCCATGGGCGGCACGCAACCGGATATCCTCGGCCTGCCACCACCCGGCGAGGGTTGGCAGATCATGGGTCGAAAGACAGGCCATCGCCCATTGCGGATAGGATCCGGGCGGCGTGAAACCGGCATCATCCTGTTCGAACTGCATGATCCGATAGGAAAAGATCCCCGCCGCCTGCATCGCCTCGCGAAAACCATCGGGGACAAAACCCAGATCCTCGCCAATCACAAGGGCGCGGTGGCGATGCGACTGGGCCGCAAGCAATCGCAGCCGATCGGCGAAAGCATAGCGCAGATGCGCGCCCATCGCCGGACTTGCACCCTCGGGTATCACGAAAAGCTGCCACAGCCCCATGACATGATCCATACGCAGCGCCCCTGCCGCGCCAAGCTGCGCGTCGATCATGGCACGAAACTTGTGCGCGCCCTGGCCTGCCTGCGGATGGGGCACGGCAAGGCCCCAATCCTGCCCATCTGTCGCAAATATATCGGGCGGTGCCCCGATGCGCAGCTCCGCCAGCACCGCGCCCGGCGCGCCCCAGACGGCCGAGCCATCGGGCGCATCACCCACCGCCAGATCAAGAAAGAGGCCGATCCGCATTCCCGCCGCCAGCGCGGTTTTCTGCACCTGCGCCAGTTGGCGCGCAGCCAGCCACTGCTGCCATTGCTGAAATCTGATGGCGTCTGCATGGGCGCGGACGAAACGCGCAACAGTGCGGCCTCTGCGGTCGTGAAAGGCCTCGGGCCATTGCGTCCAGCCCGCGCCATGACCTTGCGCCACCATGTGATGCGATATGGCCTCAAACAACGCGTGATCATGCAGCGCCGCGCCGCCGGTGACGCAAAAGGCATCGAAATCGGTGCGAAGCTGGTCATCATGCCCAAAGGGGCGGGACGCGAATATCTGGCCCAAGGCAGCGTATTTATCGCGCGCCACCTTGGGATAATCGATCAACGGGCCAGCATCGGGAACGGGTTCAGGCGGCGGGACGCCTTCGATATCGTCGAGCGCGATATAAAGCGGGTTCAAAAAGCGCCGGTTTGACGGCGAAAACGGGCTGCAACGGCCGGGATCGGCGCCAAACAGCGCATGAAGCGGGTTGATGCCGAGAAAATCCGCGCCTGCCTTGGCGGCGATTGCCGCCAGATCGCGCAAATCGCGGAAATCCCCAATCCCGGCATTGCGCGCGGATCGCAATTCATAAAGCTGACAAAAGAGGCCCCACGCCCGGCTGCCCTCTAACCATGCCGGGCAATAACAGCGCCCATCGGGCGGCACGCACAGATCGTGCGCCGCAGGCGGCGCTGCGGGCAGCGTGTCCGGGTCAACGCCCAGCGCGTGCAGGATATGGCCCAGCGTCGCGGCAGGCACATCATGGGTGCGCCCATCCGGCCCCCGGCGGCGGGTGACGATGCCATGATGCTGGCCAAGGATATCAAGCCGCGCCGTCATGTCGTGATATACCATGCTGCCCAAGGGGGTCTATCGCCCGTGGCATGAAGCAATGCGCCATGCGCTGGGGGCAAGCTTTGTTCCCTGTCACCCAGATTGGCGCGCAGATCCAGCACGGCGCCCGCCAGTTCCCATTGCACCGCGAAAGCACGCCCCCTACAGGCCAGCACCCGGCCCCCGGCTCGCGCATGGGCCAAATGCGGCACGATCCGCGTCTGGCGCAGATGCAGCAGATCGCGCGTTTCGCGCAATCGCGCCTGACCATCCGTGCTGGCGCAGCGGCCCCAATCAAGCTGCGCCGCCGCAAAGGTGGCGGGGGCGGATGGATCTGGCAACACCCCGCGGTAACCGCCAAAGCCCGCAAATTCGCGCGCCCGCCCCTTGCGCACCGCATCGGCCAGATCATCCGATACATCGACGAAAAAGGGAAACGGCCGGGTTTCGCCATATTCATTGCCCATGAACATCAGCGGTATATGCGGCGAAAGCAGCAAGATCGCCGTCAGTGCCCGCAACGTCGCGGCATCTGTCAGCGCATTCAGCCGCTCGCCCAGCGCGCGATTGCCGATCTGGTCATGATTTTGCAGAAAATCGATAAAGGCCACCGGCGGCAAATGGCCGCTCGGCTGGCCCCGCGGCGTGCCGGTTATGGGGGAATTCTCGCCCTGCCAGGCAAACCCCTGCGCCAGCGCGCGGGTAAAAAGGGCTGCGGGTTCATCGGCGAAATCGGCGTAATAGCCATCGACCTCGCCGGTGGCGATTACATGGGCGGCATTATGGGCATCGTCATTCCATTCGGCTGTATAAAGCCGGGGCCGCCCGCCGGTGTCGCGCGCATGCAGATGGGTAAGATTGCGGTTATCCTCGGTGCACAGATGCACCTCGCGATCCGGGAAATGCGCGCGCGCCTGCAGCGCCAGATCATGCAGCACATCGGGCCTGCTATCGTCGTGGATCTGGTCGATCGCATCAAGGCGCAGCCCGTCGAGCCGGTATTCCCCCAACCAATAGAGCGCATTTTCGATAAAGAACTGGCGCACCGGGGCGCGGGTGAAATCGATCGCCGCCCCCCATGGGGTCTGGCGCGTATCGTCAAAAAATCCCGCCGCATAAAGCGGCAGATAATTTCCCTCGGGGCCGAAGTGGTTATAGACCACATCGAGCAGCACCATCAGCCCGGCCCCCTGCGCGGCGTCGATAAAGGCCTTCATCACCTCGGGCGGGCCATAGGCGTTGTGCGGCGCATAGGGCAGCACGCCGTCATAGCCCCAACCGCGTGTGCCGGGAAATTGCGCCACGGGCATGATCTCGATCGCGGTGATGCCCAGCGCTACCAGATGCGGCAGCCGGGCGATGGCGGCGTGAAATGTCCCCTCGGGGGTGAATGTGCCGATATGCAGCTCATAGATCACCGCTTCATGCCAGGGGCGCGGGCGATGCGGGCTTTGCCAGTGCCAGGCCTGCGGATCGACCAGAACCGAGGGGCCATGCACATCGCCCGCCTGTGCACGCGCGACCGGATCGGGCACCACGCGGCCCCCCGGCAGGACAAAGCCATAATGCGTGCCGGCCGGCAAATCATCGCAGATCAGTTCATGCCAACCATCGCCCGAATGCAACATCGCCCGATCGCGCCCCCCGGCGCGCAGCGCGAGGTTGGGCGCATCGGGCGCCCAGATGCGAAAGCGGGCCTGCCCCGAATCCGACATTACCGCGCCCCATGTGGTTGCAAAGCGATGGGTCCGCACGCTCATGGTGACGCGCTTTCCAGCACGATCATGGCGCGGGCCTCGACATGGATCGGGCCCGAAGCTTCGGGGGCATCATGGGTCACGCTGCCCGTTGCCGTATCCACCAGCACACGCCAAAGGCCGCTATCGGCGGGCAAGGCAAAATCGCACGGCTCGTGCCCCGCATTCATCATCACCAGCAATGCGCCATTCGCATCGGCAAGCCAAAGCGCAAGCGCGCGCGTTTCGGGATCATCCCATTGTTCGGGCTGCAAATCTTGGCCGCCGGGATGCAGCCAGCGCGCGGTGGCATCGCCTTCGGCATGCAAAAAACGTTCGGTCGAAAGCAGCGTGCGGCTTTGACGAATGGCAATCAGCGCGCGGATGAAATCCTGAAAGGCCAGATCGCGCGGATCGATATCTTGCCATTGCAGCCAGTTCATTTCGTTATCCTGACAATAGGCATTGTTGTTGCCGCCCTGCGAACGGCCGATCTCGTCGCCCATCAGCAGCATCGGCGTGCCTTGCGACAGCAGCAGCGTGGTGATCAGATTGCGCCGCTGGCGATCGCGCAGCGCCAGGATGGCGGGATCATCGCTGGCCCCCTCGGCCCCGCAGTTCCAACTGAAATTATGGGAATGACCGTCCTGATTATCTTCGCCATTGGCCTCATTATGTTTGTCGTTATAGCTGACCAGATCCGACAGGGTGAAACCATCATGGGCGGTGACGAAATTCACGCTGGCCCATGGCCGCCGCCCGCGCTTTTGAAACAGATGGGCCGATCCCAAAAGCCCGCCAGCCAGATCGCCCGCCATACCGGCATCCCCCTTCCAGAAGGCGCGCGTCACATCGCGGTAACGATCATTCCATTCGGCCCAGCCGGGCGGGAAATTGCCAAGCTGATAGCCCCCCGGCCCGGTATCCCACGGCTCGGCGATCAGTTTTACCCGCGACAGCACCGGATCCTGTCGCGTTGCCTCAAGGAAAACAGCGTCGAGATCGAAACCCTCTTGCTCGCGGGCCAGCGTGCTGGCCAGATCGAAGCGGAATCCATCGACATGGCATTCCTGCACCCAGTAACGCAGTGAATCCATGATCATCTGCAACACCCGCGTCTGGCGCAGATCCAGCGCATTGCCGCAGCCGGTGGTGTCGTAATAATAACGCTTATCCTCGGCCAGGCGGTAATAGCTGGCATTGTCGATGCCGCGAAACGACAGCGTGGGGCCAAGCTCGTTCCCCTCGGCGGTGTGGTTATAGACCACATCCATGATTACCTCGATCCCGACTTCGTGCAGGCGGCGCACCATCAGTTTGAATTCATTGATCGATCCGTTGTTGGTCAGATAGCGCGGCGCGGGCGCGAAGAAACCCAAGGTGTTATAGCCCCAGAAATTATGCAGGCCCTTGTCCACCAGATAACGGTCATCGAAAAAGGCTTGTGTCGGCAGCAATTCGATCGCCGTCACCCCCAGCCGCACCAGATGATCGATCACATAGGGATCGGCCAGCCCCTCGAACGTGCCGCGGATCGGTTCGGGCAGGCCGGGATGGCGGGCGGTCATGCCTTTGACATGGGCTTCATAGATGATGGTTTTGGTCCAGGGCGTTTCGGGCCGATCGTCGCCGCCCCAGGTATGGGTGGGATCGATCACCACGCATTTGGGCATCACAAAGGCAGAATCGCGCCGGTCGAACGACTGATCCCCGCGCGCATGGCCGATGCGATAACCAAACAGCGCATCATGCCAGCGCAGATTACCCTTGAGCTTGAGCGCATAGGGATCAAGCAGCAGCTTGTTGGGATTGAACCGGTGGCCCTCTTCGGGGGCATAGGGGCCGTGCACGCGGTAGCCATAGACCTGCCCGGGGCGGATGCGCGGGAAATAGCCATGCCAGACTTCGTGCGTATATTCCGGCAGGGCGATGCGCTCCAACTCGCGCCGACCGGTGGGATCAAAGAGGCAAAGTTCAACCTTGGTTGCATTGGCCGAAAACAGCGCGAAATTGACGCCCGAGGCATCCCAATGCGCGCCCAACGGGAAATCCGAACCCGCGCGGGGATGATTGTCGCGATGTGGCATGATCAGCCCTCATATGTCAGGATCAATGTGGCAAGCGCCGGCAGCATCACGGCCAGAGATTGCGTCTGCCCGTGAAAAGGAATGTTTTGCGTGTGACAGATCAGCCCGGGGGCAAGCGCATCCGCCCCGCCATATTCCGCCCCGTCGGTTGACAGGCGCAGCCGCCAGCGCCCGGCATAGGGCACGCCGATGCGGTATTCCCCGTGGGTCACTGCGGCGAAATTGCACAGCACCGCCACCGGCGGCGCATCATCGCCAAACCGCAGAAAACTGAACACATTGTTATCGGCATCATTGCCTTCGATCCAGGCAAAGCCATCGGCGCGGCAATCGCGCTGATAAAGCGCCGGCAGGCTGCGATAGAGGTGGTTCAGGTCACGCACCAATTGTTGCACGCCCAGATGCGCAGGATCGGCCAACAGATGCCAGTCAAGCGATTGGTCATGGTTCCATTCGCGCGTTTGCGCGAATTCACCGCCCATGAACAACAGCTTTTTGCCCGGATGCGCCCACATGAAGCCAAAATAGGCGCGCAGATTGGCAAATTGCTGCCATCTGTCGCCTGGCATCCGGGTTAGCAACGTGCCCTTGCCATGCACCACTTCGTCATGGCTGAGCGGCAGGATAAAATTTTCCGAAAACGCATAATCGATGCCAAAGGTGATTTCGCCATGGTGATAGCGCCGATGGATCGGATCGCGGCTCATATAGGCAAGCGTGTCATGCATCCAGCCCATATTCCATTTGAAATCAAAACCCAGACCATCGGCATGAGTCACACCGGGCCATGCGGTCGATTCCTCGGCCATCACCAGCGCGCCGGGAAAGCGCGCATGCGCGCGCGCGTTCAGATCGCTCAGAAATGCCACCGCCTCAAGGTTTTCGCGCCCGCCATATTGGTTGGGCACCCATTCCCCCGGCGCGCGGCTGTAGTCGCGGTAAAGCATCGAGGCCACGGCATCGACCCGCAGCGCATCGACATGATAATGATCAAGCCAGAACAGCCCCGATGCACGCAGGAAATTCGCCACTTCGGATCGGCCGAAATTATAGATCAGCGTCGTCCAGTCGCGGTGAAAGCCAAGCCGCGGATCATCATGTTCATAAAGCGCGGTGCCATCGAACCGCCCCAGCCCATGTGCATCGGTCGGAAAATGCGCGGGCACCCAATCGACGATCACGCCGATCCCTGCGGCATGCAGATGTTCGACCAATGCCGCGAAATCGCCGGGCGGGCCATGGCGTGCAGTGGGGGCAAACAGCCCCAGCGGCTGATAGCCCCATGATCCGGCAAAGGGATGTTCGCTGACGGGCAGCAATTCCACATGGGTAAAGCCCATATCCCGCGCATAATCGGCCAGTTGCGTGGCAAGGGTGGCATAATCCAGCACCTCGCCCGTGCTGCCGCGCCGCCAACTGCCCAGATGAACCTCATAGATCGAGATCGGCGCCGACAGTGGTTCTGCCTGCAGCCGATCGGTCATCCAGTCGTCATCGCGCCAGTCATGCGCCGGCAGACCATGCACGATCGATGCAGTCTTGGGCGGCAACTCTTGCGCAAAGGCGAATGGATCAGCCTTGAGCGGCAGCAGCACGCCGCCCGCGCCCAGAATTTCATATTTATAGCGCGCGCCAGCACCGATATCGGGCAGAAAAATCTCCCACAGGCCGGCGCCGCGTTTGCGCATCGGATGGACCCGCCCGTCCCAGCCGTTGAAATCGCCCACGACGCTGACCCGCGCGGCATTGGGTGCCCAAAGGGCGAAGGCGGTTCCGTCGCGGCCTTCATGCACCATCGGATGCGCGCCAAGCCGGTGGTAAAGGTATTCGTGCCGCCCCTCGGCGATCAGATATTCATCCATCTCGCCCAAAATCGGGCCGAAAGCATAGGGATCGGCGCGCTCCCATTCCCGCCCCTCGGCGCTCAGGCGCAGGCGATAGGTAAACCGCCCGTCGCGCGCGGGGACGGGGCCCGCGAAAAATCCCGCCGGGTGGCGCCGGGTAAGCGGCGCAACAGGGTTGCCGCCGGCATCAATCACGCTCACCGCCTGCGCATCGGGGGCAAATACCCGAATGATCGCCTGCCCCCCGTCCGTATGCAGCCCGAGCAGCGCAAAAGGATCATCGTTGCGCCCCTGCACCAACGCGTCGATACGCATGGCAAGGTCTTGGA
>JBBAGE010000092.1:0-9694 GCA_041655055.1 Paracoccaceae bacterium
AGCCCCAGCGCCATCAGGCTCAGGATCACGGCCAGCCCCATGGTCATCAAAATGCGATAGGCGCGTTCCGATGGCTGACGGCGCGTCACCGCCTCATAGGCGTAAAAGACCAGATGCCCCCCATCAAGCACCGGGATGGGAAAGAGGTTCAACAGCCCCACCGCCGTGCTCAGCACCGCGATGAACCAGATGAAACTGCTGATCCCCTGCGATGCCATCGCGCCGGATGTTTCGGCAATGCCAATCGGCCCGCTAAGATTGCATGACGATATCGAACCGATGATCATGTGATAAAGACCCGAAAGCGAGGATCGGATGATCTCGCCGGTCTTTTTGACCCCATAGGTCGCGACATCCCATATGCCGGGGGCCTCGGTCGCGGGTTCGAAAAAGAATCCGCCCGAAAGCCCGATCAGCCAGCGGGTTTCAAACCCGCCACCGGGCAGCGGCACATCGCGGCGGCGCGGCTCCAGCGTCAGGTCGATCACCTCGCCCGCGCGCCAGACGCGCAGGGCCATAGGCGCGCCATCCGATGCGCCTACGATGTCGCGCAACTGGGAAAAGGTCTCAAGCTCGGTGCCGTCGATCGACAGGATCACATCGCCGCTGCGCATCCGCGCACTGATCGCGGCGCTGTCGGGCGAAATACCCACGGCCAGCGGCGGCATCGGATGCGGCGCGCGCAGGCTGATTTCGCGGCCATCGCGCAGCACGGTATAATCCAGCATGCGTTCGGGCGGCAAAGTGTCGATATAACTGCCAAATTCCGCCAGTTCCGGCGTGGGTTGCCCGGCGATGGACAGGATCTCGTCGCCTGCTTCCAGTTCTTGCACACCCGGCATCGGCAGCACCCGTGCCACGGTCAGCGGGTCGGACGCCACCCCGCTGAACAGCAGAAATGCCGAAAACACCAGCGCCGAGAGGATGAAATTCGCCACAGGCCCCGCCGCCGCCGTGGCCGCGCGCGCCCAAAGCGGTGCGCCATGCATGGTTTCGCGCCGCGCCTGCGCATCCATGGTCGAAAGCGCGCCTTCATCCTTGCCCGATGCCGCATTGGCATCGCCGCGGAATTTTACATAGCCACCCAAAGGCAGCGCCGCCACCTGCCAGATGGTGCCATGCCGATCCCGGCGGCTGAACAACACCGGCCCAAACCCGAGCGAGAACACATCCGATTTGATTCCGCTCCAGCGGCCGACGAAATAATGGCCCAATTCGTGAATGGTCACGATGACCGACAGCGCCACGATAAAGGCGATGATCGTGAACAGCAGATTCCCGAATTGGGGGATCAAGATCGCCAGATCCATGCGCTACCTTTCTGTTTGCAGCCGCCGGGCGGATTCGCCCGCATGGATACGTGCCATACGGTCGGCTTCGCGCACGTTATCAAGGGTTATATCGGCATTTGTAAGGCCCTGCCCGGATGACATCTGCGTGAGCACATCCTCGACCACCGCGGCCATATCCAAAAACCCGATCCGGCCCGCGATAAAGGCATCAAGGGCGGCTTCCTTGGCGGCATTGAACACCGCGCCCGCAAGCCCGCCGGTGGCCATCACATCGCGCGCCAGCCGCAGCGCCGGAAAGCGGCGTTCATCCGGGGCCGCAAAGCGCAGTTGCGCCAGTTTTGCCAGATCGACACGGGCCACCGGAAGATCGCGCCGCTCGGGCCAATGCAGTGCATAGCCAATCGCATGGCGCATATCAGGCGCGCCCAGATGCGCCATCAGCGCGCCATCACGAAACCCCACCAGCGCATGCATGATGCTTTCGGGATGCACCAGCACATCGATCTGCGCGGGATCAAAGCCAAAAAATTCATGCGCTTCGATCACTTCCATGGCTTTGTTGAACATCGATGCGCTGTCGATGGTGATCCGCTGGCCCATGGCCCAATTGGGATGGGCCGATGCCTGCGCCACCGTGGCCGTGGCCAGTTGTTCCAGCGGCCAATCGCGAAACGGCCCGCCCGACGCGGTCAGGATCACGCGTTCGACATCGGCAATTCGTTCGCCGCAAAGCGCCTGAAACACGGCGGAATGTTCGCTATCGACCGGCAGAATGCGCGCGCCGTGATGCGCCGCCTCGGCCATCAACAGGGGGCCGGCACTTACCAGGCTTTCCTTGTTCGCCAGCGCCAGCGTGCGACCGTGGCGCAGCGCCGCAAGCCCCGGCGCAAGCCCCGCGGCCCCCACAATCGCCGACATCACCCAATCGGCAGGCCGGTCTGCGGCCTCGATCAGGGCGGCGGGGCCGGCGGCGGCCTCTACCCCGCTGCCTTGCAGCGCGGCGCGCAGATCACCCAGCAGGCCGGGTTCGGATGTGACCGCAAGATCGGCGCGCAGGGAAATGGCATCGCGGGCAAGCTGGCTGATATTGCGCCCGCCGCTTAGCGCCACCACGTGATAGCTGCCCGGCGCCGCGCGCGCGATCAGATCGATCGTGTTTTGGCCGATGGAACCGGTGGCCCCGAAAATCGAAATCCGGCGCATGGGTCAGATCGACCCGGCGAGCGCGATCAGCGCCGAAACCACCGAGGCCCCGATCAGCGCATCGAACCGATCCATTACGCCGCCATGGCCGGGGATGATATTGGATGCATCCTTGATCCCTGCCCGCCGCTTTATTGCACTTTCGGCGATGTCGCCCATTTGTCCGGCAAAGGAAAGGCCCACGGCCACCGCGGCCAGCATCAGCGGCTGTGCCCCCAACGCGGGCGCGGCCAGCGCACCCAAAATCGCTGCCCCTACCCAGCCGGCCAGCGTGCCCGACCAGGTTTTCTTGGGGCTGATCGCGGGCCAGAATTTCGGCCCGCCAAGCGCGCGCCCGGCGAAATAGCCGGCAATATCGCTGATGATCACGATACCGACCAGGAACGCCACGGCGGCAAAGCCTTCATACCCGCGCAGCGCGCCCAGCCAGATCACCCCCACCTGAATCGCCAGCGCATAGGCCATGAACAGCCCCCGGCCCCGGCGCAAGACCACCAGCCCCAGCAACAGCGGCAGGATCGCGATCGCCACGACATGCACCTGGTAACCAAACAGGAAATGCGCATCCATCGGCGGCACATAGCCCATCAAGGCCGAGGCCGCGAAAGCCGCGCCGGTAACCGCGCCCATCCACAGGGCCTGCCGCGATGTCGCGGCAAACATCCGCGCCAGTTCCCAGATCATCACGCCAGAGGCCAGCGCCAGCGCCAGTGCAAGCGCCAATCCCCCCGCCCAGAGCACGCCCGCGCCCACCACCGCCAGCACAAGCCCCGAAGCCACGCGCGGGCCCAGATCGGCCCAGTTTGCCCGCGCCACATTCATGCCTTGACCGCGCCAAAGCGGCGGTCCCGCCCCGCATAGCTGGTCACGATCCGGCCAAAGATTTCGGCCGAGAAATCGGGCCAGAGCGTATCGACGAATTCATATTCGGAATAGGCCGACTGCCAAAGCAGAAAGTTGGAAATCCGCGCCTCGCCGCTGGTGCGGATCACCAGATCGGGATCGGGCAAAACGCAGGTATCAAGATAGCGCGGCAGGGTTTCTTCGTTCACGCCATCGGGATGCAGCCGCCCTTCGGCCACATCACGGGCAAGCCGCCGGGTGGCGCGCGCCACCTCATCCCGGCCGCCGTAATTGAGCGCGATGGTCAGATGCAGCGTCGTATTGGCCGCGGTCATGGATTCAAGCTCGTTCATCAGGGCCACCAGCTTGGGATCAAGCCGCACCCGATCGCCGATGAAATGCACCCGCACGCCTGCGGCATGCAGCCGACGCGCCTCGCCCACGATATAGCGGCGAAACAGCGACATCAGCCCCGCCACCTCGGCCTGGGTGCGTTTCCAGTTTTCCGTGGAAAAGGCAAAAACCGTCAGATATTCCACCCCGAGCGCGGGGCAGGCTTTCACGATTTCGCGCAGCCGCCGGGCGCCCGCATGATGGCCAAAAAGCCGTGGCCGCCCCCGCGCGACCGCCCAGCGACCATTACCGTCCATGATGATGGCGACATGTCTGGGTCCGCTGAATTGCGCGTCTTTCATCGCCACCTCGTTACCTTTGGCCGTGCCAGCGCGCCGGCATCGGCTTATACTTGCATGATCTCGGCTTGTTTGGCGTCCAGCGCCGCATCCACCTGGGCAATATATTTGTCGGTCAGGGACTGAACCTCATCGGCCCAGAATTTCTGATCGTCTTCGCTGATCGAATCCTTGTTCTTTTTGATCTGGTCCATGCCGTCGCGGCGCAGGTTGCGCACAGCAACGCGGGCATGTTCGGCATATTGCGCGGCAACCTTGGTCAATTCGCGGCGCCGTTCCTCGTTCAATTCGGGGATGGGCAGCATGATGATCGTGCCGTTCAATTGCGGATTGATCCCCAGCCCGGATTCGCGGATCGCCTTTTCGACCTTGCCGACCAGCGCCTTGTCCCAGACATTGATCGTGACCATGCGCGGTTCGGGCACGTTGACGGTGCCCACCTGGTTGATCGGTGTGGGCTGGCCATAGGCATCCACCATCACCGGCTCCAGCATCGAGCCCGAGGCCCGGCCGGTGCGCAGCGATCCGAATTCGGTTTTCAACGCGGCCATGGCGCCATCCATCCGGCGCGTCAGGTCATTTAGATCGAGCTCAAATTCATCAGCCATGCGCGGTGTCTTTCTTCACTTGTCCTGATAGTCTGGCGCGGCGGCGCCGGTTGCCCTCTCTATAGCAAGCCGCCCCGGGTGATGTAAGGGAAAAGAGGCTCAGCCCGCGCCCGGCGCGTGATCGCTGACGGTGGTATAGGTTCCCTGCCCCGCCAGTATGCCGCGAAATCCGCCCGGCTCATCAAGGGAAAACACGATGATCGGCAGATCGTTATCGCGCGCCAGCGCGATGGCCGAAGCATCCATGACATTAAGATGCTTTTGCAGCACCTCGTCATAGCTGACATGATCGTAGCGCTTGGCATCGGGGTGGCGCACCGGGTCGCGGTCATAGACACCGTCAACCTTGGTGCCCTTGAAAATCGCCTCGCAGCTCATTTCGTTGGCGCGCAGCGTCGCGGCGGTATCGGTGGTGAAATAGGGATTGCCGGTGCCTGCGGCAAAGATCACGACGCGGCCTTTTTCCAGATGCCGCACGGCACGGCGGCGGATATAGGGCTCGCAGATCTGATCCATCGGAATGGCCGAAATCACCCGGGTGAAAATGCCCAGCCCTTCCAGCGCCGCCTGCATCGCAAGCGCATTCATCACCGTGGCAAGCATCCCCATATAATCGGCGGTCGTGCGCTCCATCCCCTGCGCGCTGCCTTGCAACCCGCGAAAGATATTGCCTCCGCCGATAACCATGCATATTTCCACGCCGGTATCATGCACGTTCTTGATTTCGCGCGCGATGCGCTCGACCGTGGGGGGGTGCAATCCGTAACCCTGATCGCCCATCAGCGCCTCACCCGAGATCTTGAGCATGACACGACGATAATTTGGTGAGGCTTGGCCAACAGCGGGCTCGGACATAAGGTGGCTCCGATTGGTAAGATTATGACGGGGATCAAAATGTCCGAAAAACCCGAAAGGTTCAATGCGCGAATGCAGGCGCGGTAATGGGCTTTGATCTGGCGTCTGTGGGGCGCGAAAAACCGGTGCTGATCGCAGGCCCGACCGCCAGCGGCAAATCGGCGCTCGCGATCGAGATTGCCACCCGTTTTGGCGGGGTGATCATCAATGCCGACGCGCTGCAGGTATTCGCCAACTGGCGGATTTTGACCGCGCGCCCGGATGCGGCGCAACTGGCACAGGCGCCGCACCGGCTTTATGGGCATGTGCCGGGGAATGCCGATTATTCCGTCGGTCATTGGTTGCGCGATGTGACGCCGCATCTGGCGGGGGGCTTGCGCCCGATTATCGTGGGCGGCACCGGCCTTTATTTTGCGGCCATGACCGAAGGGCTGGCCGATATCCCCCACACCCCTGCCGCCATTCGCGCCATGGCAGACGCGCGGATGCGGGCCGAAGGTGCGCCCGCGCTGCTGGCCGAGCTTGACCCCGCCACCGCCGCGCGTATCGACCGGTTGAACCCGATGCGCGTGCAGCGTGCCTGGGAAGTGCAGCAAACCACCGGGCGCGGGCTTGCCGCATGGCAAGACGATACCGGACCGGCGCTGTTGGCCCTGAGTGATACGGTTCCGATCCTGCTTGATGCCGATCGCGACTGGCTGGCCGCGCGGATCGATCTGCGCTTTGATCTGATGCTTGAACAGGGCGCGCTGGATGAAGCGCGCGCCAATATGGCCGGCTGGGATGCGATGCGCCCATCTTCGCGCGCGATCGGGGCGCCCGAACTGATCGCGCATCTGCGCGGCGAGATTGATCTGGCGACCGCGCGCAACCGCGCCCAGATCGCCACCCGCCAATATGCCAAGCGCCAGCGCACATGGTTTCGTGCGCGCATGCGCGACTGGCACAAGATATCGTTGCCCTGACCGGGGGGCGGTGTTTTCGGGCAACATTTTGATCTGCTTGCAGAATTTCAACGCAAATTTCTATAAACGCCCCCGATCCTGCCCTATTCTTGCACAAAACGAACACAGGCAGAGCATGACCCAAATCCCCCAAGCCGCCCCCGCCGGGTTTCGCGTTACCCATTTGAACCGCTTTGCCCAAGGCGGCCGCTGGCGGACCGAGGCGATGCGATCCTATCGCCAGCCGGTGCTGATCTGGTTCACCCGTGGTCAGGGGCGGATCACCGTATCGGGTGTGACGCGCGGCTATGGGCCGCATAATCTGGTGTTTTTGCCCGCAGGCACGATGCACGGGTTTGATACACCCGGGCAGGTCTTCGGCTCGGTGGTGTTTTTGCCGCCCGATCCGGCGCTGATGTTGCCGGATCAGGCGCTGCATCTGCGCTTTCGCGACAGCACCCAACAAAATGAACTGACGGGCCTGATCGATGCGCTGGCGCGCGAGATCGAGGGGAATTTGCCCGCACGTGAGCGGGCGTTGCACTATCGCGCCGGGCTGGTGGCCGTCTGGATCGAGCGTCAGATCGCCCAGATGCCCGAGATCACCACCCCACCCGATGCATCACGCCGGCTGGCCGCCGCCTATTCCGCGCTGATCGAGCAGGATTTGACCTCGGGCCGGTCGGTGGCGGAATATGCGGCAGTTTTGGGGGTGAGCCCCACGCATCTAAGCCGGGCGTGCAACATTGCCAGCGGCCGTCCGGCCTCGGCCCTGCTGGCGGATCGTATTTTGTTCGAGGCCCGGCGCCTGCTAAGTGAAACACGCCTGCCGGTGGGCGATATTGCGGCCGCATTGGGGTTTACCTCGGCGGCTTATTTCACCCGCAGTTTTCACCGCCAGACAGGCCTCACGCCCACGCAGTTTCGTGCGCAGGCGTGAACGGACACGGGCGGGTCGAAGGGCTCCCGCCGCGTGCCCCCAGATCATGGCCACAGGACAGGGGCCTGATCTGATCTTATTCGGCTTCGGCGTCGGGCGCGTCGTCACCGTCGCCGCCGCCACCGTCGGCGTCAGAGTCCGGATCGCCCGCTTGCGGCGGCAGGGTGGTATTGCTCATCACATCGACGGTAGACAGATGCTTGCCGGTTTCCGCTGCAAAGGCCATGATCAGCGCGTCATAGAATGCCTCTTGTTCGGGCGGCAGGATGATCGCGCCTTCGGGCGCGTTCACAGCCGAGGCGGAATAGGCCTCTAGCCGGACCGGGAAACTTTCAATGGGCACGGTTTCATTATCGCGAAAGACGTTCACGAAACCTTCCATCGTGTTGAACGCGCCGCCCGCCTCCAGCACATAGGCGCCATCAAGGCTGATTTCATTCAGGTTCACGCGCACGTCATGGATTGAATCGCCGATCTGATCGGCGATATCGGTGGCAATGGCGGTTTCCAGATCGGTTTCAATCGTGGGCCAGAGTTCAAGCGCATTCGCACCCTCGGCCACGGGCAGTTCAACAGTTACATCGATGCTGCTGACGCGCAGTTGTTCGGCCTGGGCCACGGATGCCAAGGCGATCATGCTGGCACTGGCAAGAATGGTGAATCGGGTCATCATCATATCTCCTTTCCGCACGCGGCCCGGGGGCCCGGCAGGTGATTGCACCGGGATAACCCCGCAGGCCGGCGCCGGTTCCCTAAGGCGTCGGGCACAAGCTGCGGGCCTGCGCCAGCAGATCATCCGCCGCATCGCGCAAAAAGCCCGCCAAATCGCGCGACCAGCCGGTATCGAGCGTATCGGCACGATGCACCAGCGCCACCATCCGCGCCGGTTCGGGTCGGGCAAAACGCGCAAGCCGCAGGTTGGGCGCGGCCTGCGTTTCGCTGCGCAGCGCGATTTCGGGCAAAAAGGTATAGCCAAAGCCCTCGGCCACCATGCCCGCCAGCGTCGCCAGCGACGAGGCCCCCAGATCGACCCGTCCCGCCCGCCGATCCAGCCCGCAGACCTCAAGCGCCTGATCGGCCAGGCAATGCCCCTCGTCCAGCAGATGCAATTGCGCGGGCGGCAAGGCGGTGGGGCGCAGCAAAGCCCCCTGTTCGCGCAGCGCCGCGATCCGTCCGGCCGATCCCGCCAGCACGAAACGATCCTCGAACAATGGCAGCACCGCAAGCCCCGCATCGGCCACCGGAAGCGATACGATGGCCGCATCGACATGCCCGGCAGCAAGTGCCACCAGCAGATCGGCGGTCTGCGCCTCGCGCAGCCGGATATCGAGCGACAGATCGGCCGCACGGATACGCATCAGCGCCAGCGGCAACAGATAGGGCGCAATCGTCGGGATCACCCCCAATGTCAGCCGCCCCGCCAGCCCCGATTGCAGCCGCACCGCCTGTTCCAGCGCGCGCATATCGGCAAGCACGCCCTGGGCGCGTTCCAGCGCCACCTGCCCCGCGCGGGTCAGCCGGATATCGCGCGGCAGCCGTTCGACCAGCGGCGCGCCAAGCCGGGCTTCCAGTTCGCGGATCTGGTTCGAAAGCGCGGGTTGCGAAATATTGGCCCGCGCGGCGGCAAGGCTGAACGAGCGGGTTTCGGCTAGGGCCACGAAATATGAGAGTTGTCGAAGCGTGATCTTCATAGCTTGAAGTTATAGAGATGCACAGAAAATGCAATTTCTGTTGTGGGCTTGGATGTATTATTTTACCTGCATCAGTAACAAGGAGCCTTCGCATGACCAAAACCCCACGCCTGACCACCAGTGCCGGCGCACCGGTTGCCACCAATGCCACATCGAAAACTGCCGGGCCGCGCGGCGGGATCATGCTTGATGATTATCAACTGATCGAAAAGCTGGCGCATCAGAACCGCGAACGCATTCCCGAACGCGCCGTGCACGCCAAGGGCTGGGGCGCCGAGGGCACCTTTACCGTGACCAATGACATCAGCCGCTATACCAGTGCCAAACTGTTTTCCAAAGTTGGCAATAGCTGTGAAATCCTGTCGCGCTGGTCCACTGTTGCGGGCGAATTGGGCGCCGCCGATGCCGAACGCGATGTGCGCGGATTTTCGGTGAAGTTTTATACGTCCGAGGGAAACTGGGATATGGTGGGCAATAATACCCCCATCTTTTTCATCCGCGACGGGTTCAAATTCCCCGATTTCATCCGCACGCAAAAGCGCCATCCCAAGACCAACCTGCGCTCGCCCGAGGCGATGTTCGATTTCTGGGCCGCGCAACCGGAATCGGTGCATCAGGTCACGATC
>JBBAGE010000093.1:0-9651 GCA_041655055.1 Paracoccaceae bacterium
GGTTGTGGCGGAAAAACAGGCGGATGCCGCGGCGATTGCCGATTTTCGGGCACGGCATGGGCTGGGGGATGCGCCCTTCGTTCTGGTGCTGCCGGGATCGCGGCGATCGGAAATCGCGCGGCTTGCGGCGCCCTTTGGCGCGGCCTTGACGCTGGCGCTGCGCGCGCGGCCCGAATATCGCGTGGTGGTTCCCACGCTTGCGCATCTGGCCGATGATCTGGCGGGTTTGACCGCCGATTGGCCCGGCCGGCCGATTATTCTGGCCCAAGGCGCGGATAAAGTGGCGGCATTCGGCGGTGCGCAAGCGGCGCTTGCGGCATCGGGCACCGTGTCGCTGGAACTGGCGGCGGCCCATACGCCGATGGTGATTGCCTATGATCTCAACTGGTTAAGCTGGAAGATCATGCGGCGCATGGCCCGGATCGATACGGTCACGCTGGTCAATCTGGTCACCGGCAGCCGCGCGATCCCCGAATTCCTTGGCCCCGATTGCACGCCGGCCGCAATTGCCACGGCGCTTGGCCAACTGTTCGATGATCCGGCGGCGCGAATGGCGCAGCAGGCGGCGATGGCGGACACGATGCAGGCCTTGGGGCAGGGCGATGCGCCCCCCGGCCTGCGGGCCGCGCGCGCGGTGCTTGCCGGGCTAGGGCAGGCTTTCGCATAGGCCGCACGTCGCGCTTGCATTGGCCTTGCATTGGCTGCGATTCTCGCATTGGCTACACATACGCATTTATGAGTGCGCATAAGCGCCCGCAACTTCAGGGAGATTGACATGATTGGATATACGACCATCGGCAGCAGCGATCTGGAACGCTCGGCCGCATTTTACGAGCCGATTCTCAGCGCGCTGGGTGCCAGCCGCGCATTTGCCCATGACAAGGCGATCGCCTGGGCCTTTGGCAACGGGCAAATGGTGATGGCGCATCTGCCCTATGACGGCAAGGAACAGACCATCGGCAATGGATCGATGGTCGCGCTCTCCGCGCCTGATGCGGCCACGGTGGATCAGCTCTATGCCAAGGCGATCGAACTTGGCGGCAGCGACGAAGGCGCCCCCGGTGCGCGGAGCGAAAATTTCTATGCCGCCTATTTCCGTGACCCTGATGGGAACAAGCTGAACCTGCATTGCATGTCGTGATGGCATGATCGCACGCGCCCGAGCGGCGCGTGCATTTCGTCAATATCCACGCCAGATCCAGCCACCGCCCAGAATGCGTGTGCTTTCGGGCGCATAGAAAACGCAGGCCTGGCCGGGGCTTACGCCTTCTTCGGGGGTCAGCAATTCGACCTCGGCCGTGGTGGGCGAAAGGGGGCGGATCACCGCTTCGCGCGGCGGGCGGGTTGAGCGGACCTTGACCATGACATGCCATTCGTCGCGGCTGTCAAAGGGCAGATCGCCCAGCCAGTTGATTTCACGCACCGGCACGATACGGGTGCTGAGCATTTCCTTTGGCCCCACGACCACGCGGCGGTTTTCCACGTCAAGGCGCACCACATAAAGCGGATCGGCCAAGCCCCCGATACCGAGGCCCCGCCGCTGACCGATCGTATAGTGAATCACACCATTGTGATGGCCCAGCACATTACCGTCGGTATCGACAATATCGCCCGGATCGGCGGCACCGGGGCGCAGTTTTTCGATGACCGAGGCATAATCGCCATTGGGAACAAAGCAGATATCCTGGCTATCGGGCTTATCCGCCACCACCAGCCCGTATTTGGCCGCCAAGGCGCGGGTTTCGGCCTTGGACGCCAGATGGCCCAGCGGAAAGCGCAGGAATGCCAACTGTTCGGGCGTGGTTGAAAACAGGAAATAGCTTTGATCACGGCCTGCATCCGTGGCACTGTGCAATTCTGGCCCGGCAGGCCCCATCATCCGCTGGATATAATGCCCGGTCGCCATGCAATCTGCATCAAGATCACGCGCAGTTTGCAACAGATCCTTGAACTTCACCCGCTCGTTACAGCGGATACAGGGCACGGGCGTGGCGCCCGCCAGATAGCTGTCGGCGAATTCATCGATCACGGCATCGCGAAAGATGTTTTCGTAATCAAGCACATAATGGGGAAAGCCCATATCCTCGGCCACGCGGCGGGCATCATGGATATCAAGCCCCGCGCAACAGGCACCCTTTTTCGCCAATGCCGCGCCGTGATCATAAAGCTGCAGCGTCACGCCCACGACATCATAGCCCTCATTCGCCAGCATTGCAGCCACGACCGAGCTGTCAACACCGCCCGACATCGCCACGACAACGCGCGTGTCAGCGGGGCTTTTGGCAAAACCAAGCGAGTTGAGCGGATGCGCCTGTCCGTCATGTGGCATGAGAGAGTCCTTTCTGGAAGTCAGCAGAATATAGGAAAATACGAACTATTCTCAAGGGGGCGTTTGACCTGCGATTAAGGCTCATAGGGCACATCTGGGATACAGCAAGCGAGGATGAAAGATGTATCTCAAGAAAATCGAAGGGCCGCGGGCGGTAACTTTGCCCGATGGCACGATAATGACGCGCGCGGATCTGCCGCCGCCCGATACGCAGCGTTGGGTTGCATCGCGCAAAGCCGCATTGGTGCGCGCCGTCGCCCATGATTTGATATGCGAGGCCGATGTTTTGCGCATATACGGCCTCTCGCCCGAAGAATTCGGCGCATGGCAGGCGGCCGTGGCCACCCATGGCGAAGCCGCGCTCAAAGCGACGGCCGTGCAGAAATATAGACAGTCCTAGGGGAGGATCATACAAGAGCATTACTGTGGTAACGTGTGATTAACCATTTCTTGCGATGCTTGTGGGAATGATGGTTAGCTTTGGAGACTGTGTAATGCGTATTTTGTTGGTTGAGGATGACCCCACAACGTCCAGAAGCATCGAATTGATGCTCACTCATGCAAATCTGAACGTATATGCGACCGATCTGGGCGAAGAAGGAATCGACCTTGCCAAGCTCTATGATTACGACCTGATCCTTTTGGATCTGAACCTGCCGGATATGAACGGGCATGAAGTCTTGCGCCAGTTGCGGCTGGCCCGGATTGAAACGCCGATCCTGATTCTGTCGGGCAGCGACGATACCGATAGCAAGATCAAGGGATTCGGTTTCGGGGCCGATGATTACCTGACCAAACCATTCCACCGCGAAGAACTGGTGGCGCGCATCCATGCGATCATCCGCCGGTCCAAGGGCCATTCACAATCGATAATCCGCACCGGCCAGGTCGAAGTGAACCTTGACGCGAAAACCGTCACCGCCAATGGCAAGCCCGTGCATCTGACCGGCAAGGAATATCAGATGCTCGAACTGCTCAGCCTGCGCAAAGGCACGACGCTGACCAAGGAAATGTTCCTTAACCACCTTTATGGCGGCATGGATGAACCGGAACTGAAAATCATCGACGTGTTCATCTGCAAGCTGCGCAAAAAGCTGGCCAATGCCACGGATGGGGAAAATAATATCGAAACGGTCTGGGGCCGGGGCTATGTGCTGCGCGACCCGGTTCCTGACGGGCAGCGGGTCGCGCTCGGGGCATAGGGCGGGCAGGCGGCTGGCTCTGGACGGCGGGGGTCTGCATCCATAAACATGCGGATGCAGAGCAGGAGTCCCGATCATGGCAGCCAAAGATCACGCCGTCGAAAAGCTGAGCCCGGCCGAGGCGCAGGCCGAATTGGCGCGGCTGGCCGATCTGCTGGCGCGCGCCGATATCGCCTATCATGCCAAGGACGCGCCCGAAATCAGCGATGCGGAATATGATGCCGCAAAGCGCCGCAATGCCGCGATCGAGGCCCGTTTCCCCGAATTGAAACGCGCCGACAGCCCGTCAGAGCGAATCGGCGCCCCCACCAGCGAGGGGTTTGGAAAGGTTACCCATAGCCAGCGGATGCTGTCGCTCGACAATGCTTTCGACGCGGCCGAAGTGGCGCGTTTCGATGAACGGGTGCGTCGCTATCTGAACCGCGCGGAACCGGTAACCTATACCGCCGAACCGAAAATCGACGGGTTGTCGCTGTCCTTGCGCTATGAACACGGGCGGCTGACCAGTGCCGCCACGCGCGGCGATGGCGCCGTTGGGGAAAATGTCACCCGCAATGCGCTGACCATCGCCGATATTCCCGCGACCCTGGCGGATGCGCCCGATCTGCTTGAGGTGCGCGGCGAGGTCTATATGAGCCATGCCGATTTCGCGGCGCTAAATGCCGAAGGCGGGCGCATCTTTGCCAATCCCCGCAATGCCGCCGCCGGATCGCTGCGCCAGATCGATCCCGAAATCACCCGCGCCCGGCCACTGCGATTCTTTGCCTATGCCTGGGGCGCCCATTCCGAACCGCTCGGGCCCACCCAGATCGCGGCGCTGGCCAGGCTCGCTGCCCTTGGTTTTCGCACCAATCCGCTCACCCGGCTTTGCGATGGCCCCGAAGCGCTGCAGGCCGTCTATGCCGAGATCGAACAGAAACGCGCGACGCTGGGCTATGATATCGACGGCGTGGTCTACAAGGTAAACGACATCGCGCTGCAACATCGGCTTGGCTATCGTTCAACCACGCCCCGCTGGGCGATTGCGCATAAATTCCCGGCGGAACTCGCCTGGACCCGGCTGGAGCGGATCGAGATTCAGGTAGGCCGCACCGGCGCACTATCACCCGTGGCGCGGCTGGTGCCGGTAACGGTGGGGGGCGTGGTGGTGTCGAATGCGACCTTGCATAACGAGGATTACATCGCCGGGCGTTCGGCCAGCGGCGATGTGATCCGCGATGGCAAGGATATCCGCGAAGGCGATTGGGTGCAGGTTTACCGCGCGGGCGATGTGATCCCGAAAATCAATGATGTGGACCTGAGCCAGCGTCCGGCCGATGCGCAGCCCTACACGTTCCCCACCACCTGCCCCGAATGCGGCTCCGAAGCCGTGCGCGAAGAGGGCGACGCCGTGCGCCGCTGCACCGGCGGGTTGATTTGTCCCGCCCAAGCGGTTGAAAAACTAAAACATTTCGTCAGCCGCAGCGCCTTTGACATCGAAGGGCTGGGCGCAAAGCAGATCGAATATTTCTATCACGATGATCAGCTTCCGATCCGCGAACCTGCCGATATCTTCACCTTGCGCGCCCGGGATGACGCGAATCTGAGCAAGCTGAAAAACCGCGACGGTTACGGCGAACGCTCGGCTGGCTTGCTGTTTGATGCGATCGACGCACGCCGCCAGATCCCGCTTAACCGCGTGATCTTCGCGCTTGGCATTCGCCATGTGGGCGAGGTGGCCGCCGCCGACCTCGCCCGCCATTTCGGCACCTGGGAGGCCTTTGCCACCGCCGTCCACATGGCCATTCCCGCCGCCGCCGCGCATCGCACCGCATTGGCCGCCATCGCCGCCGAACAGGCCGCCGCCGCGCATGAGGGCCGCCGCGCCCGCAGCGCCGAGGCCCGCAAACGGGTCTGGGATGAAGCCGAGGTGCGGCCCGAGGCACGCGACGCCTGGGACGATCTGACCGGGATCGAGGGGATCGGCACCGCCGTGGCCCTTGCCCTGACCGACAGTTTCGCCGAACCACGCGAATGGGCATCCATCACGCGGCTGGTGTCGGAACTCGACATCCAGCCCGTTGCCGCGCCGCAAACGACCGACAGCCCGGTCGCCGCCCAAACGCTGGTCTTTACCGGCACGCTGGAACTGATGACCCGGGCCGAGGCCAAGGCCCGGGCCGAAGCGCTTGGCGCCAAAGTCGCAGGATCGGTCAGCGCCAAGACCGATCTGTTGATCGCCGGGCCGGGCGCGGGGTCGAAAGCGGCCAAGGCCGAAGCGCTTGGGGTCACCGTCATCGACGAGGCCCAATGGCGCGCGCTGATCGAGGGGCTATGAGCACGCGGCCAGCCATTTTGTTTCCGCTTTTCGCGGGGATCGAAAGCCTGCCCGGCATCGGCCCGAAATCAGCGCGCGCCTATGCGATGATCGGCGCCGAACGCCCGCGCGATCTGGTATTCACCTTGCCCTATTCCGGGGTGGACCGGTCGCGTCGCGCCTCGATCACGGAAATCACGCCCCCGGCTATGGCCACGCTGGAAATCGAGGTGCTGCAGCATCATCCGCCGGCGCGCCGTGGGCTGCCCTACCGCGTGCAGGTGCGCGATGCGCAGACAAACTTTCAACTGGTGTTTTTTCGCGGGGCCGAAGATTGGCTGACCAAGCAACTGCCCGTGGGCGCGCGCCGTGTCGTATCGGGCAAGGTCGAATTTTTCGACGGTCTGGGCCAGATGGTTCATCCCGATTACATCCTGCCAGCGGATGAGGCCCGCAAGATCCCCGATTTCGAACCAGTCTATCCGCTTAGCGCCGGGCTGACGCAGCGGGGCATGGCCAAAGCAGTGGCCGGCGCGCTGGCACTGGTGCCCGAATTGCCCGAATGGATCGACCCGCCGCTGCGCGCACGTGAAAGCTGGCCTGCCTTTCACAAGGCGCTTGATATCGCGCATCATCCGCTTAGCGCCGATGAATTGGCACCCACATCACCGGCGCGTCAACGTCTGGCATATGATGAATTGTTTGCGCATCAGTTAACGCTGGCGCTGGCACGCGCAGCGCTTCGGCGGGGCAAGGGGCGCGTGACCACGGGCGATGGCCAGTTGCGCGAACGCGTTCTGGCGGGGCTTGGTTTTGCGCCCACCGGGGCGCAGCGGCGCGCGGTGGATGAAATCGCCGCCGATATGGCGCGGCCGCAGCGGATGAACCGGCTGCTGCAAGGCGATGTCGGCGCGGGCAAAACGCTGGTGGCGCTGCTGGCGCTGCTGATTGCGGCCGAGGCGGGCGGGCAGGGGGTGATGATGGCCCCCACGGAAATTCTGGCGCGTCAACATCTGGCAGGGCTGCAGCCGCTGGCTGCGGCGGCGGGCGTGCGGCTCGATATCCTGACCGGCCGCGACAAGGGCGAGGCACGCCAGGCCAAGCTCGCGGCGCTGGCGGCGGGCGAGATCGCAATTCTGGTCGGCACCCATGCCGTGTTCCAAAAGGATGTGCATTTCGCCGATCTGCGGCTGGCGGTGATCGATGAACAACACCGCTTTGGCGTGGCCCAGCGGATGGAACTGGGCGCCAAAGGTCATGCCGTCGATGTGCTGGTGATGACCGCGACGCCGATCCCCCGGTCGCTGTCGCTGGCGCAATATGGCGATATGGATGTATCAGTGCTGGATGAAAAGCCCCCGGGGCGCACGCCGGTCGCCACTGCGCTGATCAATCTGCAACGGCTGGATGAGGTGGTGCAGCATCTGGCGCAGGCGATCGCAGCGGGGCGTCAGGCCTATTGGGTTTGCCCGCTGGTCGAGGAAAGCGAACTGGTCGATCTGACCGCCGCGCAACAAAGGTTCGAACATCTGCGCGCCGCCTTGGGCGAAGGCAGGGTCGGGCTTGTGCATGGCCAGATGCCGGCGGCGGAAAAAGACGCCGCCATGGCCGCATTCCAACGCGGCGACACAGCGGTACTGGTGGCGACCACGGTGATCGAAGTGGGGGTAGACGTGCCCAATGCCTCGATCATGGTGATTGAGCGGGCGGATTATTTCGGCCTGTCGCAACTGCATCAGCTACGCGGACGGGTGGGGCGCGGGGCCGCGGCTTCGACCTGTTTGTTGCTCTACCAGGCACCTTTGGGCGAGGCGGCGCGGCGGCGGTTGGAGATTTTGCGCGAAACGGATGACGGTTTTCGCATTGCAGAAGAAGATCTGGCGATGCGCGGCGCCGGTGATCTGATCGGCACGGCGCAATCGGGCCTGCCGCGGTTTCGCATTGCCGATATCGAACGCCAATCGGCGCTGATGGCGCTGGCGCAAAGCGATGCGCGTAAATTGCTGCACGACGATCCCGCCCTGCAATCCCCCCGGGGCGAAGCGGTGCGCATCCTGCTGTGGTTGATGGAACAGGACAAGGCGATCCGCCTGATCAAAGTCGGCTGATTAATGTTCATTAAAAGTTCTTTACACGTCGGGCACAATATGGAACAAACAGGGAACACAGACGAAAGGCCCTGACATGCTCTCCGAAATCAAATCGCTGATTGCCCGCCAACCCGTCACCCTTGCGCAGGATTTCATCGGAATGTTTGCGCTTGCGGCAATGCTGATCGGCACGCTTTATCTGCCCGGCACGTTCTGACGCCTCTGCCTGTATTCTGCCGCTGGCCCGCTGTCCCACCCGCAGGCCGCAGGGCGACAGAATACCCTTGCCGCCGCGCTTTGTCCGCAGGCGCGGCGGCTTTTTACCCGGCGGCCTTGGCCGCTTTGGCGGTGGCGATCGCCTCAAGCGTGGCTTCCAGCGCCAGCATGATCGAGGCATGACGATTTTTATAATCGCGCGCGGGGGCCAGCACTTCGAACCCGTCAAAGGGCGCATCAGGCACGCCGCCGCCTTCGCGCAGCATGGCCAACATTTGATCACGCGCGATCTTGATCTGATCTTCGCTCGCGCCAAGGGCGGCCGCGCCGACGATCGAGGCCGCTGCCTGACCCAGGGCACAGGCTTTGACATCCTGGGCAAAGCGGCTGATCCGGCCATCGGTGACATCCAGATCCACCGTCACCGTCGATCCGCAGAGCGGCGAGCGGCGCCTGACGCTGGCCTGCGGCGCATCCAGCCGGCCCAGATGCGGAATATCCGCCGCCAGCGCCAGAATCCGGCCAGAATAAAGCGCGATGAGATCGTTATCAGCCATTGGGTTTCTTTTCCTGCATTCCTGTCATAGATAGGCGCAAACCGCCCAGATCAAAGGATGCGCCATGCGTTTCGATCCCACAAGCCTGCAATATGACGATCGCGGCTTGATTCCGGTCATCGCCCAGGATGCGGCCAATGGCGATGTGCTGATGCTGGCCTGGATGAATGCCGAGGCAGTTCAGAAAACACTTGAAACAGGGCGCGTAACCTATTGGTCACGCTCGCGTCAAGCGTTTTGGATCAAGGGCGAAACATCGGGCCATGTGCAAAAACTGGTGGAATTGCGGATCGATTGTGACCGTGACTGTCTGTTGGCGCTGATCGAACAGACGGGGCCTGCCTGCCATACCAACCGCCGGACGTGTTTTTATACCGCATTGCGTGATGGCGACGAGGTCGAGATCATGGCCCCGGAATTCTGATATATCAATAGTTTACAGGCCGATCATGCGGCGAATATCTTGCGCCGTGGCACCCGCCGCGCGAAAGGTGGCGATCGCCTTTGCATCATCGCGCTTGGCCAGCCGCTTGCCGCTATCGTCGCGGATCAGGCGGTGATGGTGATAGCGCGGCGTCGGTAACCCCAAAATACGTTGCAAAACGATGTGGATCAGCGTCGCGTCAAACAGATCGCGCCCGCGCACCACATGGGTGACCCCCTGCGCCGCGTCATCCAGCACCACCGACAGATGATAGGATGTGCCCATATCCCGCCGGGCGATGACGATATCACCGATACCATCAATCGCGGTATTATAGGTAAGCGTTACAGGCTCTTGATTTTCTTCGATAAAAGATGGATCATCCCCGATCAAATCCCATGCCCGCCGCATATCCAGCCGCAGCGCCGCGCCCATCGGCAACGGACCGGACAGCGGCCGGGCCGGGCGGCAGATACCGGGATAGATCACCCCGTCGGGGCCGTGGCGGGGATCAGCGCCTTCCTGCGGGGCGGAAAC
>JBBAGE010000094.1:0-9552 GCA_041655055.1 Paracoccaceae bacterium
GTCCAATGCCACACGTGGGATCCTTTCGCCCAAAAACTGTCCGAAGATTACCATGTCCTTTGCCTTGATCTGCGCGGTCATGGGGATAGTGACTGGGCGCGCACAGGTTACCGCGTCCGTCAATTCGCCAATGACGTGCACAAGTTCATCGATGCGATGGGCACCGGCCCGCTGCATCTTGTCGGGCATTCCAACGGCGTGCGCGTCGGCATCGCCGTGGCCGGTGAGCGGCCCGAGATGATCCGCTCGCTCGCGCTATCCGATGCGGGCCCGGCCAACTCGCCCAGCGGCGCGGTGGCGATGCGCGACTTCATCACCGAAACCACCAACCTGCGCGGCTTTCGCAATGAACACGACGCGCGCGAGTTCTACCTGGGTTATCACCCCGAGTGGCAGCCCGAATTCATCGAGCTTCACGTGAAACACCAGTTGCGCAAGAACTGGGCCGGAAAACTGGTGCCCAAAGCCGACCCGGATCTGCAATGGATCACCGGCTCGATCAGCCTGCCGGATGTCAAATATCTTTGGAAAATGGCTGCAAAACTGACGATGCCCACGCAGCTTATGGTTGGCCGCACCAGCAACGTGCTGGACGAAGAGGTGGTAAACAAGATGCTGGCCACAATGCCGAATGCAAAAGTCGCATGGTTTGATGCAGGCCACTATTTCCTGCGCGAAAAGCCCGACGAGTTTCTTGATGTGCTCGGTGGTTTCCTGAAAGAGGTGGAAGCATGAGCACCCCGCGCGCCCGTTATGCGGGGATGAAAAGCCTGTTGGAAGTGCCGATCCTGAATGAAAAATTCTGGTCCAAAGTGCCTGACGCACCTGCCGACGGTATCATGATGGACCTTGAGGATTCTGCGACGCCCGATAACAAGATCGCGGTGCGCGAGCGTATCCTTGAGGCTCTTGCCGCGCCCGATTACTTCGGTGGGCGGGAATTGATCGTTCGGGTGAATAACCTGAACACACCTTGGGGGCGTGATGATCTGGTCGCGATGGCCAATGCCGATACCGATCATATCATTTGCTATCCCAAGGTCGAAACTGCGGATGAGGCACGCGAAGTCTTGAGCATCATTCGGGCCGCTAATCCCGATCGCGGCCTATATGTGATGATCGAAACTGCGCGCGCCATGATCGAGCTGGATCAGATTGCCAGCATCGACGGCATCGTCGGGCTGCATTTCGGCTACGTCGATTATGCCGCAGATGTTGGTTCGCGCGCTTTCAACGCGGCGGGCGACAATCTTTACGAACCCTCCAACTACTATGCCCGCACCAAGATCGCGGTGGCGGCGGCGGCTTACGGGCTCTTTGCCACCGGCGGCAGCCTCGTGCCGGAATACAAGGATCTCGCCAAGGTCGAGACCTTTATCCGCACATGGGCCGAACTTGGTTACACCGCCTGCATCGGGCTATCGCCCGCGCATCTGGAAATCATCAACCGCGTGATGACGCCGACCGAGGCCGAAATTGCAAATGCACGGCAGATCTGCGGTGCCTATGAAGAAGCAGTCGCAAAGGGCGATCCCGCAGCGGTTCTGGGCGGCAAGGTCATCACCAATCCCGATTATCGGGTGGCCAAACTGGTTTTGGCCCGCGCAGGGGTCGAGTGAGCAATGGAAAACAGCAAGATGCAAAGCCCCGACGAAAGCGGCTGGGCGCTGCAGCTGGGGGGGCTGCTGGCCGATATCGGCCGCGGCCCCCTGCCCGCAGCCGCAGCAGATGCCGCCAAGGCCCGGCTGGTCCATGCCTTTGGGGTCTCGCTGGCCAATAGCCGGCTGCCGGCAGCGCAAAATGCTTGGCGCGCGCTTGGGGGCGCGCCAAAGGGTGGCGCATTCGTGTTTGGGCGCGATACGCGCCTGCATACCGAAGATGCGGCGTTCATCAACGGCGTGATCGGACATGGCAGTCTGCTCGAAGATTGCGGGCCGGGCGGATTGCGCGAAGGCAGCCATCCCGGCACATTTATCATCCCCGCCGCACTGGCTGTTGCCGAGGAAACCGGCGTCACTGGCGCGCGTTTTCTGGCGGGTGTCGTCACCGGCTATGAGGCCGTAAGCCGTATCGGCGCAGCCGGTCCTGCCAGCATCGTGCAACGCCGCTTCCGCCCGCTGGGGGTTATGGGGGCATTTGGCGCGGCCAGCGCCGCCGCCGCGATCATGGGCGCGGATGACGAACAAATGGCCGCCGCGATTGCCATTGCCGCAAACCTTGCAGGCGGCACGACACAGGGTATTTTTGAAGGATCGATGGAGCCCTATTTCCAAGCGGCGTTCGGGGCGCGTAACGGCATTCTAGCCGCACGACTGGCCATGGCGGGGGCCCTGCCCTCGCGCGAGGCGCTGGAAGGCGAATATGGCTTTTTCCAGACCTATGGCGGTGAACCGGGCGATCTTGCGATCATGATCGCGCCGCGCGCTGTGCATGGAATCGCCTCGGTCGGGATGAAACGCTTTGCCGCCTGTTTGCAAAATCAGGCAACGGTTGCGGCGATCGTCGATGGTTTGTCGGCACCGCTTGATGCCGCACAAATCGATCAGGTGGTCATCCGGCGGCCCGCAACCGGAACCAACGGTTTGAACAGCCCCGGCGTTTCGCGATCGAAACCCTTTGCCAACATGCTTGCAGCGCAAATGTCAGCGCGTTTCACCGCGGCAGCCGCATTGCTTGGCAAACCAGTGGACGATCCGGGTTTTTTCGCGCGTGCGCATGCGGACGCAGAAATCGTGGCCCTGACCGACCGCATCATGCTTGAACCCGTCGATGAGGGGGTCAGCGTCGAGGTCATGTTAAAAGACGGCGGCAAACTGATGCTGGATCACACCGATCCCAACCTGCTGTTTCCCTCGGATGATATGATCGCTGCGCGATTCTTGCGGCGCACCGCACCGATCATTGGCAAACAGCCT
The DNA here is from genome assembly GCA_041655055.1 of Paracoccaceae bacterium. Classification (GTDB taxonomy): domain Bacteria; phylum Pseudomonadota; class Alphaproteobacteria; order Rhodobacterales; family Rhodobacteraceae; genus JBBAGE01. The sequence continues at coordinate 2,916 of JBBAGE010000094.1, forward strand.
GCGGCGCAATTGCTTGCAACCCTTTTGCGGCTAGAGGATGCGCCATCGCTGCGCCCGCTGACCGATGCAATGACAGTGGCAGAGATATGAGCAGATACGGATACCTTAACCTTGGGGCGGGGCGCTACCGCGAACGCTTTGGCCTGTCTTTTGAAGATGCCATGCCCGGGCTGCGAATCCGGCACCGGCCCGGTCTTGATGTCAGCCAGCGCGATAATCAGCTCGATTCCGTTCACCTGATCAACAATGCCCATCTGCATTATGATAGTCATTACGCAGCCCAGACCGAATGGGGCAAACCACTCAGCGTCAGCACGATGACATTGCAGCGATTTTTCGGGATGATTTCGCGCAGTTGGTATCGGCGGCGCGCTTTGCTGGGGATCAGCAGCATCGCCTTGACGAGCCCAGTGCTGGGCGATGACACGCTTTACGCAGAATCAGAGGTGACGGCTGTCGAGGATGGCGACGATCCCGATGTAGGGATCGTCGCGTTGACGATCACCGGGCGCAATCGAGCGGGCGCCGCGGTCGCAAAGATCGACTGCCGCATCGAACTGTATCGCGCCGGGCGCCATCCCGAAGATGTGGGCGATATTCCGCTGGCTGACCAAGATCGCTTTCTTCTGCATCATAGCGATGAAAGTGGCGCTTTGATCGAACAGACTGGTCTTTTCTTCGAAGATCTTGCCGCCGGCGAGACATTCGAACACTGGCCGCCCCGGACGCTGACAGCAGCCGAAAGCCGCCATCATGCGTTGGAGTCACTGGAAATCAATCCGCGCTGGCATGGTGAACACGCAGGTTTCGAGCCCTCCATCTGGGAACCTCTGGTCATCGGAGCCGTCACCGGCCTGACGACCCGCACCTTTGGCAGAGTGGTGGCTAATCTGGGCTGGACGGATGTGAAGCTGCCCCGCGCCGTGCGCCCCGGCGAACGGCTCAGCGTGGAATCCACTGTGATTGAAACCCGCGCCTCGGGGTCACGCCCGACGCAGGGGCTCGCCATGGTCGAAACGCGTGCACAGGTGGAAACGGGCGAGCTTGTCTGTTCCTATACCCGCGCGCTTCTTGTCTATCGGCGGGGCGAGGGACCATATCAGGCCGCTGGATACTAAGCGCCAAAAACAAGCGGCGCGTCATTGAAAACATAAGGGAGAAGGCAATGACAGAGATTTCTTTCGATGGCAGGGTCGCCATCGTGACCGGCGCCGGGCGTGGGATCGGGCGTGATTATGCGCTTGGCCTTGCACGCGGCGGCGCAGCAGTAATCGTGAATGACATCGGACCCGGGGACGCCCCGGGCGTGTCACGCGCGCAAGAGGTTGCGAATGAAATCATCGCCCTTGGCGGGCAGGCCGCCGCGTCAACGCATGATGTGACATCGCCGACAGAGGCTGCGCAGATCACCGCGCTGGCAATAGAGCGGTTCGGATCGGTCGATATCGTTGTCAACAACGCCGGCATCCTGCGCCGCGAGATGTTCGATTCGCTGACGGTCGAGAATCTGCGCCAGACGATCGACGTGCATCTGATGGGGGCATTCTATGTCACACAGGCCGCATGGAAAGTGATGAAAGCCAAAAACTATGGGCGCATCGTGATGACCAGTTCGGCCGCAAATTTCGGCATGGAAGGCAATAGCGCCTATGTCAGTGCCAAGGCGGCATTGCTCGGCCTGGTGCCTGCGTTGGCGTTGGAGGGTGAGGGCTATGGGATCAAGGTAAATGCCATCCTGCCTTTCGCGATTTCACCAATGGCCCAGGAAAATCCGGCAATGGCCGTGCCCGCTCGTGATGCCGCGACCAATGTCGGCCTACAAAAAGAGTTGGCGCACCGCTCGCCCCCTGAAACGGTGACGCCCGCTGTGCTTTATCTGGCAAGCGAAGCTTGCGCGATCAACGGGCAAGCGATTTCTGCTATGGCGGGGCGCTACGCACGAACCTATCGCGTAATGACCGAAGGTTGGATGCGCACGGATGTCGCCGGTATTAGCGCCGATGAAATTGCGGCCCATATGGATGAAATTCTGCATGGCAAGCCGACAGAAATGACCAGCATGACCGACGAATTCCGCGATGTGCGCGACCGGGTCAAGGCACTGCAGGCGCAAGGGTAAAAAAAAACGGCGACGGCACAAAGGCACCGTCGCCGTTCGTTCCAGCGGGCTAAAATCAGCCCGTAATCCGGTCCGCCATCACAATGGGCATCACCGTCGTCGTCCCACCATCGACCGGCAAGGTGTGGCCCGTAACATAGCCCGCCTCATCCGAGGCAAAGAACAGCGTTGCATAGGCGATATCCCAGCCACTGCCTTCGGTTCCCAGCACGCTGGCGCGTGCGCGACGGGCACGAACTTCGTCGGAGCCGGCACCGTCCCAACCCTTGAAGTTCAGGCCCATCGGGATCGCCACATGGCCCGGCGCGACATTGTTGACCCTGATCCCGTCGCGGCCGTATTCAAGTGCTTGTGCGCGGGTCATGGCAATCATGCCGCCTTTGGACGCCGAATAAGCGATCCCGCCGCCCGAAACGATCCCCGCGATAGACGAAATATGCACGATCGACCCTTTTCCCTGCGCGCGCATGGCTGGCAAAACCGCATCTGACATCAGTTTCGCTCCTTTGAGGTTGATGTCGATGATTTCATCCCACATGGATTCAAGGTTTTCCTGTTCGCCCGGCGCGATTGCCGCATTGTTGACCAGGATATCCACCGCACCGAAACGTGCCAGCGCAGCTTCGGCCGCAACATGGCACTGCGTGGCGCGGGTGATATCGGTCACCGCGATGGTGCCGGTCCCGCCGATCCGCTCGACAGCGTCAAGCGTATGGCGTGCGCGTGCCTCGTCACGCTCGACCAACACTACATTAGCTCCCTTTGCCGCGAAAAGGACCGCAATATCCGCCCCGGTTCCGCCCATTTCGCCGGCCGAACCGGCGCCGGTAACGATAGCAGTTTTGCCCGCAAGCCGATTGTCACGGGTGATCTCGGGGATGTGTAATTGCATGTTGTCGTTCATATTTTATGCCGCCTCCTCGGCAGTCACGGGCAGAGCCGCCAGCGTTCGCAGCGTGTTGATCCGCTTATAATTCGCAGCCGCCCCATCGGCGGCAAGTTCGAGCCGTTCGATCCGCCGCAGCATCGCTTTCAACAGGGCTTCGGCTTCGTATCGGGCAAGCAGCAAACCGATGCATTTATGTGCGCCGTGCCCAAAGGCGAGATGATCGTTCAGCCCTTCGCGGTGAATATCGAACGCCTCGGGGTTTTCCCATTTGCGCGGGTCACGATTTGCAGCGGCCATGAAGATCGCCATCTTCTGATCCCCTTCCAGCCGGACACCGGCAAGCTCGCACCCTTCGGGAATAGTCACGCGATGCGACACCCGAAACGGAGAGATATGGCGCAATGCTTCATCAAACGCGAGCAGCGCGCGGTCGGGATTGGCGCGCAGCCATGCCCAGGTGTCGGGCTGCTGACTAAGCTGCAACAGCGCACTGCCCAGCCCGGCAATGGTAGTATCAAAGCCACCCCGAAACAGCACCCGCACGAATGCAAAGGCCGTGCCTTCATCAAACAGGCCCTTGTCCTCGTATTCATACATTTGCGCACCCATCCCGCCGGGGATCATGTTTTCGCGGCGAAACGAATCCTCGAACGCCGGCAAATGCTTTTCCACGCGTGCCAGCGCCCCGCGATAAAGATCGTTGAACGGGCCGTTGGCATTGAAGTTCAGATCACCAAACAAAAGCACCGTTTCGGGATCAATGGTGATCCCCACCGTAGGCGGAAAAACATCAAGGATATAGGGCTCTACAAGATCGTGAACCGCGTCGAAACCGCCGCGCTGCAACACCGTATCGACGATGGCGTCGGCCCGCGCGTCGAACCGCTCTCGCATGCCGCGCAAGGCGACGGGCGACATGATCTTCATCATATTGCTGCGCACGCGGCGGTGAATTTCCGGCTCGACCTCCATCAGCGGATTCTTGTCTCGCAACGAACCGGGTTTGCGGATATCGGTCAGCCCGACACCGGCGGTGCACAAAAAGCGTGTCTCATCCGAAAAGGCTTCCTGAGCGGTCTCAAAATGGCCGGTCGCATAGACCCCGTATTGCTTCAGCCAGACGACCGGCCCGGCATCGCGCAGCGCCTTTTGAAAGGGATAGGGGTTATCAATCACCTCATCTGCATACGGATCAAGATCGAGCACGGGAATCCGTGGATCGAGCGCAACGCCTTCGGAAGTTTGGGCGATCGTATTGGTGTCGGTCATGGTCATAGCTCCCATCATGATACGGCCGTGGCGGCTGGTAGAACGTTTCTTCTAGGCGATCCGATATCGCACAATCAGCCCGGAACCCGCAGCACAATGCCATCAAGGCCAGGCACTGCCTTGATCTGGCACGAAAGCCGACTGCGATCTTCGGCAGGCACTTCGGCGAATTCGAGCATTTCCTCTTCGGTCCGGCTGACTTCGGGCAGCTCAAACCCATCGCTTTCGACAAAAACATGGCAGGTCGCACAGGCAAGCGCGCCGCCGCAATCGCCAATGACGCCGGTAACATTGTTGGAAACGGCGGCTTCCATCAACGAATGACCCAGCGGGACCGCGGCGGTCACGCGTTGTTCATCCGCCAATATCCATGTTACCGTAATTGTCTCACTCATGCTATATTCTCCGTTGCATGTTCGCGTGCCTGCAACTCAGGCATCATCTGGTTCAACCGGCACTTCACCCCGATGTGGCCGGTTGGCATAGGCGGCGCCTTGCAGGGCCATTCCCATCGCCATATCCGCCTCAAACGCGCGCCGAAGTGGCCGAAGCAGGGCCGTGCGTGTATTGCGCGCCACAACCGACGGCTTGGCCGCAATACGTTGGGCATGCTCCATCGCACGCGCCAGCACCGCATCGCGCGGCGCGACCTCGCCAATCAGCCCATATTCAAGCGCTTCGGATGCCGAGAGGATTTTTTCGGCAAAAAGCATATGCCGCGCCCGGTTTACCCCCAGCAATGTAGACCAGACGATCTGTGTCCCGTCGCCCGGCACGACATCGCGCGGCAAATGCGCGGCATCGCCGAATTGTGCATCATCTGACGCAATGATCATATCGCTCATCAGCGCCGTTTCCGCGTGGATGGTGCATTTGCCCTGCACCGCCGCGATCACCGGAATTTCCAGATTGAGCATCGCCCAGAGATACCGCTTGGCCTCCCATGTCAGCACATCCCATGCGATGCCTTTGAAACTTGGCAGGTCAATTGCGCCCAGGAAATTGGCACCCGTGCCGCTAAGAACAAGCAGCCGGTTTTCGCGATCTGCGTCGATATCCAGCATCACATCGCCCAGCAGGCGATGACCCTGGGCGGACCAGATCCAAGCATCTCCATCAGTATGAAAACGCAGGTGCAACACGCCCGCCTGGTCGCGACTGATGGCGAATTCGGGATATTTATTCTGGTAATCTGCCAGCGTGGTCATTTCACTTCATTCCTTGCCGGATGCTCGTGGGCTGTGCCCGTCAACTGATGATAGGTGCCGGTGCTGAGTTCCAACACCGCCCCCCAAGGATCTTCGCAATAAACGATCCGCGTCTGCGGATTTACCTGATGAATTTGGCTGCGCTGCTTGCCGCCCGCTTTAATCAGTCGCGCAAGCACCAGGTCGAGGTCAGCGACCGTCAGGCAAACATGTGAATGCCCCTGCCGCCAATATTCAAATGCGTCCTGCGCAGGTTGCGACGCGGGGGCCACAAACTCGAACAGCTCGAACCCCATGCCCGCGTCGTTCGCCAAATGCGCAAGTTTCATACCGCCCCAGTGCGGCCCAAACACATCGCGCCGCCGCTCGGCGGCCGGCGTGTCAGTAGAGTGAAACTGCGGCGGCACCAAAACCGCGAGATCAAACACAGACGTATAGAACGCCACAGCCGCATGGATATCACCCACGGTAATTCCGAGATGATTGATGATTGCGGACATGGTTGCCCTCCGATTCCATAAAATCGAAAGGCAGCCCCTGACAAGGGGGCTGCCTTCTATGGTTGATTAGTGGGTGCCGTAAGCCTCGACATCCACTTTATCGTAAATCTCGGCACGGATCAGTGAAGCCATGGCATCAGCATCGCTGCGATCAACAGTGTCGAGCAACTCGGCCCATTTACGTTCCAGCGCAAAGAATTCGTCGAGCACGGGCGTCGGATCTTCTAGCCGGCGGCTGCTCATGGCTTCTTCGACGATGGTTTGCAGATAGACTTCGTTGAACGCATCGCGCGCCGCGATAAAGGACGGCTCGGGATCGACCACCGTCGCACCGGCGGCACGGCCACCTTCGACGTTCGCTTGCGTGTCAGATTGATATTCAACCAGCATCCGCGCGGTTGCGAGCGCCATTTCATCCATCAGCAAGCTGCGATGATCGGTAGAGAGCGACTTCCAGAAATCCGTATTATACGAGAAAAGCGCGCCACCAAGCACAAGACCCAAGGGCATCATGGTGATATTGTCGGCAATTTCGCCCCAACGGAAGCCGGCGATGATCCCGCTGGGATCGTTGGCGGCACAATCGAGCGAACCGCGCTGCAGGCCACTATACACATCGCCCACCGGCACGTTTACCGGCACACCGCCAAGC
>JBBAGE010000095.1:0-9445 GCA_041655055.1 Paracoccaceae bacterium
CATCATCCGAGAAATCGCAGCATCGCAACCGCGAAATCGCGATGCAGGTTCTGCGCGCCCGGCTTTATGATGCGGAACGTCAGAAACTGCATGATGAACGATCCGGCATGCGCAAATCGCAGGTGGGTTCGGGCGATCGTTCGGAACGCATCCGGACCTATAATTTCCCGCAGGGCCGGATGACCGATCACCGGATCAACCTGACGCTTTACCGGCTTGATCAGATCCTGCAAGGCGATCTGGACGAGGTTATTTCCGCGCTGATCGCCGATGATCAGGCGCGGCTTTTGGCGGAAATGGAGGCATGAGCCCCGCCTGGCCCGCAATCATGGCGCGTGCGGTGGAAAATCTGCGCGCCCACGGCATTGACGATCCCATCCGCGATGCGCGGCTGTTGCTGGCCCATGCGCTGGATATCGCGCCGGACCGGCTGACCTTGCATCTTGATGACACGCCCGATGCGGCGGCGGTCGATCGGTTCAACGATCTGATCGCGCAACGTTGTGACCGCGTTCCGGTATCGCATCTGCGCGGACGGCGCATGTTCTGGGGGCGTGATTTTACCGTAAGCGCCGCCGTGCTTGATCCGCGACCGGAAACCGAAACGCTGGTGGCAGCGGCGCTGGCGCTGCCTTTTACCACGGTGCTGGATCTGGGCACCGGCTCGGGGGCGATCTTGCTCAGCCTGCTGGCAGAACGTGTGGATGCGCGCGGCACCGGGGTTGATCTGTCGCCCGAGGCGCTGGCGGTGGCGCGCGAAAATGCCCAGACTTTTGGGCTGGATGGGCGGGCCAAATTCCTGCAATCCGATTGGTTTGCCGAAGTTTCGGGCAGCTATGATCTGATCGTCGCCAATCCGCCCTATATCGCGGCGGGTGAAATGGCGGGGCTTGCCCCCGAACTGGCGCATGAGCCGCGCATCGCGCTGACCGACGAGGGCGACGGGCTCGGGGCCTACCGCACCATCACCGCCGCGGCACCCGCCTATCTGAACCAGGGCGGCTGGCTGGTGGTCGAGATCGGTCATCGTCAGGGCCCGGCGGTATCCGATCTGTTTTTGCAGGCCGGATTTCGCGGCGTGCGCGTGATCCAGGATATGGATCGGCGCGACCGGGTGGTGCAGGGCCGCTGGCGCGCGCGGGCGCAAACCGGTGGATTTACGCGCATCGCCCTTTAAAAAATGCGTCATATGCATATATTGGGGTTGTTTTCGGCACGTAACCGTGCTTATTCAAGTTACGCGGACGCTGGGGCTGATTGCGCCCCCTTCGCTTCGTCATCAACAAATCGCATGGCCTTCAGGATGGTTCATCCCCGCACGACAAGCGCGGCAAAGGTTCAGGCAAATAGCCACCAATAGGCTGGAAATCATAATCTTATGAGATCTTCGAAAACTCGGCCGCGCTCGAAATCGAGCCGTAACAACAGCAGCCATCGTTCGGTCGGAAATATCGTCAACCGTGTGTTTGACAGTTCCGGACCCGAAGGCAAGGTGCGCGGCACGCCCCAACAGATCATCGAGAAATACAACCAACTCGCACGCGATGCGCAACTGTCCAATGATCGGGTGGCGCTGGAAAATTTCCAGCAGCATTCCGAACATTATACCCGGATGCTCAGCGAAGCCCTGCGCGAACAAGAAGCGCGGCGCGAACAGCATGAACAATCTCAACAGCGCGAACGCAGCCAGCAGCGCGACGATGGGCCGGATACGCCTGCAAGCGAGGTTGCCGCCCAGCCCGAGGTTGCGGATGCCGCCCCGCAGGGCGAATCGCCGCGCGCCCCGCAGCGCCGCCGCGCCCCCGATCCGGCCAGCGCGCCGCAGCCCGATGTCATTGATCCTGCCGCCGGCCCTGCCCGTGATGAGGATGGGGATAGCGGTCTGGTCGCCACGCCCGAAGATCAGGCCAGCGCCCAGCCCAAGCCGCGCGTCAGCCGCCCGCGCACACGCAAGAAACCGACGCCGCCCGACGCGCCGGTGCCCAGCGACACATCCGACGCGGCGGAATAATCCCGGTTCAAAACGCGGCAGATCCTGCCGCGTTTTTCATATCAGGGGCGGGCGATTTCGCGGGCCAGCGCGCAAAATGCTTCTAGCGAGATCTGTTCCGCGCGTTCGGTTGGCGCGATGCCTGCGGCCTGCAGGCGATCTTCGATATCGGGAGCAAGCCCGCGCAGCGATGCGCGCAGCATCTTGCGCCGCTGGCCGAATGCGGCCTTGACCACCCGCGACAGCACCGCCGCATCCGCCGGATAGCGCGGCGCGGCCAGCGCGCTCAGTTGCACCACGGCGCTATGGACTTTGGGCGGCGGGGAAAAGGCCTCGGGCGGCAGGGTCATCACGATCCGCGCATCGGCGCGCCATTGTGCCAACACCGCCAGCCGCCCATAAGCCTTTGATCCGGGCGCGGCCACGATCCGGTCGGCCACTTCGCGTTGAAACATCAGCGTCAGACTTTGCCAGAACGGCGGCCAGTCGCGCGGGGTCAGCCAGCGCACCAGCAATTCCGTCCCGACATTATAGGGCAGATTGGCCACGATCTTGATCGGCGGGGTCAGATGCGCGGTGACATCGACGTCAAGCGCATCTTCGCTCAGCCAGTTCAGCCGGCCCGGATAGGCGGCGCTGATTTCCTCAAGGATCGGGATGCAGCGGGGGTCTTTTTCAATCGCCAGCACATGGCGCGCGCCCGCGGCCAGCAGCGCGCGGGTCAGGCCGCCGGGGCCGGGGCCGACCTCAAGCACATCGGCATCGGTCAGATCGCCCGCAAGCCGCGCGATCCGTGCCGTCAGATTCAGATCAAGCAGGAAATTCTGCCCCAGCGCCTTGCGTGCCGCCAGATCATGGCGCGCGATCACTTCGCGCAGCGGGGGCAGGTCGTCGATGATGCTCATGCCAGGCTGCGCCTTGTGCGGGTCGCGGCCATATCATGCGCCATGCGCAGTGCCGCGATCAGCGATGTGGGATCGGCCCGCCCCTTGCCCGCGATATCAAATGCCGTGCCATGATCGGGCGAGCTGCGCACAAACGGCAGGCCCAGCGTGATATTGACGCCACCGGCAAAATCCACGGTCTTGATCGGGATCAGCGCCTGATCGTGATACATGCAGATGGCCACGTCATAACGCGCGCGCGCGGCGGGGTGAAACATCGTGTCGGCGGGCAGGGGGCCGGCGATATCAAAACCGCGCGCGCGCAGATGGTTCAGCGTGGGGGTGATCAGGTCGATTTCCTCGCGCCCCATGGTGCCGCCTTCGCCCGCATGCGGGTTCAGCCCCGCCACCGCCAGACGCGGCGCGGCTATGGCAAAATCGCGTTGCAGGGCATCGGCCGTGATCGTGATCGTTTCCTCAAGCAGGGCGGGGCTCAGCGCATGGGGCACATCGGCCAGCGGGATATGGATCGTGACCGGCACCACCCGCAATCCGGGCGCGGCCAGCATCATCACCACGCGGCCCACCCCCGCCAAAGCCGCCAGATATTCGGTATGGCCGGGAAAGGTGAAACCTGCCCCCTCGACCAGCGCCTGTTTGTTGATCGGCGCGGTGCAGATCGCGCCTGCCTCGCCATCCGCCACCAGTGCCACCGCGCGGGCAATCACATCGATCACGGCCTGGGCATTGCGCGGATCGGGCCGGCCCGGCGTGGCGGGCGCGGGAAAGGGATGCGCCAGCACCGGCAGGCCGTGGGTCGCCCGCGCCTGATCCGGCCTGTCGATCAGCGTGAGCGGCGTGCCCGGGGGCAGATGTGCCGGATCGCCGATCCAGAAAAACGGTAGATCCGGCCCCAGTGCGCGCCATGCCGCCACCGCAATTTCGGGGCCGATGCCCGCAGGTTCCCCACAGGTCAGTGCGATTGGCGCAACGTTCATGGGCGCCAGATATGGGCATTGGCGCGCAGTTCGGCCAGATAGGTATCGGCCTGCGCGCTGAGCCGCTGGTTAAAGATCTGATCGCGCAGAACATCTGGCTCGGGGCGGTTTTCGGCATCATGCACCCGGTTGCAAAGCATCAGGAAAACCAGCACCTGCCCATCATTGCGGGTCAGGTTGGTCGAGATTTCATGATCGTCAAGCCGCGCCAGTTCCAGTGCAATATCTTGGGGCAATTGCGCGACCGGCAGGGTTTCGCGGGTCAAAACCCCCTCGGGCTGGCCCTGCGCCTCGGCATAAAGATCGTTGCATTGCTGCACCCGCGCGCGCAGCGCCGCCGCCTGGGCCAACGCGGCATCAGAATGCCCGCCCGCGATGTGATAGGCAGCATATTCGACGGTGACATTAACGGCCGGCGGGCGGCTGCTTTCACCCACACCGCGCAGTTGAAAAAGCGCGATCGCATTGCCTGCATCGATCGGGCCCATCACGGCGCCGATCTCCATCCCGGCCATGGCCTGTGCCAGCGGCGGCGGCAGATCACTGCTTTCGACCCAATCGACAACGCCGCCGGATTCGCCGCTGGGGGCCACGGAATATTGCCGGGCATAGGCTGCGAATTCCTGCTGATTGCTGGCCGTGGCGATTTGTTGCGCGATCTGCAGGCTGCGCGCTTCTTCATTGGCATCGCGGATCGGCAGAAAGATTTCCGAAAAGAGCAGCCGCAAACCACCACGCTGCGCCGTGGGGGAAATGGCAAAGCGGATATCCTTGTCGCTGACCGAGGTGATCGGGCCAAAGCGCGCCTGCACCACCTTGCGCCAGGCAAGCCCCGCGCCGACGAAATCGCGAAAGGTTTCCACCGCAATGCCGCTTTGCGCCAGAAACTGCGCGAATTGGTCAAGGTCAAGCCCGCCACGCCCGGCGAATTCGGCCATGCCGGTTTCCAGTTCCTCGTCGCTTACGGAAAACCCGGCGCGGGTGGCGGCCTCGGTCTGCAGCCGGTCGTTGATCAGCGCCTCAAGCGCCTGTTCGCGGATATCGCCGGTGCTGCCCAATGCCTGCATGAAGGCCATGCGCTGCGACAGTTCATAGCCGGTGATCGCATGATCATTGACCTGAACCACTGGGGCGAACAGATTTTGCGCCGCCACCGGCATTGCGCCAAGCCCCGCCAATGTGATCGCAAGCGCCGCCGTTGCCGCTTTCCAGCCTGTGCGCCCGCTGCGTGATGTTGCCTTTACCATGTCCTGCCTCTTGTTCCTTGCTGTGCCGTCCGTGCTGCCCATGCCTTAGCCGCCGCAACTGCGCCGCCACTGGCGCGCATCCTCGCCCCCGCCAAAGCCTGACAATCCCACCGTAAACGAGACATCCGTCGTTGGCTGGAGACTAGACGATGACGTAAACCGGCGCGAGAGCGAAAGATCGACATGAAGGCACTCGTTGCGATATTCCATGCCGATTTGCGCGCTTGCGGCCTGATTGGCGGCGAAATCATAGCGGCCTTCGAATTTTCCCGTCCAATGGCGGTTGAACCGGTAACTGCCATCAACAAGCCATTCCGAGATCAGATCGGGCCGGTTTTCGGCGCTATCCGCGATCACATAGCTATAGGCCGTGCCCAAACCAAAGCGCGGTCCCTGCCAATCCAGCCGGGTTTCCGATTTCGTCAGCTCCAGATCCGCGCCAATCAGATTGCGGCTGGTCAGCGCCATCGTGTCGTCGATCGCGATCTGCACGCCCAAAAGCCAGTCGGAATGAACGCCGCTCAGCCCGGATGCCGCGCTGAAATTGCCATCCGCTGCGCTGCGCAGCACACGGGCACCGGCCAGCGTAAAGGCCCGGTGGCCGCCTGCGGAATAATGCGACCAGCTTGCGCCCAGAGCGGCGCGCAGCCCCTGTTCCACGCGGTCATGGCCGGGAAAACGCGACAGATCCAGCAAATTGCCCATGTCGAATTCCACCAGCGTGCTGTCTTCGTTCGGCAAGGTTGCGCCGGTCGATTGCGACCAGGCGATCTGGGCAATCGGTTCGATCATATCGAGCCCGCCATCCGCGCGGGTCCGCGCCAACGGCCAGCGCAATTCTGCGGCCAGCGCCGGTGTGATGCGCGATTGCAGCGGCGCATAGGTGCTGTCTTGCGCGATGGCGAAAGCATCAAGCGCGATCTGTCCATCAAGCCGGGCCAGCACACCCTGCCTTAGCCGCCATTGGCGGCCCCATTCCGCGCTTGCACCGATATGCAGCCCGTCGCGGCCCAGTTGATCAAGCGTGGATTCGCGGCCATAGCCATCGGCAAAAAGCCGCCATGCCCCATCGCCGCCCATCGTGCCGGGCAGGGTAAAGCGGCGCTCATATACGGCTGTGCCCAGCAAAAACGGCAATTGATCCGCCGTCGGGATTTCCGAGGCGCGCAGCGTGCGGATATTGATCAGCCGGGCCGAAAGCAGTTCATCCCGGCGCACCCGGTCAAGCGCGATTTCGTTTTCCAGCCGATCCGCGCCGGAATAGCCGTAATCGAGCAGATAGGCCTCATCCGATGTCAGCTCCAGCGCGAAACTCAGGTCGAAATCGCGACCAAGCGCAAAGCTGCCCTCGCCAAACAGATAAGCCCGGGTGTCGCCGGGCTGCAAACTGTCGCGCGAAATCGCCCCGTCAAAGATCACGTCGCCCGCGGCAAAGGCGCGGCGCAGCCGGGCCTGCAGCGTGCGGGTGCGCGCCGACAGATAGGCGGTCAGCGTGACATCGGCATGTTCACCCAGTGTCAGGAAATAGGGCAGCCGCACGCCCGTGCCCAACTGGCTGTTGGCGCGCAGGGATGGCACCAGAAAGCCGCTGGCGCGGCGCACGGTCGGATCGGGCAGGCGCAGGCGCGGCAGATACATCACCGGCACCCCGCCCAGTTCCAGCCGCGCATGGTGGAAATAAAGCTGGCGGGCCACCTGGTCGTGGATCACGCGTTCGGCCCGGATCTGCCACAGCGGCACGGGGCGGGCGGCGCAAACCTCGCAGCTTGAGGCCACTGTGCGGTAAAGCTGGGTATAGCGGCCATTGACGCGGTTGATCTCGGTCGCGGCCAGTTGCACCTGCTGTTCCAGCACCAGCCGCGCGCTTTGCAAAATACCGTTGCGCAGATCGGCGTCCAGCGCGGCGCTATCGGCCAGAACCACCACTCCCGCGCCATCATCAAGCGTGATCGGGCCGGTGATATCCAGCCGCCCGGTCGTCCGGTCATAGCGCAGGGCCGCGGCATTCAGCCGGTTGCCCTGATAAACCACTTCGACATTGCCCCGGGCGGTGATGGCATTACCGCCTTCGATCTGGACATGGTCGGCCAGCAGCGAAATGGGCGCCTCTTGCGCCTGCACGCTTGCGGCAAGCCAGGCCAGCGCAACGGCCCCGGCCGTGCGGCGCAGATATCGGGCAAGGATGCGCAAGCTGATCATCCATCCTCCAGATGTAACAACAGCCCCAGCGCCAACAGGATCGCGGCCACGGGCGGCGCCCAGACGGCCAGCGCGATGGGGATCTGGCCATTCTCGCTCATGATGCGGGCAAAGTTGCGGATGAAATAGATCGAAAACGCCAGCAAGATCGCATAAAGCACCATCAGCCCCGTGCGCCCCAGCCGCGACTGGCGCATGGTAAAGGCCGCCCCGATCATCACCATCGCCACCAGCATCACCGGCAGGCTCATTTCCTGTTGGAACCAGGCGCGATGCGTGCGCGCGGAAAACCCCGCTTCCTCAAGCCGGGCGATAAAGGCGGGCAGATCCCAGATGGCAATGGCGCTGGGGGTGCCGAAACTGTCGCGGATCTGTTCTTGGGTCAGATCCGAGGGCAGCAGATGCCCGTCGCTGGTCGTGGCCGCGCGTTCGGGATTGGCGGTGTCATTTAGCGGCCAATGTTTGACGGTGCTAAGCCGCCATGCCCCGGGGATCAATTCGGCTTCATCGGCCAGAATGCGGTAGGCGGGCGCCCCATCGGGGGCAAAGCCCAGAAAGGAGACGTCAAACAACCGGGTGCCATCAAGATTGGCGCGCGCGGCGCGGATCACCACCTGACCATCCGCGCCGCCCTGTCGCAGCCACAAACCTTCGCGGCTGATGGAAAACACCTGCCCCGATCCACGCAATTGCGCCACACGCAGTTCATATTGCTGCGATGTGGCCGCCACGATCGGGTTCAACAGCGCCACCGCCACGACCCCGATCCCCACCGCCATCCCGAGCGGCGCCATCAGGCTGCGCAGCGCCGATTGGCCCGCCGCGCGCACCACGACCAGTTCCGAGCTGCGCGCAAGCCCCACAAACAGCACCAGCGCCGCCAAAATCGTGATCAGCGGCATGATTTCGTAGATCCCCGCGGGCGTGTTAAGCAGCGTCATCTGCAAAACCCCGCGCAGCCCCAGCACCGCACTGTCAAAGCGGCGGATCTGTTCGACCATATCGAGCAGCAGATAAAGCAGAAAGAAAATCGCGAAAACCATCGCGAAAGCCGCCAAAAACCGGCGCGCGAGATAAAGATCGAGCCTCACGCCCGCACCCCGGATGCGCGGGCGCGAAACAGCGCAGGCCGGGCGGCGGCCCACAAGATCACGCCCACCAGGGCAAAGCCCAGCATCGAGGCCCCATAGATCGCGGGCCAGGCGCCGGGGCTGCGTTCGGCGATATCGATCAGCGTGTTGTCCACGCTTTTGATCACCAGCACCAACGCTACGCCCAAGATGATCTGCCGCCACAGGCCAAAGCGCGAAAATCCCCCCAATAGCAGGGTGGCAAAGCCCAAAAGCGCCGCAACCACCGCCAGCAGCGATTGCGAAAACCGCTCATGCCCCATGGCAATCAGCCGCGCGGGGGAGGCGCCGGTTTCGGCCAGAATGGCGGGCGACGGTGCCAGTAGATCGGATGTGGGCAAGGCGGCGGCCCGGCGGCTGGTAGATAGCCCGCCCGGCAAAAGTGCGGCGATATCAAAGGAAAAATTGCCAAACCGCGTGACCGCAAGCCGCTGATCATCCAGCGTCAGCGTTTGCGCCATTCCGTCGAGCATCACCAGCTTTGGCCCGGTCTCGGCGGCCAGCAGCAATGCGCTGCGGGCGGTGTAATTCGTCCGCGTGGTCTGACTGCGCGAATCGGCCATGAAAATATCGCGCAATTCGCCGTCGGGGGTGATTTCGCGCACGTAAAAGGTGATACCCTCGGCGGGATAAATGAATACCCCCTCGGTCAACAGCCTTGATGTGATGTTTTGCGCGATATGGGCCTGCCTTATATCAAGTTCGCGCACCGCGCCGGGCACCAGAACATGCGCCAGCACCGCCAGCGCCGCCCCGACCAGAATGCCAAATACCAGCACCGGCCGGATCAGCCGCCATGGCGAAAATCCGGTTGCCTGCATCACCACCAATTCGCTGTCGCCGCTTAGCCGGTTGGCCACGAAAACCGATGCGGCAAAGGCCGCGATCGGCAGCACCAGCGCGATCACCTGCGGCAGCGACAGCAGCGTGATCTGCAAAAACATCCCCGCCGACTGGCCGCTGGCGATCAGCCGGTCAAACAGGATCACCGCCCGGT
>JBBAGE010000096.1:0-9390 GCA_041655055.1 Paracoccaceae bacterium
AGTTTCGGCCGCCGATGGCACGGTGCTGTTTGAAAAAATCCTTGATGCGGGCGAACGCTATACATTGCCGCAAACCGAATTGCCGCCGCGGCTGCGTTCGGGCAATGCCGGATCGGTTTATTTCGCGGTGAATGGGGAAACTTTCGGCCCGGCGGGTGTGGGTGCCTCGGTCGTCAGCAATATCGCGCTGGCACCTGATGCGATCCGGGAAAGTTTCGTTCTGGCCGATCTGTCGAAGGACAGCGATCTGGCCGATATGATCAATGTGGCCCAGGCGCCCGAGGAATTGATCGCGCAATAGCGCCGTTGGCCGGGCCAGACATTGCCCGGCCGGGGGATAAGGGTTATCTCTGGCGCATCAGGAATACGAGGCCTTGCATGTCCCACAATCCTCTGCGCCCCTGGCGCAACATCACGCGCCGCGCTTCGCGTCAGATCATGGTTGGTAATGTGCCCGTCGGTGGCGACGCGCCGATTTCGGTGCAGACCATGACCAATACCGACAGTTCCGACGCAAGTGCGACACTGGCGCAGGTGATCCGCGCGGCTGAGGCCGGGGCCGATATCGTGCGCGTTTCCGTGCCCGATCAGGATGCGTCGCGCGCGCTGCGCGAAATCTGCCGCGAAAGCCCGGTGCCGATCGTGGCCGATATCCATTTCCACTATAAACGCGCGATCGAGGCGGCCGAGGCAGGCGCCGCCTGTCTGCGCATCAATCCCGGCAATATCGGCGATGCCTCGCGGGTGCGCGACGTGATTTCGGCCGCGCGCGATCATGGCTGTTCGATCCGCATCGGCGTGAATGCCGGCAGTCTGGAAAAACATCTGCTGGAAAAATACGGCGAACCCTGCCCGGATGCAATGATCGAAAGCGGGCTGGAACATATCCGCATCCTGCAAGACAACGACTTTTTTGAATTCAAGATCAGCGTCAAGGCATCGGATGTATTCATGTCTGCCGCCGCCTATCAGGGGCTGGCCGAGGTGACGGATGCCCCGATCCATCTGGGCATCACCGAGGCGGGCGGGCTGACTTCGGGCACGATCAAATCGGCCATCGGTCTGGGCAATCTGCTGTGGTCGGGGATCGGTGATACATTGCGTGTCAGCCTGTCGGCCGATCCGGTCGAAGAGGTCAAGGTCGGTTTTGAAATCCTTAAATCACTGGGGCTGCGCCATCGCGGGGTGAATATCATTTCCTGCCCTTCCTGCGCGCGGCAGGGATTTGACGTGATCAAGACGGTCGAAATCCTTGAACGCCGGCTGGAACATATCAAAACTCCCATGAGCCTGAGCATCATCGGTTGCGTCGTCAACGGCCCGGGCGAGGCCCTGATGACCGATGTGGGCTTTACCGGCGGCGGGGCGGGATCGGGGATGGTCTATCTTGCGGGCAAGCAAAGCCACAAGCTGACGAATGACCAGATGATCGATCATATCGTTGAACAGGTCGAAAAGCGGGCCGAAGAAATCGAGGCCCGCTCGGCCGATCTGCAATCCGAACCCGCGCAATAGGCGGGGGACGGGGGTCAGTCGCCGCGTTCCTGGGTGACGATATCTTGCATCGCGGCCAGCGGCACATAACCGCCCACGAATTGATCGCCGATGATGAAGCTGGGCGTGCCGCCGATGCGCAGGTTGCTGCCAAGTTCCATATTGGCGGCCAGAATCAAATCCGTCCCGGGGGCTTGCATCTGGGCGCGCACTGCCGCCGGGTCCAGCCCCGCGGCCTCGGCCTGCTGATCCACCATCGCATCGTCAAACGGCCGGTCGAGCGCCATCAGCGCGTCATGCGTGGCCTTATAGGCATCGTCGCCAGCCAGCGCGCGAATGGCCAGCGTCAGGCGCGCCGCCTGCACCGAACCTTCGCCCAGCACGGGATATTCCTTGATGACAAAGCGGATATTGCCATCGCGTTCCACCAGCTCGCCCACTTCGGGAAAGGCGCGGCGGCAATAGGTGCAATTGTAATCAAGAAATTCGACGATCGTTATGTCGCCATCGGGATTGCCGCCGACCCATGATGTCGGATCGTTCAGGATCTGTTCGGAGTAAAGCTGGATCAGTTCATTCTGTTCGGCCATCTGCGCTTCAAAGCGGCGCTGTTCCAGCAGGTTCACCGCCTCCATCACCACTTCGGGATTATCAAGCAGATAGGCCCGGATCTCGGCGCGAAAGGCGGTGCGCTGCGCATCGCTCATCGCGGCTGGATCAAATGCGGCGGCGGGGATCGCAACCATCGCCATCGTGGCAGCAAGGGCAAGACGTGCAAGGCTTTGGCGCAGAAACATCATGAAAACTCCGGTTATGGGCGCTTGTCCTGCACCTATCATATTATGCGCTTGCGTCCAGTGCGGGGCTGGGGCCCATTGACCTTGGCCGCACCGGATGCCAACACATCGCCAATCTTAAGGAGCGCAGGATGCGAAACTCAAGGCGCAGTGCCGTCGATCCCTTTATTGTGATGGATGTGATGGAGCAGGCCCGCGCGCTTGAGGCCGCCGGCCGCACGATCATCCACATGGAGGTGGGCCAGCCCGGCACCCCCGCGCCACGCGCCGCCCGCGCCGCACTTGCCCGCGCGATGGAGGCTGATCCGCTGGGCTATACCGTGGCGCTTGGCCTGCCGGAATTGCGGGCGCGGATCGCGCGGCTTTATCACGACTGGTATGGGGTGGCGCTTGATCCCGCGCGGGTGGTGGTGACCGCGGGATCATCGGCGGCCTTCATTTTGGCCTTTACGGCGCTTTTCGATGCGGGCGACAAGGTGGCGCTGGGGGAGCCGGGCTATCCTTCCTATCGCCAGATCCTGCGCGCGCTTGATCTGGTGCCGGTGGGGCTTGCGACGCAGGCCGCGAACCGATTGCAGCCGATCGCGGATGATCTGATCGACGGGCTCGCCGGGCTGATCGTGGCCTCCCCCGGCAATCCGACCGGCACGATGCTTGATCACGATCAGATGGCGGCGCTGATATCGGCCTGCGCGGCGCGCGGGATCGCCTTTGTGTCGGACGAGATTTATCACGGCATCCATTATGAAAACCGTGGCGTCAGCGCGCTGGAAATCAGCGATGATGTCTATGTGATCAATTCCTTTTCCAAGTATTTTTCCATGACCGGCTGGCGGGTGGGCTGGATGGTTGTGCCCCCGGATCACGTGCGCGTGATTGAACGGCTGGCGCAAAACCTGTTCATCTGCCCACCCCATGCAAGCCAGATCGCCGCTTTGGCAGCCCTTGATGCGGGGGACGAGCTTGAGGCCAATCTGGCTGTTTATGCCGGCAACCGGCAATTGATGCTCGATGGTTTGCCGCGCGCGGGGTTTGGCAATTTCGCGCCGCCCGACGGGGCGTTTTATGTCTATTGCGATGTGTCGGATCTGACCGATAACAGCCGCGCACTTGCGGCGGAATTGTTGGAACATGCGGGCGTGGCGGTGACGCCGGGGCTCGATTTCGATCCGCTGCGCGGGCATACCAGCTTGCGGTTTTCCTATGCGCGGGCGCGCGCGGATATTGTCGAAGGGCTGCGGCGGCTAGAGGCCTATATGGGCGGGCGTAAAGGGTAACTGGTTAGAAATGCGTTTGTTTATCGTATTTTGTGCGGCAGTGTTGATGTGGATTTCCCCCGCCGATGCGCGTGATCTGTCGGCGCTGGCGCGGGTGGATGCGGCGGCGTCCAAACTGTTCGACCGCGGGCGCGACACGGTGCTGGAACTGCAACTGGGCCAGCCGTTGCCCTATCGGGTGTTCACGCTTGATGCGCCGCGCCGGTTGGTGGTGGATTTCTCGGAAGTCGATTGGGCGGGCTTTGACCCGGCGGCTTTGGGGCGATCCACCCGTATTTCGGCGCTGCGCGCGGGCGTGTTGCAGCCGGGCTGGTCACGGATGGTCGTCGATCTGGCCCAACCCATGGCGTTGAAATCGGCAGTGATGCAGACGGGCGGCGCGGGGGCGCGGTTGCAACTGGTGCTTGGCCCCAGCAGCGCGGCGGATTTTGCCGCCCTTGCCGGGGCGCCTGCCGATGCGCTGGCCCGGCAGCGGCCTGCGCGCCAAGATCTGCCCCCCGCCAAACAGCGCCAGACCGGCGAAGGCAAGCTGACCGTCGTGCTTGATCCCGGCCATGGCGGCATAGATCCGGGCGCCGAACGCGACGGGCTGAACGAGGCCGATCTGATGCTGACCTTTGCCCGCGAATTGCAGGAAATGCTGCTGCGCGCCGGGCGTTTCAACGTGGTGCTGACGCGCGAGGCAGATGTTTTCGTGTCGCTGGAACAGCGCCTGTCGATCGCGCGCGCGGCGGGGGCGGATGTGTTCATCTCGCTTCATGCCGATGCGCTGGCCGAAGGTCATGCCGAAGGGGCCACGGTCTATACCCTGTCGGAAACTGCGTCCGATGCGGCATCGCAATTGCTGGCCGAACGCCATGACCGCGCCGATCTGCTAGCCGGTATGGATCTGAGCGGGCAAGATGATGTGGTGGCGGGTATTTTGATGGATCTGGCGCGGCTGGAAACCGAACCCCGGTCCGAGCGGCTGGCCCATGCGGTGGTCGATACCCTGTCGCCGGTGATTGCCATGCACAAACGCCCGCGCCAAAAGGCCGGGTTTTCGGTGCTGCGCGCGCCCGATATGCCCTCGGTCTTGATCGAGCTGGGTTATATGTCAAGCGCGCGCGATCTGGCATCGCTGCGCGATCCGGGCTGGCGGGCGAAAACCGCCTGGGCCATTCGCGATGCGCTGCTGATCTGGGCGGCCGAGGATGCGGCCGAAGCGCGGCTTTTGCGCAAGTGATCAGCGCCGATAGCGCGCAAGCCATACCGTATGCCCGCCACAGGTGGGGTCTTCGGCCACATGGGCCAACACGCTGAACCCGGCATCATCCAGCAGGCTGCGATATTCCTCGGCCGAAAGTGATGCGTGGTATAGCGGCTCGCCCTCGATATCGCCGATGGCCTCGCCTTCGGCGCTGCCGGTTGTGAACATCAGCGCAGCGCCCGGCGCGGCATGGGCGGCAAAAGTGGCAAACATCGCCCGCTGATCATCGGGGCTGAGGTGAAAGAAACTGTCCCAAGCCAGGATGAAATCGAACGTCCGCCCCAGATCAAGCCCGCGCATATCGGCATGGATCGCCTCGGCATGGGGCATGTGGCGCTGAAACAGCGCAATCATGCCCGCCGCGCCATCAACGCCGGTAATCTGGGCGCGCCGGTCATGCAGATAGGCGGCCATCGGCCGGCCCGTGCCGCAGCCCAGATCAAGCACCCGCCGCCCCGGCGCATGGGCCAGCGCCCTGTCAAGCCAGGCGCGTTCAAACAGCGATTTGTCACGCAGCTTGTCAAAGGCCTCGGCGACACGGTCATAAATGGGAAGGATTTCTTGAGCATTCATGGCCCGAGGGTTACGCCGCCCCGCCGCGCGCTGCAAGCGATCAATCGAACGTGAGCATGGCTCCGGCGCGAAATGGCCCAATGCGGACTTGTCTGCCTTTCGCCACGGCTCTAGATCGGTATACTGCGGACAATGATGTGAGGGCGCGGAACGTGGTCAGGTTCATCCTTTCCTTTATAGGCACGATCTTTTCTGCGCTGACGGCGACAGTGTTTCTGGCGGCTGTGGCCGTGGGTGGGGTGTTTTGGTATTATGGCCGGGATCTGCCCAACCATGAACAGCTTGCGCAATATACGCCGCCGACGATCAGCCGGGTCTATTCGAACGAGGGCCGGATTATTGATGAATTTGCCCGCGAACGGCGCCTGTTCGTGCCCGCCGACGATATTCCGCCGCTGATCAAACAGGCCTTCATTTCCGCCGAGGACAAGAATTTCTATGAACATCGCGGCTATGATCCGCGCGGGATGATAGCGGCGGCGGTCGATGCATTGCAGGGCGGGCGGCTGCGCGGGGCCTCGACCATTACGCAACAGGTGATGAAGAATTTCCTGCTGTCATCCGATCGCAGCGCCGAGCGCAAGATCAAGGAATTGATCCTTGCCGCACGATTGGAACAGACGCTGAGCAAGGAAGCGATTCTTGAACTTTACCTGAACGAGATCTTTCTGGGGCAGAACAGTTTCGGCGTGGCCGCCGCCGCGCAGACCTATTTCAACAAGCCGCTGGTCGATCTTAACCCGGCCGAGGCGGCGTTTCTGGCCGCCCTGCCGCAGGCGCCGTCCGATTATCACCCGGTGCGTGCCAAGGAACGCGTGACCCAGCGGCGCAATTTCGTGCTGCGCGAAATGCATGAAAATGGCTATATTACCGCCGAGCTTATGCAGGCATCGATCGAAAGCCCGCTGCTGAGCGTGCAAAACGGCGATTACGAACCATTTCGCGCGCAATTGCCGCCGCGCGATTATTTCACCGATGAAATCCGCCGCCAATTGAGCCGGTCTTTTGGCGAGGATGAATTCTTTGCCGGGGGCCTTGCGATCCGCGCCACGGTCGATCCCGATTTGCAGCGCGAAGCCGCGCGCGCCCTGCGCCAGAAGCTCGAAGAAATCGACCGCGGGCAGGGGGTCTTTCACCCCGTGCAGCATCGGCTCGAACCGGGGGTTCTGGTCGATGAGGCCACATGGCGCGCCGCTTTGGCCGGTGTCGGCATTGCGCGCGATATTGATCTGACCGCGCCATGGCATCCGGCGGTGGTGCTGGAAATCGGCGCCAATGATGCGCGCATCGGCATCGAGGGCGTGGATGGGGTCGAAGGCGGCCACTGGATTCCCGCGCGCGATGTGCAATGGGCGCGCAAGCGCAATGCCGACGGCTCGCTCGGGCGGCAGGCGCAGGTGGCGGGCGATCTGCTGGAGGTGGGCGATGTGATCCATGTCCGCCGGATGGTGTCTGACAGCGATGGCAGTTTCATCCGCTGGACCCTGCGTCAGGTGCCCGAGGTGCAGGGCGGCTTTATGGCAATGGATGTCACCAATGGCCGGGTGATCGCGATGCAGGGCGGGTTCAGTTATGAACATTCGGTGTTCAACCGCGCCACACAGGCCACGCGCCAACCCGGTTCGTCGTTCAAACCCTTTGTCTATGCCGCAGCCCTCGACAGTGGCTTTACCCCCGCCACGATCGTGATCGATGCCCCGATCGAGGTAAACACCCCCCAAGGGGTCTGGCGGCCCACCAATGCCAGCAACCAATTCTATGGCCCGACGCCGCTGCGCACCGGGATCGAGCAATCGCGTAACCTGATGACCGTGCGGCTGGCCCAAGAGGTCGGCATGGATATCGTGGCCTCTTATGCCGAACGTTTCGGCGTCTACGACAATATGCAGCCGTTTCTGGCCAATGCCCTTGGGTCCGAGGAAACGACCCTGTTCAAGATGGTGGCCGCTTACGGCATGTTCGCCAATGGGGGCGAGCGGGTCGAGCCAACATTGGTGGACCGGGTGCAAGATCGCTGGGGCAATACGGTATATCGCCACGATCAGCGCATCTGCACCGACTGTGACGCGCCCAGCCTGCGCGACGGGCTTGCGCCGCTGATCGAAAGCAATCGCGAACGGGTCATGGATGCGGTCACCGCCTATCAGCTTACATCGATGATGCAGGGCGTGGTCAGCCGCGGCACGGCGGCCGGGCGGATCGATCTGCCGGTGCCCGTGGCCGGCAAGACCGGCACCACCAACGACAACAAGGATGCCTGGTTCGTGGGCTTTACGTCGAATATCGTGGCGGGGTGCTATATCGGCCATGACCGTCCGCGCCATATGCCCGGCGCCTCGGGCGGCGGATTTTGCGGGCCGGTGTTCAATTCTTTCATGCAAACGGCCACCCAGAAATATGGCGGCGGCCCGTTCACCCTGCCGCCAGGGGGCCATTTCATCAAGATCGACCGCTTTACCGGTGCGCGCCTGCCTGATGATGCGTCCGGCCCCAATGTGGTGGCCGAATATTTCCGCGACGGCGAAGAGCCCGTGTTCGGCATCGCCTTTGACGGGGGTTTCGCGATGGGGGCCAATCTGCCGATGTTCACGCCTTCGGAATTGGGCAATGATTCGCAAAGCATCCGCACGTCGGATGGCGATGTGATCGATGTGCCGGTTCAGCCCTCGCTTGAGTCGGTGTCGGCGGGCGGGCTGTATTAGGGCCCTTTACCCGCTGCGGCTGAATGCATATCTAGGGGCCGAAACCAATATCCGAAAGGGGCACTTGTGCGCGCTGAGACCCAGAATACCCTCGCGGCCATCGACAAATCGCTTGATCTGCTCAAGCAACGTCTGGGCTGGGAAACGGCCCGCCACCGGCTCGAAGAATTCAACGCGATGATCGAAGATCCTGCGCTGTGGGACGAACCCGAGCGGGCGCAAAAGCTGATGCGCGAACGTCAGGCCCTGATGGATGCGGTGGATACCGCCGAACAGATCGCGCGTGACCGCGCCGATCATATCGAACTGATCGAACTGGGCGAGGCCGAGGGCGACACCGAAGTCGTGACCGAGGCCGAAGCCGCGCTGAAAGAACTGGCCGCCACCGCCGCGCAAAAGGAACTGGAAGCCCTGCTGGACGGCGAGGCCGATGCCAATGACACCTTCCTTGAAATCAACTCGGGCGCGGGCGGCACCGAGAGCTGCGATTGGGCCAGCATTCTGGCGCGGATGTATGTCCGCTGGGCCGAGAAAAAGGGCTATAAGGTCGAATTGCAATCGGAAACCCCTGGCGAAGAGGCCGGGATCAAATCCGCATCCTACAAGATTTCGGGCCATAATGCCTATGGCTGGCTGAAAAGCGAAAGCGGTGTGCACCGGCTGGTGCGTATTTCGCCCTTCGACAGCGCGGCGCGGCGGCATACGTCATTTTGTTCGGTCTGGGTCTATCCGGTGGTCGATGACAATATCGATATCGACGTGGCCCCCAATGATATCCGCATCGATACATATCGTTCATCTGGCGCCGGTGGTCAGCACGTCAACACCACCGATTCGGCGGTGCGCATCACCCATATTCCAACCGGCATCGTGGTGACATCCAGCCAGAAATCCCAGCATCAGAACCGCGATATCGCGATGAAGGCGCTGAAATCGCGGCTTTATCAACTGGAACTCGACCGGCGCAATGCCGCGATCAACGAGGCCCATGATAACAAGGGCGACGCCGGCTGGGGCAACCAGATCCGATCCTATGTGCTGCAACCCTATCAGATGGTCAAAGATCTGCGCACCGGGGTGGAAACATCCGATACCCAAGGCGTGCTTGATGGTGATCTTGACCGGTTCATGGCGGCGACGCTGGCGATGGATGTGGCGGGCAAATCGCGCGCCGATGCCAATGGCGACTAACGCTTGATTTCTGCGAACGCGTTGTCACTATCACGCCCATAACCCGCGAATGCGGGACAGTGGGAGGTTTCGTGATGAGTGACGTGGTCACCGCCCCGGCGGCGCTG
>JBBAGE010000097.1:0-9339 GCA_041655055.1 Paracoccaceae bacterium
GGCTGGTGGTGGCCTATGAACCCGTCTGGGCGATTGGCACCGGGCTTACCCCCACGCGCGATCAGATTGGCGAAGTGCATGATTTCATGCGCGCGCAATTGGCCGGCATCCTGGCCGATGCAGATGCGATCCGGCTGCTTTATGGCGGATCGGTCAAACCCGATAATGCCGGCGCGATCTTTGGCATCGACAATGTGGATGGGGCGCTGGTGGGCGGGGCATCCCTGAAGGCTGCCGATTTTTCCCGGATCATCGCGGCGTTAGCGGCCAACTAGTGGCGTCATAGCCGTAAATCCAGTCAAATCTTTTCAACGGCAGGCGCGGCGCGATCCGCCCCGCCATCCGCATCCCCGCCAGCAGCGCGGGGCGCAGCCGCCCGCGCACATGATAGGTGCCGGCATTGGCATTGGCCGTGGCCACGATCCGCGCGACCCGCGCATGGCGCAGCGCCTGATAGCGCGCGAATGCGGCAGCGGGCGGGTGATGCGCCATGCAATTGGCCAATACCATCGCATCTTCCAGCGCCATATTCGCGCCCTGCGCCATGAAGGGCAGCGTCGGATGCGCGGCATCACCGACCAGCACCGCATGTCCCTGCCCGTCATGCCATTTTGCCGCGACATCATGGCGAAACAGGCCCCAGATATGGGCCGCGCTGACCCGGTCCAGCAATGCCTGCACCGGTGGCGCGAAATCGGCGAAAGCCGCGCGCAGATCGCCCGGATCACCGGGATGCGACCAGCCTTCGGCCACCCAGTCGCCGCGTTCCTCGACCGCAACGATATTGATCAGATCGCCGCCCCGCAAAGGATAGCTGACCAGATGCCGCCCCGCGCCCATCCAGATCCGGGCCTCGGGCGGGTGGGCGCCATCGCCGGGCACAAGCGCGCGCCAGGCCACATGGCCGGTGAAAAACGGCGCGGCCTGCGCATTCAGCACCGGCCGCAGCCGCGAATGCAGACCATCGGCCCCGATCACGATGCCCGCCTGCCGGCTGCTGCTATCGGCCATGCGCAGGTCCATTCCCGCGCCGCCCGGCAAGATCTGCGCCACTTGCGCGCCGGTTTGCACCCGCACACCCGCCGCCAACGCGGCATCGCCCAAGGCCGCGATCAGATCGGCGCGATGCCACATCCGATGCACCTGATGCGCCAGATCCAGCCGCAGCACCGGGCGCCCGTCGCGCGCCTGACCATCGCGCATCTGCACCGCTTGCGATCTGATCCCCGCGCGCTGATCGACCCCCAACGCCGCAAGCACCCGCCCGCCATTGGGCGATATCTGCACCCCGGCGCCGATATCCGTCATCCGTTCGGCCCGTTCCAGCACGGTGACCGATGCCCCACCGCGCGCCAGCGCCGTGGCCGTGGCCAGCCCACCGATACCGCCGCCCAGCACGGTGATATCCAGCCCCCCCCGCATCAAAGGCCCCCGAGATGCAAACAGCACCGCGGCCATGGGCTGCGATGCTGTCTGATGTTCAAATTCGGCCGGGGCCGCAAATCACATGCACTATTCACTAATCAATCGTCACGATGCACTTTTTCGCGCCGCTCGTGGCGTTCCTGGGCCTCAAGGCTCAGGGTCGCGATCGGGCGGGCGTCCAACCGTTTGAGCGAAATAGGCTCGCCGGTTTCTTCGCAATATCCGTATTCGCCTTCGTCGATCCGGCGCAGGGCCGCATCGATCTTGGTCACAAGTTTACGCTGCCGGTCACGCGTGCGCAGTTCCAGCGCGCGATCGGTTTCCTCAGAGGCCCGATCGGCGATATCGGGTATATTGCGGGTGCTATCTTGCAGCCCTTCGATTGTCTGCTTGCTGTCGCCGACGAGCTCGGCCTTCCACGCCAACAGTTTGCGCCGGAAATATTCCAGCTGGCGTGCGTTCATGAACGGCTCGTCCTCGGCGGGGCGATAATCGTCGGGCAAGAACACCTCTACTTTCATGCTTCTTCCCTTTCTGGCTTCCTTGACCACAAAGTGGCGGAACGAAACACACAGCCCGAAGTCAGAGCGACCGAAGGTTGGACGGTTCATTCTCTTGCCGCTCCTCTAACGCAGTTAATACTGGATGTCACTAGCCGATGCGGTCATAGTCGCGTCGATTGCGGCAGTGCACCCGCTGCCTGAACACCAACAGACAGGGCCCTGATAACACCATGAAATTCACTGGAACCGACGCATATGTCGCCACCGAAGACCTGACGATCGCGGTTAATGCCGCGGTGACATTGGAACGCCCGCTGCTCGTCAAGGGCGAACCGGGCACGGGCAAGACCGAACTGGCGCGTCAGGTTGCCGATGCGCTGGGGCTGCAGATCGTTGAATGGAACGTGAAATCCACCACCAAGGCCGCGCAGGGGCTTTATGAATACGATGCCGTCAGCCGGTTGCGCGATAGCCAGCTCGGCGAAGCGCGCGTGCATGACGTTGCCAATTACATCCGCAAAGGCAAGCTGTGGCAGGCGTTCGATTCCGATGAAAAGGTCGTTTTGCTGATCGATGAAATCGACAAGGCCGATATCGAATTTCCCAACGACCTGTTGCAAGAACTCGACCGGATGGAATTTCACGTCTACGAGACCGGCGAGACCATCCGCGCCAAACAGCGCCCGATCATCATCATTACCTCGAACAACGAAAAGGAACTGCCCGACGCCTTCCTGCGCCGCTGTTTCTTTCACTATATCCGCTTCCCCGATGCCGAGACGATGAAACAGATCGTCGAAGTCCATCACCCCGGCATCAAGCAGCAATTGCTGACCACGGCGCTGACGCAATTTTATGAAATCCGCGAAATGTCAGGGCTGAAGAAAAAGCCCTCGACCTCAGAAGTGCTCGATTGGCTCAAACTGATTCTGGCCGAAGATCTGGCCCCCGAAGATCTGGCGCGCGATGCATCCTCGGCGCTGCCGAAGCTGCATGGGGCATTGTTGAAAAACGAACAGGATGTGCATCTGTTCGAACGGCTGGCCTTTTTGCAGCGCCGCCAACAGCGCTAGCATGATCGCGCGCGCTCTGGCCGTCGGGTTCCACCGCGCGGCGCGCCCGTATATGATCGCGGGCGCGCTGATGCTGGGGCTTGGGGCCTGTGCGCCGGGCGTGGTGGCGCCGCCCCCGGGGCCTGCCACCAGCGCGCCCGATTTCGGCCCCCCGCGCCCCGCGCCACCACAGCGCAGCAATGCCGCCATGGCGCAGGATTTTCTTGACCTGTCGTTTCAGCTTGAAAGCGGGCGAATGCTGCCGGTCCTGACCCGGTTCGAGGGGCCGATCACCTTGCGCGCCCTTGGGGCCGCACCGCCAAGCTTTGGCCCCGATCTCGCGCGGGTGCTGGGCCGTTTGCGCAATGAGGCAGGGATCACCATAACCCCGGTGCCCGCACACCAGCCCGCATCCATCACCGTGGAACTGGTGCCCGGCAACCAGATGCGCCGGCTGGTTCCGCAGGCGATGTGTTTCGTTGTCCCGCGTGTCAGCGGCTGGGCCGATTACACCGCCAAACGCCGCAGCCCTGATCTCGACTGGACGACGCTGGACACCCGCACCACGCTTTCGGTTTTCATCCCCACCGATGTCGGCCCGCAGGAAATCCGCGATTGCCTGAACGAAGAACTGGCGCAAGCGCTGGGGCCGCTTAATGATCTGTATCGTCTGCCCGATTCCGTGTTCAACGATGACAATATGCATGTCGTTCTGACCGGCTTCGATATGCTGATGCTGCGCGTTACCTATGCGCCGGAATTGCGCTCGGGCATGACCCGGGCCGAAGTGGCCGCCGCCCTGCCCGCGATTTTGGCGCGCGAAAACCCCGCCGGCGCGCGCATCGCCACCCCGGGCGCGCGCCCCACCCCGCGCGAATGGAGCGAGGCGATCACCACGGCCCTTGGCCCCGGCGCACCCGATCAGCGCCACCGGGCCGCGCAAAGCGCGCTTGATATCGCGCGCGCGGCCGGCTGGAACGACAATCGCACGGCGTTTTCCTATTACGTTCTGGGCCGGCTTTTTACCACATCCCAGCCACAGGTGGCGCTTGCCGCCTTTCTGCAGGCCGACGCGCTTTACCGTGCGCGTGATGAAACGGCGCTGCATGCCGCGCATCTGACCCCGCAATTTGCCGCCTATGCGCTGTCGGGCGGGCGAGCCGAAGCGGCGCTGGCGCTGATCGATGCCGATCTGGCCCGGGTGCGGGCATCGGAAAATGCCGCCCTTCTGGCGGCGATGCTGATGATCCGGGCCGAGGCGCTGGATGCGCTTGGCCGCAGTTCGGATGCTGCCGCCACCCGGCTCGACTCCTTGATCTGGGCGCGTTATGGCTTTGGCGCTGAACGCGACGTGCAGGCCAGATTGTCTGAAATCGCCGCGCTCACCCCCAGCAATACGGAGGCACGAGCCCATTGATCGTCATCATTCTTGCCATCATTGGCGCCATTGCCGGCGTTATCGTGGCGCGCCGCAACAACGGCAACCGGCTAGACAAACTGCAATATGGCACGGTTTTTGCGATTGCTTTCGGGCTGTTGGGGCTCATACTGACTGTGGCCATTGAACGGATGCTGTAAAACATGTTCCTGCCCTTTTTCGAATCGCTGCGAAATTCTGGCGTGCCGGTCACGATGCGCGAATATCTGGCCTTTCTGGATGGGGTGTCACAGGGGCTTGTGACCTATGATATCGAAGGGTTCTACTATCTGGCCCGCGCCGCGATGGTCAAAGACGAACGCAACCTCGATAAATTCGACGTAGCCTTCGGCCAGGCATTCAAAGGCATGAACCAGATCACCGGGATGGATGTGCTTGATGCGATCGACCTGCCGCCCGAATGGTTCGAAAAAATGGCGCGGCGGCATCTAAGCGATCAGGAACGCGCCGAGATCGAGGCCGCTGGCGGGCTTGAGGCCCTGATGCAGGCGCTACGCGAACGGCTGGCCGAACAGCAGGGCGCGCATTTTGGCGGCAACAAATGGATCGGCACCGGCGGCACATCGCCCTTTGGCGCGGATGGCGAAAACCCCGAAGGCCTGCGCATCGGTCAGGACGAGGCTGGCAATGGCAGCGCGGTCAAGATCTGGGATCAGCGCGAATTTCGCAATTTCGACGATACGGTCGAACTGGGCACGCGCAATATCAAGGTCGCCTTGCGCCGCCTGCGCCGCTGGGCGCGCGATGGTGCCGCCGATGAGCTGGACCTTGACGGCACGATCCGGGCCACCGCGCAGCATGGCTATCTGGATGTGCAAACCCGCCCCGAGCGGCGCAATGCGGTCAAGGTATTGCTGTTGCTTGATGTCGGCGGCTCGATGGATCCCTATGTCCGCGTGGTCGAGGAATTGTTTTCCGCCGCGCGCGCAGAATTCAAACATCTCGAATCCTATTATTTCCACAATTGCCTTTATGATATGGTCTGGCGCGACAACCAGCGCCGCTGGGATGATCAGACCCCCACCGCCGAATTGATGCGCACCTATGGCGGCGATTACAAATGCATCTTTGTCGGCGACGCGACGATGGCGCCCACGGAAATCACCATGCGCGGCGCCTCGGGGGAACATTGGAATGCCGAACCCGGTTCGGTCTGGCTGCAACGCGCGCGCCAGACCTGGCCCGCGAATATCTGGATCAATCCGACGCCGAAACAATATTGGCATCAATCCCATTCGATCGGCGTAATCAACGATATCTTTGACAAGCGCATGGTGCCCATGACGCTTGAAGGCATCGCCGAGGGGATGAAGCTATTGCTGCGGTAATTCGCGCTTGTCGCGGGGGGTGTCATTGCCCATATCTGGGGCATGTTGAAATTTACGCCCATCCTGCTGGCCTTGGTTTACGGGCTGTTGATGTATCGCTTTTCGGTCTGGCGGACCCATCGCGAGCTTGACGCCAAATCAACCGAGCTTGCCGATCCGCGCCTGCGGGCGCTGACCGACCGGATGGCGCGCGCGCTTGATATCGAACGTATCCGGGTGCATCTTTATGAAGTTGCGCCAATCAACGGGCTGGCCGCGCCGGATGGACGCATTTTCCTGACCCGTGGTTTTTACGACCGCTATACCAAGGGCGATGTCACCGCCGAGGAACTGGCCAGCGTCATCGCGCATGAATTGGGCCATGTCGCCCTTGGCCATGCCCGCCGGCGCATGATCGATTTCACCGGCCAGAATGCGATTCGCACCGCGCTGATCATGGTGCTGGGCCGTTTTATCCCCGGTTTCGGCGCCTGGATCGCGGGGATGCTGGTCTCGCTGCTGGCCGCGCGGCTCAGCCGCGATGATGAATATGAGGCTGATGCCTATGCCTCAGCGCTGCTGATCAAATCGGGGATCGGCACCGGGCCGCAAAAATCGCTGTTCCTGAAACTGGCCGAAATGTCGCCCACCATGGGCGCCACCCCCGTCTGGTTGATGAGCCATCCGCGCATGGATGCCCGCATCGCCGCGATCGAGGCGAATGAGGCCAAATGGGCCCCGCGCCCCCTGCCCTAATGTGCCAGCGCCTTGCCCAGTCGCGGCAGCCCGGCTTTCTTCAGCAATTTGCGCATGTCCTGATCGGTGCCTGACAGGCGCGTGGCCTCGGCGCGCACACGCTCGGCGGCGGCGCGAACCGCATCGGGGTGATCCGCCCAAAGCTGCATCAGCAGCCCATCGGGATCGCTACGGGCCAGACCCTCTTCGGTCAGAATATTGCGCGGGAAATCGGCGGCATTGAAGGTCACGATCAGATCGGCATTGCCCGCAATCGCGGCAGCCAGCACATGAATATCATTGGGATCGGGCAACCAGAGCCGCGCTTCCAGCCCCGCAGGCGGGGCGATGCGTGCATCGGGCCAGCGGCTGCGCAGGATCGCGATATCGCCCCGGGCCTGAACCTCGCCCAACGGGCCGAGCTTGCGCGCGGCGCGGGCCCATTCCTCAAGCACCCGGTCGGACCAAAGCGGCGTGAACAGCCCGCTTTCGGCCACCGCCAGCATCACTTCGCGCAGCACCGTGGGGAACAGAACGCAGGCGTCAATCAGCACTTTCATGCGGGCACCGGATGCGGAAATGAAAAAGAGAGCGGCTTCATGCCGCCCTCTTAGAATGTTCTGCACGGCCAGAGAAGGCCATTCGCAAGATCAGATCGCGCCGCCCTTGGCCAGTTCCGCCAAAAGCACACCGCCCAGATGCTGCACCAACACCACCCGTTGGGTGCGCCCGGCCGCATCATTGGCCAGCGCCTCGGCCCCGCCGGGGGCGCGCAGATCGGCCTTGACGACACGCGCGGGCTGGATCACCGCGCCGGTGCGCGCATCGCGCAGTTGCAGGTTGAAAGCAATCGAATAGGTGCCACCGATTCGCGCGCGCGTGCGCTCGGTTACCGCGTGAAAGCGGGTGACCTCGACATCGACGATGACATTCTGGCGCCCGTTCAGCAGCGACGCGGCATTGGCTAAGCCGTCGCGGAAAATCGCCTCGACCTGGGCATAGCGATCGCCGACCGGCTCGCCGCGCCAGACGATATCGGCATTGGGGTAATAGCGATCTTCCTCGGATACACGCAGGGTGCGCGGCACCTCGATATTGATCCGGTTGATCGAATAGAGATCGGCCACTTCGGACGCATGGGCGCGCGGATCGACCGGCGTTTCATGCTGCACCCCGCCACAGGCGGCAAGCGTGAATGCAAAGGCGGTTACTAAGAGGAACTTGATATAGGACATGAGACAACCCGCAAAGTTTCGGAAACATTCCGCTTGTTTTATATAATTAATTACAAAAAGAAAATCCCGGATATTATCCGGGATTTTCACTTGCGGCGCGGGCGTTTTTCAAGACAGCCGCACATTATGAAGTCTGACGGGTCTTGCGTTCAAAGACAAAAGCGGCTTTGATACGCTCTACCAGTGCTTCACTACGGGCACGCAGATAGAGCGAACGCTCTTTGCGGGCGGCTGCTTCGATTTCGCGGTATTCGGCATCTGCCAGGATCGCTTCGGGGAGCATGTGTTATTCCTTTCATGTCCTTGTTTCGTTCAATAGGCAGATAGGCATTCGGACGTCGCGTCACCACCGCCAAGAAAGCATTCCCGCCATGCGCCAAGGACAATGCATGCAATCGAATACTGGAAAGGTTAGCGCTAACTCCTTATCTATAACCAATGTCGCGCCAAAAAACCGAGCCAAACCATGCCGCTGAACCCGATTCTGCACGATGTCACCGAGCGTATCCGCACCCGCAGCCACGATACGCGGGGGCGCTATCTTGATGGTATGGCCGGCGCGCAGGCCAAAGGCCCGGCCCGCGCGCATCTGAGCTGTGGCAATCAGGCCCATGCCTATGCGGCAATGGGGGCGGATAAATCCACGCTTGCCGGGGCGCGCGCGCCGAATCTGGGAATCATCACCGCCTATAATGACGTGCTTTCGGCGCATCAGCCCTATGAACATTACCCCACCCTGATCCGCGATGCCGCACGCGCCCATGGGGCCACGGCGCAGGTGGCAGGCGGCGTGCCCGCAATGTGCGATGGCGTCACCCAGGGGCAGGACGGGATGGAGCTGTCGCTGTTTTCGCGTGATGTGATCGCGCTGGCCGCCGGGGTCGGCCTGTCGCATGGCACGTTTGATGCGGCGCTCTTTTTGGGGGTTTGCGACAAGATCGTGCCCGGTCTGGTGATCGCAGCGGCGACATTCGGGCATCTGCCGGCGGTATTCCTGCCCGCAGGCCCGATGACCAGCGGCCTGCCCAATGATGAAAAGGCCCGCATCCGCCAGCGTTTCGCCTTGGGCGAGGTAGATCGCGATGCCCTGATGCAGGCTGAAATGGCATCCTATCACGGGCCGGGCACATGCACATTCTATGGCACCGCCAATACCAATCAGATGTTGATGGAATTCATGGGGCTGCACCTGCCCGGCGCCAGTTTCGTAAACCCCGGCACGCCGTTGCGCGATGCGCTGACCCGCGCGGGCGTGCGCCGCGCGCTTGATATCACCGCGCTTGGCAACGATTACCGCCCCGTGGGCCAGATCCTTGATGCGCGCGCCTTTGCCAACGGGATCGTGGGGCTGATGGCCACGGGGGGATCGACCAATCTGCTGTTGCATCTGCCCGCGATGGCGCGCGCGGCGGGGATCATCCTTGCGCCCGAAGATTTTGCCGATCTGTCGGCGATCACGCCGCTGATGGCCAAAGTCTATCCCAACGGGCTTGCGGATGTGAACCATTTCCACGCAGCAGGCGGCCTTGCCTATATGATCGGCGAATTGCTTGAGGCCGGGTTGCTACATCCCGATAGCGAAACGATCATGGGCACCGGGCTTGCCGCCTATACGCGCGAGCCGCGTCTGCGCGACGGCGCGAT
>JBBAGE010000098.1:0-9267 GCA_041655055.1 Paracoccaceae bacterium
GAATGTGGAATTTGTCTCGGCCAATCCCACCGGGCCGATGCATGTGGGCCATGCGCGCGGCGCGGTCTTTGGCGATGCGCTGGCGAGCCTCTTGGAATATGCGGGCTATGACGTCACCCGCGAATATTACATCAACGATGGCGGCGCGCAGGTCGATGTGCTGGCGCGCTCCGCCTATGAACGCTACCGCGAAGCCTGCGGCGAGACCCCGCATATCGCCGAAGGGCTTTACCCGGGCGATTATCTGGTCGAGGTCGGCACGGCCCTGCGCGAAAAATATGGCGAGAGCCTCTTGGGGCAGGGCGAAGAAGTCTGGCTTGACGATGTGCGCGATTTCGCCACGGCGCGGATGATGGAGATGATCCGGGGCGATCTGGCCGCACTTGGCGTTGAAATGGATCATTTCTTCTCGGAAAAATCGCTTTATGACACCGGCCGGATCGAGGCGGCGCTGGCCGCGCTGGACGCCGCCGGGCTGATCTATGAAGGCGTGCTGGAGCCCCCGAAGGGCAAGATGCCCGAGGATTGGGAGCCGCGCGAACAGACGCTCTTCCGCTCTACCCTGCACGGCGATGACGTGGACCGCCCGGTGAAGAAATCCGACGGCGGCTGGACCTATTTCGCCCCCGATATCGCCTATCATTATGACAAGATCACCCGGGGCTATGATCAGCTGATTGACGTCTTTGGCGCCGATCATGGCGGCTATGTGAAGCGGATGAAGGCGGCGGTCTCGGCGCTCTCGGGGGGCAAGGTGCCGCTCGATGTGAAGCTGGTGCAACTGGTGAAGCTCTTCCAGAACGGCGAGCCGTTCAAGATGAGCAAGCGCGCCGGCACGTTTGTCACGCTGCGCGATGTGGTGGAACAGGCGGGGGCCGATGTGACCCGCTTCCACATGCTCACCCGCAAGAACGACGCGCCGCTCGATTTCGATTTCGCCAAGGTGTTGGAGCAATCGAAGGACAACCCGGTGTTTTACGTCCAATATGCCCATGCGCGGATCTGTTCCGTCCTGCGCAAGGCCGAGGCGGCGGGGATCACGCTGACGGACGCGCCGAAGCTGGAGGATGAGGCGGAATTCGCGCTTGTACGGAAGCTTGCCGAATGGCCCCGGATCATCGAGATCGCGGCACGCGGGCATGAGCCGCACCGGGTCGCCTTCTATCTCTATGAACTGGCTTCGGATTTTCATGCGCTCTGGAACCGGGGCAATGACAAACCCGCCCTGCGCTTCCTCCATGAGGGCGACGCGGCGGCCTCAAGCGCGAAAATCGCCCTGCCGCGCGCTGTTGCCGTTGTTATTTCCGCCGGTCTTGGTATCTTGGGCGTGACCCCGGCAAGCGAGATGCGCTGACAACAAGCGCACGGCTGGCCTTATCGGGGATAACGAGCAGGCAGACCCGACCGGGAAAACGGCGGGCCAGTGAGGCGATGATGGCAGTTTACGACTATGGCAGGCAGGGCGCGGCTACTGGCGATGGCTGGCAGCTTTACGGCGATCTTGATGCGGATGGCGCGGGACGTTTCGCGCCGCACGATTGGCCTGAAACCCCCGATGATAGCGATGATGATGCCCCGCGCGGGGGCTTTGGCGGTGCCGTGCAGCGGTTTACCAATGTGGCGGGCGCGCTGGTTTCGGTCGCGCTGATCGCGGGGCTGGGGCTTTGGGGTTACAAATTGTTGGTGCGTGACGTGACCGGCGTGCCGGTTGTGGCCGCACTTGAGGGGCCGATGCGTATGGCGCCCGAAAACCCCGGCGGCCAGCAAGCCGCGCATCAGGGGCTGGCCGTCAATGCCATCGCCGCCGAGGGCGAGGCCGCGCCCCCGGCCGAGCGGCTGGCGCTTGCCCCGCGCGGGATCGGCCTGGCGGATGAGGATCAGCCGCAGGCAGCGCTTGTCCCCCAGCTTCAGGCAGCAGATGAACCCGCCGCCGCACCGCGCGTTGTGGCCCAGCCCGATGATGTGCTGGCCGCTGCCGATGTCGCGCCGGAACCGGATGACGTTCTGACCGCTGCCGATCGGGCACCTGACGCCGTGCCCGAGGCCCTGCCATCGGGGCGCGATCCGATGCAGGTTGCCCTTGCGCTGGCGGAAATGATCGCGGCAGATTCGATGGATGATGCGGATGCCGCCCCCGCACCGGGCAGCGGCTTTGCCGGTTTCCGATCGCCCGTGCCGCAACCGCGCCCTGCGCATCTGCGCACCGAAAGCGCGGTGGCGCCCACCCCTGTTGCCTTGCGCGCCACGCCCGAGCTTGACGCCGCCACCCTGCCTGCGGGCACAAGGCTGGTGCAATTCGGCGCCTATGACACGCCCGAACAGGCCCGCGCCGAATGGGACAGGCTGGCCGCGCGCTTTGGCGATTATCTGGCCGGCAAATCGCGGGTGGTGCAACAGGCACAATCGGGCGGTAATACATTCTATCGCCTGCGCGCCGCCGGGTTTGCGGATCTGGCCGATACGCAGCGTTTCTGCGCGGCGCTGGTGGCGGAAAACGCCGCCTGCGTTCCGGCCACGTCGCGCTGAGCATGGCCGGGCAGGGGGCGTTTATCCTTGGCTGCGCCGGGCCGGTGCTTGGCGCGGATGAGGCTGCGTTTTTCGCGCAGGCCCAGCCATGGGGGTTTATCCTTTTTGCGCGCAATGTGGAAAACCCCGATCAGTTGCGCGGGCTATGCGCCGCTTTGCGCGCGGCTGTGGGCCGCGATGCGCCGATCCTGATCGATCAGGAAGGCGGGCGGGTCCAGCGCCTGCGCGCGCCGCATTGGCGCGAATTTCTGCCGCCGCTGGATCAGGTCACGCGTGTGGGCCCGGCGCAGGCCGCGCGCAGCATGTGGCTGCGCGGCGCGCTGATCGGTGCGGAAATGGCCGCGCTTGGCATTGACGTGAACTGCGCCCCCACCGCCGATATTGCCAGCGACCAGACGCATGCATTTTTGCATAATCGCTGTTACGGCACCACGCCCGATGGGGTGATCGCCATGGCCCGCGCGATGGCCGATGGCATGGCCGCCTCTGGCGTGCAATCGGTGCTCAAACATATCCCCGGCCATGGGCGCGCGACGGCGGACAGCCATTTTGATCTGCCGCGGGTGGATGCGGATCTGGCCGCGCTGCGTGCCACGGATTTCGCCCCTTTCGCCGCGCTGGCGGATCTGCCGATGGCGATGACGGCGCATATCGTCTATGACGCGCTCGACCCGGCGCAATGCGCCACGCAATCGCCCAGGGTGATCGATCTGATCCGCGGGGAAATCGGCTTTGCCGGATTGCTGATGAGCGATGATATCGCAATGCAGGCGCTATCGGGCGATATCGGTGCGCGCGGCCGGGCCTCGGTCGCGGCCGGCTGCGATCTGGTGCTGCATTGCAATGGCGATATGGCCGAAATGGTGCAGGTGGCGGATGCCTGCGGCCCGATGGGCGCCATGGCGCAGGCCCGCGCCGATGCGGTGATCGCCGCGCGGCCCAAAGGCCAACCGCTGGATATCACCGCCCTTGCCGCCGAGTTTGACGCCATGCTAGGCGCATAGGATGGAACATGCCGTCATAGATCCCCAAGGCCAGACCACCGTTGAAGCCCGGCTTGCGACCGAGGCGCTGATCGTCGATGTGGATGGGTTTGAAGGCCCGCTTGATCTGTTGCTGACGCTGTCGCGGACGCAAAAGGTCGATCTGCGCCGGGTATCGGTGCTGCAACTGGCCGAACAGTATTTGGCATTCATCGAACAGGCCAAGGCGCTGCGCATTGAACTGGCGGCGGATTATCTGGTGATGGCGGCCTGGCTTGCCTATCTTAAATCCCGGCTGCTGCTGCCCCCCGATCCCAAGGACGAAGGCCCCTCGGGCGAAGAACTGGCCGCGCATCTGGCCTTTCAACTGGAACGGCTGCAGGCGATGCGCGAGGCGGGCGCGCAACTGATGGCGCGCGATCAAAAGGGGCGCGATTTCTTTGCCCGTGGCCTGCCCGAAGATGTGCAGCGCCTGCGCAAGGTGCGCTACACTGCCAATCTGCTGGATCTGATGCAGGCCTATTCCCGGCTGCGCACCCGCGATGATTTCCGCCCCTTTGTGCTGGACCGCGAGGCGATCTTGACGATGGAACAGGCGCTGGAACGGATGCGCGACATGATCGGCACCACAACCGATTGGGCGACGCTGGAATCCTGGCTGCCCGAGGGGTGGGCACAGGAACCGCGCCGCAAACGTTCGGCCACGGCTGCGACCTTTGCGGCCTCGCTCGAACTGGTGAAAGCCGGGCAGGCCGAAATCCGGCAGGCCGCAGAATTCGGCCCGCTGCAAATTCGAAAGAAACCGGCATGAGCACCGCCCCCGATGATGATCTGCGCGCCGGGCTGTTTCTGGCCCCCGCGATCGAGGCGCAGGAACGCATGGTCGAGGCGATCCTGTTCGCCAGCACCGAGCCGCTGAGCGTGGCGGCGTTGAACACGCGCATGCCCCATGGGTCGGACGCCGCCGAGGCCCTGGCCCGTCTGCGCCGCCGCTATGAGGGGCGCGGGGTGCATCTGATCAAGGTGGGCGATGGCTGGGCGATGCGCACCGCGCCGGATCTGGGCTTTTTGATGCAGCGCGAGACGGTGGAAAATCGCAAACTGTCGCGCGCGGCGATCGAAACCTTGGCGATCATCGCCTATCACCAGCCCGCCACCCGCGCCGAGATTGAGGAAATTCGCGGCGTTTCCGTCAGCCGGGGCACGATCGATCAATTGATCGATCTGGAATGGATCCGCTTTGGCCGCCGCAAACTCACGCCCGGCCGCCCGGTCACCTATGTCGTGACCGAGGCATTTCTGGATCATTTCGGGCTGGAAAGCGCGCGCGATCTGCCGGGGATCAAGGAATTGCGCGCCGCCGGTCTGCTGGATAACCGCCCGATGCCGGGCGAGGCCGAGGATGAACCCGCCCCCGGACAGGCACAATTGTTTGACCCGGATTGACAGATTTCATGGAAATGGCCGCTGATATTCGTATATATGTGGTCTATCAAGATGGGATTTGGCGATGAATATGAACAGAATGATCGGGATGGTGCTGCGCATGGTCCTGCGCCCGTTGATCAGCCGGGGGATCAACAAGGGCATTTCGCGGATGGGCGGCAAGGGCGCATCGGGCAGCACGCCGCCGGGTGCAAATGCGCGCAGCCGTGAAGTTGCCAAACGCGCGCGCCAGGCGGCCAAGGTCACCCGCCGGATCGGGCGGATGTAGCACGGAAATGCTTGCTGAGTTTCAGCCCCTGTCCCTGATAGTTTGACGCAAGCCCCGCGCCGTAAAGGGTTTCGGGGCGCTCAGTCATGCGTTCATAGACCAGCCGGCCAACGATCTGGCCATGTTCCAGCACAAAGGGCGCTTCGTGGCAGCGCACCTCAAGCACCCCGCGCGAGCCGGTGCCGCCGGCGGCGTCATGGCCGAAGCCCGGATCAAAAAACCCGGCATAATGCACGCGAAATTCCCCGACCATCGCATAATAGGGTGCCATTTCGGCAGCATGATCGGGCGGGATATGCACGGATTCGCGGCTGACCAGAATATAGAAGGCGCCGGGATCAAGGATGATGCGGCCCTCATTCGTGCGGATTTCTTCCCAAAACTCGGCTGGTTCATAGGCCCCGATCCGGTCGAGATCGATCACCCCGGTATGCGGTTTGGCGCGGTAACCGACCAGATCGCCCGCGCCCGGGTGCAGATCGACCGAAAAGCCCAGACCATCGGAAATGACCGGATCACCATCGACCAGCCGGGCCTGCGCATGCAGCGCGCCCAATTCATCATCGCTTAGCACCGCGTGACCGGCGCGAAAACGGATCTGGTTCAGCCGCATGCCGGGCCGGACCAGCACCGAAAACGACCGGGGGCAGATTTCGGCATAAAGCGGGCCGTGATAGCCGGGGGCGATGCGGTCGAATTCCACCCCGCCATCGGTGATCGTGCGCGTAAGCAGATCCAGCCGCCCGGTCGAGCTTTTGGCATTCGCCACTGCCTGAATCCCCTCGGGCAGCGCCAGGCTTTCCATCAGCGGCACGACATAGACGCAGCCCTTTTCCAGCACGGCGCCAGCGCCCAGATCGATGGCATGCATCTGAAATTCCGCGATCCTTTCGGCCACGGATTTCCCTTTGCCCGTCAGGAATGACGCGCGCACGCGATAGGCAATATTGCCCAGACGCAGATCAAGGCTGGCGGGCTGGATCTGGCCGGGTTGCAGGGGGGCGCTCGGGATGATCTGGCCGGTGGCGATCATGTCGCCAATCCGCTGGCTGGGCAGAACGCCGGTCTGATACATCGCTTGCTCCCTTGGTGGTTACAAAAACGCCCGCGGCCGGCAGGCAACGGGCGGTTTTGAAATGGTCGGGCTAGCAGGACTCGAACCTGCGACCTTCCGTCCCCCAGACGGACGCGCTACCAGGCTGCGCTATAGCCCGACGTGGGGTCTTCATACTGATATCCGTGGCAGGGGCAAGAGGAAAGCGCATGGAAAATCGCGATGCCCTAGATTTGCGCCCGCAGTGCCGAAAGCCGTGCATAGATCGCGCCCAGATCGCCCGCGGGGGTAAAATTGTTGCGCAGCGCATGCACGATGGCCGCGGCACTTGGGCCGGTGGCGGGGATATCATCGCCCGATACGGGATCAGCCGGCAGGTCGATCTGCGCAACGCCGGGCGCGGGATCTGCCGCATGGATCGCGGCGGCAGGTTCAGGCGCGCGGGCAACCGGGGCAGGGGCCTGGGGCGTCTGCATCCGCACCACATTGTCATAGGCCGATTCTTCGACATCCACGGCCATGGGGGCTTCGAACGTATCCTCATTTTCGGCCATATCGGCGGAACAGGGATCGTCAAAATCCAGCGGCCGCGAAAATCCGGCCACATGCCGGATGCCTTCTTCGCGCAGCAATTTCTGCACGCCGCGAATGGTCAGCCCGTCTTCGTGCAGCAGGTGCCGGATGCCGCCCAAAAGCAGCATGTCGGATGGCCGGTAATAGCGCCGCCCGCCGGCGCGTTTGGTGGGTTTGATCTGGGTGAACCGGCTTTCCCAGAATCGCAGCACATGGGTGGGCACGGCCAGCCATTCGGCCACCTCGCTGATGGTGCGAAATGCGTCGGGCGATTTGGTCATGGGGTGGCTGCCCTATTTCTTGTTGCCGGCGGCCACGCGGTCTTTCATCAGATGCGAGGGCCGAAAGGTCAGAACCCGGCGCGGCGAAATCGGCACTTCTTCGCCGGTTTTGGGATTGCGGCCGATGCGCGCGGCCTTGGTGCGCACGGCAAAGGTGCCAAAGGACGAAATCTTGACCGTATCGCCTTGGGCGAGGGCATCGGACATATGCCCCAGAACGGATTCGACCAGTTGCGCGGATTCGTTACGGCTCAGGCCAACTTCGCGGAAAACGGCCTCGCTCAGATCCATGCGCGTCAATGTGTTTTCACTCATGTCTTTTTCCTCGTTGGCGGCAATAAACCATAGTGCGCTTCAATTTTGCAAGTCAACAGCAAGCCCGCCAGGCCCCGCAGTTGCGGCGCTTACCAGCGCAAAAGCACCGATCCCCAGGCCAGCCCCCCGCCAATCGCCTCGGTCAGGACCAGATCGCCCCGGCGCAATTTGCCCGAGTGATGCCCCACCGACAGCGCCAGCGGGATCGAGGCGGCAGAGGTATTGCCGTGATCCTGCACCGTGACGATCACCCGCTCCATCGGCAGGCCAAGCTTGTTGGCGGTGCCCTGAATGATGCGGATATTGGCCTGATGCGGCACGATCCAATCGAGATCATCCGCGCGCATGCCTGCCTTGGCCAGCACCGCCTGCGCAGTTTCGGCCAGTTTCACCACCGCTTGACGAAACAGCGGATTGCCCTGCATGCGCAGCTTGCCCGCGGTGCCCGTGGTGGCCACGCCGCCATCGACATAAAGCACATCGCGAAACCGCCCGTCGGAATTCAGATCGCAGGCCAGAATCCCGCGATCATCATTACTGCCGGTGCCATCCGTCGCTTCCAGAATGATGGCGCCCGCCCCGTCGCCAAACAGCACGCAGGTGGACCGATCCGTCCAATCCATGATCCGGCTGAAGGTTTCGGCCCCGATCACCATCACCCGTTTCGCCTGACCCGAAATGATCAGCGCATTGGCATTGACCAGTGCATAGATGAACCCCGCGCAAACCGCCTGCACATCAAAGGCAAAGCCGCGGGTCATGCCAAGGGCCGATTGCACCATCGTCGCCGTGGCCGGAAAGGTCAGATCCGGTGTCGATGTCGCGACGATGATCGCATCGAGATCATCCGCCCCAAGCCCCGCATCCGCCAGTGCCGCGCGCGCGGCAATCGTGGCCATGCTGGACGTGGTTTCATCATCGGCGGCAAAATGGCGCCGCTCGATCCCGGAACGGGTGCGAATCCATTCGTCGCTTGTATCCAGCGTTTTTTCAAATTCGGCGTTGGGAACGATACGTTCGGGCAGATAATGCCCCACACCGCAGATTGCCGCACGGCTCGTCATGCTTGTTGCTCGCTTTCTTGGCCGGTTACGTCATCGCCTGCGCCAGCAGAGGCGCTGGTCGCCAGCCGCGCCGCTATGCGATCGGAAAAGCGCGATTGTGCCAGCGTAAAGGCCAGCTTGACTGCCGATGATACGCCAGTTGGATCGGCAGAGCCATGGGATTTCACGATGGTGCCATTCAGCCCCAAAAACACCCCGCCATTGACCCGGCGCGGATCGATCCGCTTGGACAGGCGGCGCAGCGATGTGATCGCCAGAAAGGCGGCAATCTGGCTGAGCGGCGTTGCCTTGAACGAATCCTTCAGCGCGTCGCCCACGAATTTTGCCGTGCCTTCGCCGGTTTTCAGCGCGACATTGCCGGTAAATCCATCGGTGACGATCACATCCACCCGGTCAGAGGGGATATCGCTGCCTTCGACAAAGCCGACATAGTGAAAGCCGCCGGCCTCGGCCCCGGCGCTGATCAGTTCATTGGCCAGTTTCAATTCGGCCCGGCCCTTGTGTTCCTCGGTGCCGACGTTCAGCAGGCCCACGCGCGGATGCGCCAGCGCCAGCCCGTTGCGCGCATAGGAGGCGCCCATCAACGCATATTGCAGCAGATCATGTTCATCGGCACGGATATCGGCACCCACATCCAGCATGACGTTGAACCCGCCGGGATTGCGCGATGGCCACATACAGGCAATGGCGGGCCGGTTCACGCCCGGCAATTTGCGCAGCCGCAGCATCGACAACGCCATCAGCGCGCCGGTATTGC
>JBBAGE010000099.1:0-9237 GCA_041655055.1 Paracoccaceae bacterium
GCGATCCAGATGGCCCATGCCGCCGGCGCGCGGGTGTTTGCCACCGCCGGCAGCGCCGAGAAATGCCGCATTTGCAGCGAATTGGGGGCAGAACGCGCGATCAATTACCGCGACGAGGATTTCGTCGATATCCTGCGCGCCGAGGGGGGCGCGGATTTGATCCTCGATATGGTGGGGGGTGATTACCTGCCGCGCAACGTGCGCGCGCTGGCCGATGACGGGCGGTTGCACCAGATCGCGTTTCTGACGGGGCCGAAGGTGGAATTGAACTTTGCCCATGTGATGATGCGCCGGCTGACGATTACCGGCAGCACCCTGCGCCCGCAATCGGATGCGATCAAGGCCATGATCGCCGAGGGGCTGCGCCTCGATTTCTGGCCGCTGCTGGAGGCAGGCAAGATCGCGCCGGTGATGGATCAGACCTTTGCGCTGGAAGATGCCGCCAGCGCCCATGCGCGGATGGAAACCAACGCCCATATCGGCAAGATCGTGCTGGAGGTGGCGGGGTAGCTCTACCCTCGCCACATTTCGCCCGGCGGCATGCCGGGCATCGCCCGATCCGCCCCCACGGTTCGGGCGATGCCCTTGGTGGCATATGTCACGTGATGAGGCGCGTTCAGCTTGCCCGCCAATCATCTTTACCGCTTACCACTCATGCGCGGTTATTCATTTAGGTCCT
This sequence comes from Paracoccaceae bacterium, assembly GCA_041655055.1. Taxonomy (GTDB): domain Bacteria; phylum Pseudomonadota; class Alphaproteobacteria; order Rhodobacterales; family Rhodobacteraceae; genus JBBAGE01. Next base: position 680 of record JBBAGE010000099.1, read on the forward strand.
GCTTTCCCAGGCCGGGCAGGGGGGGCGGGGTGTCAAAGTGCCGATCTGCATCCTAATCCATCGGCTGAAACAGCGCGTCGCGCAGGCTGCAATCGCGGATCACATCCGGGCCGCAGCGGCGGGGGGTTAGATCCCGGGTCAGGCAGATCCGGGCCTCTTGGATATGGCCGTCGCGGCAGGTGATGGTGATCATATCGGGCGCAAGCCCCGGATTTGCCGCAAGAAACGCTTCCTCGATCACGGTGGCGGGCAGGCGGACGGGGCGGTCAAGCTGCGCGAGCACCTCGGGCTTGGCCACGGCGTCGAATGCCGCGCGGGCGGCGGTGAAATAATCGCGCGCACTTGGCCCCGCGCAGACGCCATGTTTGCGCCATTGATGCCATGCCGCGCCGCCGCTGCCCATGATATCGGCCATGGCCCCGGTCATCGCGCGGCTGGGCGCCGGCGTGGCCGCGTTACAAAACGACGGCCAGCCGCGTTCATGCTGGGGCCAAAGCCCGTGCAGCACCCAGCCATGCGCCTGATCGCATTGCTCGGCGCCGCGGGCCTCGCCCTCAAGCGCGCACCAATTGGGCGACCACGACAGGGCCAGCACATAATAATCGAACGCGCCCGCCTTGTCGGCCAGCGCCCCCATGCCGGGCCATGCCAGCACCGCCGACAGGATCACCGCCCTGATCACACGCATTTTTGCTTTCCTCTCGCGTTTTCCCACACTATATAAGCCGCAAGTTCCCCGACAACGAGAACCTGCCCCCATGGGGCCGCCCCGCGGGGTGCCGGGGAAGTTTTGTTCAAGGAGAAACCGTTATGGGCAAACCGATCATGGCAAAGGCCACAGCCGTCTGGCTGGTGGACAATACCACGCTGAGTTTCAAGCAGATCGCCGATTTCTGCGATATGCATGAGCTTGAGGTGCAGGGGATTGCCGATGGCGATGTGGCAATCGGGGTCAAGGGCTTTGACCCGATTACCAATAATCAACTGACACAAGAAGAAATCGATCGCGGCGAAGCCAATCCGCTGCACAAGCTCAAGCTGAAATATAACGCGGCCGCCGAGGGCGAGGAAAAACGCCGTGGCCCGCGCTATACGCCGCTGTCGAAACGGCAGGATCGGCCGGCTGCGATTTTGTGGCTGGTGAAATTCCATCCCGAATTGACCGATGGCCAGATTTCCAAGCTGGTCGGCACCACGAAACCCACGATTCAGGCGATCCGCGATCGCACCCACTGGAATATCGGCAATATCCAACCGATCGACCCGGTGGCCCTGGGGCTTTGCCGTCAGTCCGAGCTGGATGCCGCCGTGCAAAAGGCCGCCAACAAAAAGGCCGCCGAAGGCGCGACCATGACCGATGACGAACGCCGCAAGCTGCTTTCAACCGAGCAAAGCCTCGGGATGGGGACCGAGCCGCGGATTCCTTCGTCCATTTCGGGGCTGGAAACCTTCAGCCTGTCGGGCAACGGCTATGAACGCGATGACGATGACGATCGCGAAAAGGAATTCGACGCCGACAGCCTGTTCAACCTGCCCAAAGGCGGGGATGACGACGAAGACGAAGATTGATCCAAAACCCCGGCCAAGCGCCGGGGTTTGCATTTCCGGCGCGAATCTGATTCGATGCGGATGTGACGAGTTATGGCAGGGGATGCGCCCATTCGGGCTGTTTTCCGCAGGTTTTTGCCATTTAATCCGGGGGATAACACCGGAACAGGCGTGATTACGCGATGTTTTCGCTGCGCGCCAAAATAACTCTTGAAGTGTCAGCGCGCCCATCCTACATGCCCGCTCAAGACGCCAACGCACGCGCCTCTGGCCGGGCCGGGCCTACCAGCCCCGTGTTTACGTAGCGACGGTAACGTCTCCCTTGGAAGTGAGCGGTCATAAATGGCCGGGTCTATTGGAGATGACCATGAACGCATACGTAACCGATCTGGTCGGTGCCGTCGCTGACGCGCGCGGTTCCCGCCTCGACGCCTATATCAACGCCACGAAATTCGACCGCCCGACGCTGGTGATCGACACCGCTTTGGTGGGCGAGCAATATGATGCGCTGGCCCGTGGTCTGGACGAGGCCCGGATTCACTATGCCGTCAAAGCCAACCCGGCGCGCGAAATCATCGAAGTGCTGGTTTCCAAAGGATCGTATTTCGATGCCGCATCGCGTCGCGAGATCGAGCTTTGCCTGAGCCTTGGCGCCCATCCTGACCACATTTCCTTTGGCAACACGGTCAAACGCCCGTCGGATATCGAATTCGCCTATAACGCGGGTATTCGTCTGTTTGCTGCCGATGCGGAAGAAGAGCTGGAAAAGCTTGCCGTTCACGCGCCCGGTGCTGCGGTCTATATCCGCGTGATCGTGGAAAATTCCGAAGCCGATTGGCCGCTGACCCGCAAATTCGGCTGCACCTCTGATCATGTGCAGACGCTGCTGGCCTATGCGCGCGATCTGGGGCTTGATCCTGTCGGGCTGTCGTTTCACGTTGGTTCGCAAACGCGGCGCGCCGATATGTGGACGGGCACGCTCGATCAGGTGGCCGCGATCTGGCACCGCGCCAAAGAGGCCGGCTTCGGGCTTAGCGTGCTGAACATCGGCGGTGGTTTCCCCGCCTTTTATGGCGAGGCGATCCAGCACCCCACGACCTATGCGGCCGAAGTCATGTCGCTGGTGCGCGCGCGTTTTGGCGATGTGCCCTATATCATGGCCGAACCCGGTCGCGGGCTGGTGGCCGAGGCGGGCAAGATCGTGGCCGAAGTGCTGCTGGTGTCGCGTAAATCGCCCGACGATCTGCACCGATGGGTTTACCTTGATATCGGTAAATTCTCGGGGTTGGCGGAAACGATGGACGAAGCCATCCGCTATCAGTTCACCACCGACCGCGACTATGAGGAAATGGGCCCCTGCATTCTGGCCGGCCCGTCCTGCGACAGCGCCGATGTGCTTTATGAAAAGCGCCCGGTGCAATTGCCGGTGGGGCTGCGCGCGGGGGATCGTTTCGTGATCCGCAATTGCGGTGCCTATACCTCGACCTATTCGTCGGTGGGGTTCAACGGCTTTCCGCCGCTGGATGTTGTCGTAATCTGAATACGTTAGTGCCTGTAAGTGGTATGGGCCCTGCAATTTTCAGGGCCTTTTTCATGGCGCTCAGAAATTCTTGCGCGCTTTGAGCGCCGTGGTGATGGTGCCATCATCGAGATAGTCGAGTTCGCCCCCGATCGGCACGCCCTGGGCCAGCGATGTGATCGTGCAGCGCCCGGCCAGTTCATCGGCGATATAATGCGCCGTGGTCTGGCCGTCGATCGTGGCATTAAGCGCAAGGATAACTTCGGATACCGATTCCTCGGCAATCCGGGCCACCAGCCGGGGAATGCGCAAATCATCCGGCCCGACCGCATCAAGCGCCGACAAAGTGCCGCCCAAAACGTGATAACGCCCACCAAAGGCGCCGCCGCGTTCGATCGCCCAAAGATCGGCGACATCGGCCACCACGCAGATCTGGCCGTTGGCGCGTTTTTCCGATGTGCAGATATCGCACAGATCAGCCGTGCCGATATTGCCGCAATTGACGCATTCGCGCGCGGTTTGCGCCACGTTTTGCAGCGCTTCGGCCAGCGGCACCATCAACAAGCCGCGCTTTTTGATCATATGCAGCACCGCGCGCCGGGCCGAGCGGGGGCCCAGCCCCGGCAAGCGGCCCATCAGGTCGATCAAGGCGTCAATCTCGCGCATCTGCTGCCCCGGCGGCCCTAGAAGGGCATCTTGAAATCAGCCGGCAGGCCCACGGCTTCGGCCATTTTCTTCATCTCGGATTGCGATTTTTCCGCCGCTTTGGCCTGCGCATCCTTGATTGCCGCAAGGATCAGGTCTTCGACCACTTCCTTTTCGTCGGGGTTGAAGATCGACGGATCGATATCAAGCCCGGTCAGCACGCCCTTGGCGGTGGCGGTGGCGCGCACCAGCCCCGCGCCGCTTTCGCCGGTGACGGTCATCACCTCAAGCTCGCGCTGAAGTTCCTCGACCTTACCCTGCATATCCTTGGCGGCTTTCATCATCTTGGCCATATCGCCAAGCCCGCCCAATCCCTTTAGCATGTCATTCTCCTGTGGTTATTCCTCGAACGGATCCCATTCGTCTTCGACTTCGGACAGAGCCTCGGCCTGGGCCTGGGCCTCGATCGCCTTGGGGGTTCTGATATCGGTGATTTTGGCCTTGGGAAAGGCATCAAAAACGGCGGCCACCAGCGGATGGGTGCGGGCCTCGGCCTCAAGCGCGATACGCTCGGCGTCGCGGGTTTGCGCAATCGTGGGGGCGGCGGCGTCATTAACAAGCGTCACCGACCAGCGCTGCCCCGTCCAGCCCTGCAGGCGGGTTTTCAGCCGCTGCGCCAGATCGGCGGGCGCGTCCGGCGTAGGGGTGAATTCGATCCGCCCCGGCGCATAGCGCGCAAGACGCAGCGTGGTTTCCACCTCGATCAGCAGCTTCACATCGCGGTTGGCGCGGATCAGTTCGACCACATCATCAAAGCGTGCGTAATGCGCCAGCGCCGTATCGGGGGCCTGTGCCAGCGCCGTGGCCGCGCCCCAACCGCTGCCGCCACCGGGGGCGGGATTGTGGCTTTGGGCCGAAACGCCGCCACCGCCACCACCACCACCGCCGCCACCCGGCGCAGCGCCCGGGCCGGGCGTGGGCGGCGGCGGCATATCGCGCAATTTGCGCACCAGTTCCTCGGGCGAGGGCAGATCGGCCACATGCGTCAGCCGGATGATCGCCATTTCCGCCGCCATCATCACATTGGGCGATGCGGCGACTTCCTCAAGCGCCCTGAGCAGCATCTGCCACATCCGCGTCAGCACCCGCATCGGCAGACGCGCGGCCATGGCCTGGCCCCGGCTACGTTCATCGGGGGATACGGTCGGATCATGGGCGGCATCGGGGGTGATCTTGATCACGCTGATCCAATGGGTGATTTCCGCCAGATCGCGCAGCACTGCCACCGGATCGGCCCCATCGGCATATTGCGCGGCCAGTTCGGTCAGCGCGGCGGCGGCATCACCGGCCATGATCATGTCGAACAGATCCAGCACCCGCCCGCGATCGGCAAGCCCCAGCATGGCGCGCACCTCGGCCGCGCCGGTTTCACCGGCGCCATGGCTGATCGCCTGATCAAGCAACGATGTGGCATCGCGGGCCGAACCCTCGGACGCGCGAATGATCAGCGCCAGCGCATCGTCGGAAATCTGTGCGCGTTCGGCATCGGCGATCCGGCGCAGCAGGCCCATCATATCCTCGGGCTCGATCCGGCGCAGATCAAAACGCTGACAGCGCGACAGCACCGTGACCGGCACTTTGCGGATTTCGGTCGTGGCAAAGATGAATTTCACATGCTCGGGCGGCTCTTCGAGCGTTTTAAGCAGCGCGTTGAACGCACTGGTCGAAAGCATATGCACTTCGTCGATGATATAGATCTTATACCGCGCCGAGGCCGCCCGGTAATGCACCGAATCGATGATTTCGCGGATATCGCCCACCCCGGTGCGCGAGGCGGCGTCCATTTCCATCACATCGACATGGCGGCCTTCCATGATGGCCACGCAATGTTCGCATTGCCCGCAAGGCTCGGTCGTGGGGCCGCCGGTGCCGTCGGGGCCGATGCAATTCATACCCTTGGCGATGATGCGCGCGGTGGTGGTTTTGCCGGTGCCGCGAATGCCGGTCATGATAAAGGCCTGCGCGATGCGGTCGGCGGCAAAGGCATTTTTCAGAATGCGCACCATGGCATCCTGTCCGACCAGATCGGCAAAGGTTTCCGGGCGATATTTGCGCGCCAGAACCCGGTAGCCGGTCGTATCTTCTGCCATGTCACCCTCGATATCGCTGCTGGCGCCAAACTAAGCCCGCGGGCGGGCGGCGTCCACCTCTGATCGCGGGGAAATTACTCGCCCCGGCGGGCGCGGCGGGCCTTGGCTGCGGCCTTTTGCTGTTTGCTGAAATTGCGGCCCCGGGCGCGCCTTTCGGCGATGGTGGTGGAATTGCGCAGATCTTCTTCGTGCAGGGCCAGCCAGCGGGCGACGCGGGCACCATCAACCGTGCCATCATCGATTGCAGCGCGGATGGCGCAACCCGGTTCCCCCTGATGCGCGCAATCGGAAAATCGGCAGGCGGTGGCAATGTCGGCCAGATCGGCGAATACCGCGTCAATGCCGCTGCCCGCATCATGCAGCGCCAGTTCGCGCATGCCGGGCGTGTCGATCAGCCAGCCGCCCGCGCGCATCGGATGCAGGGAACGCGCGGTAGTGGTATGGCGGCCCTTGGCATCATCTTCGCGGATATCGCCCACGGCCAGATCCGCGCCGGTCAGCCCCGATGCAATGGTGGATTTGCCAACGCCGGATGATCCGACCAGCGCTACGGTCTGCCCCGGCCCGCACCATGGCGCAAGCCGGGCCAGATCATCGGGGGCGCGGGCGTTGATGGCCAGCGCCTCGGCCTGGGGGAAATGATCGTGCAGCACGGCCAGCAGATCGGCGGGGGCGTGATCGGGATCGGGGCGGTCGGCGCGGGTCAGGATCAGCACCGGGGCGACGCCCGCCTCAAGCGCGAGCGCGATATAGCGTTCCAGCCGGGCAAGGTTGAAATCGGCGTTGCACGAGGTGACGATAAATAACGTATCGATATTGGCCGCGATCAATTGGGCCTCGGCCATCGGGCCGGCGGCGCGGCGGCTGATCAGGCTTTTGCGCCCAAGCACCCGGATCACCCGCCCTGCGGCAGGGTCGATCAGCGCCCAATCCCCCACCGCCAGATCGGTTGCAACATGATCGCCGGTCAGCGCAAATTCCGCGCGCCCGCCGTCAGACAGCGCGATCACGCTGCGGCGACGAATTTCGGCCAGACGCAGGGGGCTCAGATGCGCGGCCTCATCCATGCTGATCTGATCGGCAAAGAAATCCGACCAGCCGGGATCATGGGACAGGGCCGCCATCATCGGCGCCAAAATCCCGCGCATGCCGTGCAAAGGGCCGGGAAACGGGCGATGGCGATGCGTCGTGCTATGGCAGGCTGCCTTGAAACGGGGCCACAGCATCACATGCTGCAAGCGTTGCAAGAGGTGAGAGGCTGGACAACGACCCAAGCGGGGCTCGTTACGGCTGCTTCCTTCCGGACCTGACCGGGTTGGCGAGGCGCTTGCCCGCGCCAACCTCTCACGTTCCATGTAGGGCAGGGCGCGGGGCTTGGCAAGGTGCCAGATGGCGGGTTGTGCGCCGGGGCGGATTGGGCGATGACTTGGCAAAACAAGGGGGCGCCCATGCTGCTGAGCGAAACGGTGACTTTCGGGGGATCGGGGCTGAACCGCGCGGCCGAGCTGCGCAATGATGCCGCCGCATTGGCACGGATGCTGGATGATCCCACAACCCGGATCATGATTTTATGGCGAGGCAAGCCTCTGTTTGCCGATGCGGCGCAGGATCGGCTGTTATGGCTGAGCCAGGGGCATGCCTTGCTGGCGGATGCGGGGGATACGCGGCTGTTCATGGGGCGCGATGATGCGGGCGCGGCGCTGTTTGCCGCGGATATTTCGCGCTGGCGGCCCGATGTGCGCGAGGATGAACAGGGCCTGTTTGATACCAGCGCCCAGACCCATCCCCTGTTGGGCGAGGGGCCGCGTTTTGCCGATCTGCGCATGTCGATGGCACTGCTTTCCCCGCGCGAAGCGGAACTGGCCGCCATGGCGCGTGGCATCGTGTTTTGGCACCAAAGCCACCGGTTTTGTTCGCAATGCGGGGTGCAAAGCGATCCCACCCATGGTGGCTGGCAGCGGATTTGCCCGTCTTGCGGTGCGCATCATTTTCCACGCAGCGATCCTGTGGCGATCATGCTGGTGACGCATGGCAATTCGGTGCTGGTCGGGCGCGCGGCCCAATGGCCTGCGGGGATGTTTTCGCTGCTTGCGGGCTATATCGAGCCGGGCGAGACGATCGAGGGCGCGGTGCGCCGCGAAGTGTATGAGGAATCGGGCGTGCGGATCGGTGCGGTCGAATATCTGGCATCCCAGCCCTGGCCCTTTCCGTCATCCCTGATGATCGGCTGCAAGGCCGAGGCGATCAGCACCGAAATCAGCATTGATCCCAATGAGCTGGAAGAAGCGCTGTGGATCACGCGCGAGGATATGGCCGCCGCCTTTGCCGGGCAGCATCCCCGCCTGACCCCGGCGCGGCAGGGGGCGATAGCTCAATTTTTGCTTAGAAACTGGCTTGCGGACCGTCTGGATTGACCGGATAAAAGCGCGTGTTTGGTGATCAGGGACAGGTTCGGCGCTTATGAAATTCTCTACCCGCGAAGATATCGAAGCTCCGATAGACTTTGTTTACAGCCAGTTCAGCGATTTTGAAGGGTTTGAACGGCTGGCCCGCCAACGCGGCGTGGCCGTCGAACAGATCGCGCCCGGCGCGCCTGACGGGCTGCACCGCGAATGGCAGGCCAAGGCGCGCTATCGCGGCAAGCTGCGCGATATCGGCCTGCGGATCGAGGATCTGCGCGCCGCCGACGGGTATCT
>JBBAGE010000100.1:0-9188 GCA_041655055.1 Paracoccaceae bacterium
GGGATCAGCGCCTTCCTGCGGGGCGGAAACGGCGGCGGCAATATCGCGACGGTTGCAGGTGCAGGGATAGATCAGCTCCTTATCCCAAAGCATTTCAATGGCTTGGCGATATACATTCAACCGATCCGATTGCCGCATCACCGGCTCGGCCCAAGTCAGCCCGAGCCAGTGCAGAGCCTCATAGATCGCGCCTTCCCATTCGGGCCGTGATCGCGACCGGTCGATATCTTCGATCCGCAGCAAAAACACCCCGCCCGCATCGCGCGCCATATCATGCGCCTTGATCGCCGAAAACGCATGGCCAAGATGCAGCGGCCCCGTGGGGCTTGGCGCAAAGCGGGTGACGATCCCGTCAGCTTTGCCCTGCAAGCCATTCATTGAAATCAGCTTTCGCGCGATCGGTATAGGCCTTGTAGCGATCCTTGCGGCCGCGTCGCCCGCCGCGCAATCCTTCGTTCGGGGGGAAAAGTCCGAAATTCACGTTCATCGGCTGAAAGGTTTTGGCATCGGCCCCGCCGGTGATGTGATGGATCAGCGCGCCCATGGCGGTGGTGCTGGGCGGGCCGTCGATCGGTTTGCCCAGCAGTTCCGCCGCCGCCAACCGCCCCGCCAGCAACCCCATGGCCGAGGATTCCACATAACCTTCGACCCCGGTGACCTGGCCGGCAAAGCGAATATTCGGACGGCTGCGCAGGCGCATCTGCGCATCCAAAAGCGAGGGTGAATTCAAAAATGTGTTGCGGTGAATGCCACCCAGCCGAGCGAACGTCGCATTTTCCAGCCCCGGAATCATCCTGAAAACATCGGTTTGCGCGCCATACTTCATCTTGGTCTGAAAGCCGACCATATTATAAAGCGTGCCGAGCGCATTATCACGGCGCAGTTGCACAACCGCATAGGGTTTTTCCTCGGGGCGATGCGCATTGGTCAGCCCCACCGGCTTCATCGGCCCATGACGCAAAGTTTCGCGGCCACGTTCGGCCATGACCTCGATCGGCAGACAGCCGTCGAAATAGCCGGCGGTTTCACCTTCGCGAAACTCGGTCTTGTCGGCGGCCAGAAGCGCGTCGATAAAGGCCTCGTATTGATCGCGATTCATCGGGCAATTGATATAGGCGCGCCGTTCTTCGTCGGTATCGCCCTTGTCATAGCGCGATTGGCGCCATGTGACAGATTCGTCGATCGTATCGGCATAGATTATCGGCGCGATGGCATCGAAAAAGGCCAGGCGTTCGGCCCCGGTTTCCTGCGCAATCGCGGCACCAAGCGCGGGTGAGGTCAGCGGCCCGGTGGCAAAAATCCAATGACCTTCATCGGGCAAGCTGCTGATTTCGCCGGGCATTATCTCGATACGCGGATGCGCGCGCAGCCGGTCGGTGACGCTTTGCGAAAACTGATCGCGGTCAATGGCAAGCGCACCGCCCGCCGGCAGGCGATGCTGATCGGCCATCGCGATGATCAGCCCGCCGGCGGCGCGCATTTCCCAATGCAAAAGCCCCACGGCATTCTGTTCGCTATCATCCGAGCGGAACGAGTTGGAGCAGACCATTTCAGCAAAATTGCCGGTGCGATGCGCGAAAGTGCCCACGTCAGGCCGCATTTCATGCAAGATGACGTGAATTCCCGCCTCGGCAGCCTGCCAGGCGGCCTCAGACCCCGCCATGCCGCCGCCGACGATATGAAGTTTCTGTGTCATGGCGCCTTATACCGCGTCGGGGGGCGTGCCGCCAGCGTCGTCCTCGTCGCCTTTTTCGGCCACCCAGGCGACCGAGACCACTTTTTCGGCGCGGGCAGTGTCAAACACTTTGACGCCGCCAGCGCTGCGCGAGCGGAAAGAGATGCCTTCGACAGGGCAGCGGATCGATTGGCCGGTCGATGTTGCCAGCATGATCTGATCGTCGATCGACACCGGGAACGAGGCCACCAACGCGCCGCCGCGCATCGCGCGGTCCATTGCGGCCACGCCCTGACCGCCGCGCCCGCGCACGGGGTAATCGTGGGACGAGCTGAGTTTGCCCGCGCCCGATTCCGTGATCGTCACGATCAGATCCTCGGCGGCGCGCATTTCCTCGAACCGCTCGGGGGTGATGGCGGCATCGGCCACGTCGTCTTCATCCTCGGCCCCGTCATCGAGGGCGCCGGCAAGCTGGCGGCGCATTTTGAGATAGGCGGCGCGTTCCTCGGTCGTGGCGTCAAAGTGGCGGATCACGGCCATCGAGACCACCTCATCGCCTTCGGCCAGACGCACGCCGCGCACACCGGTGGAATCGCGGCCCTTGAACACGCGCACATCGGTGGTGGGAAAGCGGATCGCGCGGCCCTGCGCGGTGACCAGCATCACATCGTCGTCTTCCGTGCAGATCCGCGCATCGACAAGTCGAACGTTTTCAGGCAGTTTCATCGCGATCTTGCCATTGCGCATGACGTTGGTGAAATCGGAAAGCGCATTGCGCCGCACATCCCCGGCCGAGGTTGCGAAAAAGATCTGCAGATTTTCCCATTCGGCCTCGGGGGCATCGACGGGCATGATCGCGGCGATGCCGACACCGGGCGGGATCGGCAGGATATTCACGATCGCCTTGCCTTTGGCCGTGCGCCCCCCCTGGGGCAAACGCCAGGTTTTCAGCTTGTAGACCATACCATCGGTGGTGAAAAACAGCAGTTGCGTATGGGTATTGGCGACGAAAAGCGTGGTGACGACATCTTCGTCCTTGGTGGACATGCCCGACAGACCCTTGCCGCCGCGCCGCTGCGCGCGGAATTCGGCCAGAGGCGTGCGCTTGGCCCAGCCCGAAGCGGTAATCGTGACCACCATATCTTCGCGCTCGATCAGGTCTTCGTCGTCCATATCGCCGGCCCAATCGACGATTTCGGTGCGGCGGGGCACGGCGAATTGGGCTTTTACTTCGCGCAATTCATCGGAAATAATGCCCATGATCCGGCTGCGTGATCCCAGAATTTCCAAATATTCCCGGATGTTTGCGGCCAGTTCCTGAAGCTCGTCGGTGATTTCCTTGACGCCCATGGCGGTCAGGCGCTGCAGCCGCAATTCCAAAATGGCGCGGGCCTGCACCTCGCTGAGGTTATAGGTGCCGTCATCGTTGACCTTGTGTGACGGATCGTCGATCAACTGGATATATTCGATGATGTCATGGGCAGGCCAGCGGCGTGTCATCAGCCGCTCGCGCGCGTCGCTCGGGTCGGATGAGGCGCGGATCGTTGCCACGATTTCGTCAACATTCGACACCGCCACCGCCAACCCGCAGAGCACATGGCTGCGTTCGCGCGCGCGGCGCAATTCAAACGCAGTGCGGCGGGCCACAACTTCTTCGCGGAAGGCAATGAAATAGCGCAAGAAATTCAAAAGCGTCAATTGTTCCGGCCGCCCGCCGTTCAACGCCAGCATGTTGCAGCCAAAGCTGGTTTGCATCGCGGAAAAGCGGAACAATTGATTCAGCACGACCTCGGGCGTTGCGTCGCGTTTTAGCTCGATCACCACGCGCACACCGATCCGGTCGCTTTCATCCTGAATATGGGCGATCCCATCAAGGCGTTTGTCGCGCACCAGTTCAGCGATCTTTTCGATCATCACCGCCTTGTTTACCTGATAGGGAATTTCATCGATAACAATAGCGTAGCGATCTTTCCTTACCTGCTCGATCCGGGTCTTGGCGCGGATGATAACGCTGCCGCGCCCTTCGAGATAGGCTTTGCGCGCACCCGAACGGCCCAGAATCTGGCCACCGGTGGGGAAATCAGGGCCGGGAATGATTTCCATCATTTCTTCGGCGGAAATATCGGGATTTTCGATCATCGCCAGCGTGCCGTCGACCACCTCGCCCAGGGTATGGGGCGGGATGTTGGTCGCCATACCGACAGCAATGCCGCCCGCGCCATTGACCAGCATGTTGGGAAAGCGCGCCGGCAGCACCACGGGTTCGCGGTCTTTGCCATCATAGTTATCTTGAAAGTCGACGGTATCCTTGTCGATATCGGTCAGCAGCGCCAGCGCGGCGCGGTCCATCCGCACTTCGGTATAGCGAAAGGCGGCCGCTTTGTCCCCGTCCATGGAACCGAAATTGCCCTGCCCATCAAGCAGCGGCAGCGACATCGAAAAAGGCTGCGTCATCCGCACCAGCGCGTCATAGATCGCGGCATCGCCGTGGGGGTGATATTTCCCCATCGTATCGGCCACCGGGCGCGAGGATTTTCGATACGGTTTGTCGTGGGTATTGCCGACTTCGTTCATCGCATAAAGAATGCGGCGGTGCACCGGTTTTAGCCCGTCGCGCAGATCGGGGATCGCGCGGCTGACGATCACGCTCATCGCGTAATCGAGATAAGAGACCTTCATTTCCTCGGCGATCGAGATCGTCGGCCCTTCGTGAATGGGGCGTTCGGGAAGGGTTTCGTCTGAATCCGGGGTATCGTTCACGTTATTCGCCGATCTGCTGTCACAGTCTATAAATTGTTAGCCAAACCCTATCAGATACGCGATATGGGGTGCAATGCCTGCAGATCGCTTTGTCGGCCTTAGGCGGGACGGCGGGCGGCCAGCACCCAGACGACGGCCAGCGCCAATGATGCCAACATGTTCCAGCTCGCCATCGACAGGGTCAGGAATTCCCACGCGACTTCGTCGCACATGACCACCCGATCAACGATATCCGTGCTGAGAAGATCGCTGCCCGACATGCCGCGCAGGCCGTCGCCACCGCCGCTGCATGAACTGGGCCCATCCCACCAGCGCCGCTCGACGCCGGTGTGAAACAGGCCAATCCCCGCCGTGATCAGCATCGCCAGCGCGCCCAGCCATGGCAGTGCCCTGGTTTTCCACACAAGCGCCAGCCCCCCGATCGCAATCGCCGCCGCATGGGGCCAACGTTGCCACAGGCACATTTTGCAAGGCGCATAGCCGATTATCTGAAAGCCGAATGCGCCAAGCAAAAGCGCGGCCGAACCCGCCGCCGCAAGCACGACCAAGGTGTTACGTGTCATGATCATAGATATCTCACCACCGCGAATCCCCCGAGCAGAAGAATCGCAAACAGCGAGAACATCAAGCCCAGACGCTTTTCGATGAATACACGAATAGGTGCGCCAAAGTAATAAAGCAGGATCGCCACCGCGAAAAACCGCATCGCCCGCGCCGCGATCGAGGCCAGCACAAAGGCCGCGAACGGCATCGCCGTCATCCCCGACAGAATCGTGATCACCTTGTAGGGAAAGGGGGTAACCCCCGCCATGACCACCATCCAGACGCCCCATTCGTTATAGGTGGCGGCAAAATTTTCAAACGCCTGATCCTGCCCGTAGAATTGCAACACCGGCAGACCGATGCTTTCATAAAGCCCCCAGCCGATGTAATAGCCCAAAATGCCGCCCAGGACCGACGATATGGTCGTTACCGCCGCAATCACAAATGCGCGATCCGGCCGCGCGATGATCAACGGAATCATCAGGATATCGGGCGGGATCGGAAAGAATGAGCTTTCCATGAACGATACCACCGCCAAAGCCCAAAGCGCATTGGGATGCGCCGCCAGCGACAAGGTCCAATCATATAATCTGCGCAACATGTTGGGGCCTTGCGATCATCATTCCTGCCGCCATACGTCACGGATGCAAATGGTTCGTCAACCCCCTCTCAGGTGGATTGACGGCTGCCATGCGGGGCGATAAAGGGACAGCAAGTGGCCCGAGTGGCGGAATGGTAGACGCAGGGGATTCAAAATCCCCCGCCGCAAGGCGTGAGAGTTCGAGTCTCTCCTCGGGCACCACTGGGTGCGCAGCCACTTGGATCAGGTATTGCCAGCGGCGCGCCATGCGGCCCAGGCCTCGGGCGTATCGAGATCAGTCAGCGCATGTTGGCCGGGCAGGGGGCAAAGCTGCACAGCCTCGGATTTCAGCATATCGCGCGCGCCCTGATCGCCTTGCAATCGCACCAGATCAGGCCAAAGCCGGGCAGGAAAGATCACCGGATGGCCGGCGCGCCCGTCGGCGGTGCTGGCGCGGATGACCGAACCGGGCGCTTTGTTTGCGGCGGCGATCACATGGCGCAGGTCGGCCGCGTCGATTTCGGGCATATCGCCCAGCATCACCAGCATGGCCGATGCCTGCGCGGGCGCGGATTGTGCCATCTTGCGCAGCGAAGCGGCCATGCCCTGTGCGTGATCGGGCACTTCGATCAACCGGGCGCCGCTGTCGGCCAATGCCGCATGGCGGGCAGGCGCGTGATTTTTGGGCGGCAGCGCCACCACCACCGGCAGGCCGGTTTCGTGCGCCACGCCCGCCAGATGCGCCAACAGTGGCAGGCCACCCACGGTTTCCAACAATTTATCCGCCCCGCGCATGCGGCGCGATAATCCTGCGGCAAGTATGGCTATGAACATGCGCCCCCCTTTGCGCGTATCAGCATGCTGTGCCAAACCATGAAAATGCAACGCTCTTTTACGTTGTGGCGGGTCTGGGTTTTCGATGTTTGCACCTTTGGCGGCTACGGCCTATAAGGCGGGACTGAAACGGCGCTGGATGTGGCAATCTGCCCCCGGCGCAATGCGGAGCAAGACGATGACTGACTGGGTCAAATCCGGCTGGCGCAACCGGCCACGTATTCAGATGCCCGATTATCCGGATGCGGCTGCGTTGCATGCAGTCGAGGCACAATTGACGAAATATCCGCCGCTGGTTTTCGCGGGCGAGGTGCGCACCCTTAAACGCGCGCTTGGCCGCGCTGCCAAGGGCGAGGCCTTTTTGCTGCAAGGCGGCGATTGCGCCGAAAGTTTTGCTCAGTTCGGCGCGGATACGATCCGCGATACATTCAAAGTCATGCTGCAAATGGCGATGGTGCTGACCTATGGGGCCAAGGTTCCGGTGGTCAAGGTGGGCCGTATGGCCGGCCAATTCGCCAAGCCGCGCTCGGCCCCCACGGAAACCGTTGGCGGGATCGAGCTGCCGTCCTATCGCGGTGATATCATCAACGGGTTCGAGGCCACAGCCGAGGCCCGCATCCCCGATCCCAACCGGATGCTGCAGGCCTATACGCAGGCGGCAGCCTCGCTTAACCTGTTGCGGGCGTTTTCAAAGGGCGGATTTGCCGATATCCACCGGGTCCATGCCTGGACTTTGGGCTTTACCGACGGGGCCGAGGCCGGCAAATACCGCGATATGGCCAACCGGATTCAGGATGCGCTGGATTTCATGTCCGCCGCCGGGGTGAACAGCGAAAATAGCCAGGAACTGGCCACAGTTGATTTCTTTGTCAGCCACGAAGCCCTGTTGCTTGAATACGAAGAGGCGCTTTGCCGGATCGATTCGACCTCGGGCCTGCCGGTGGCGGGGTCGGGGCATATGCTGTGGATCGGCGATCGCACGCGCCAACCCGACGGGGCGCATGTCGAATTCTGTCGCGGTGTGCAAAACCCGATCGGGCTGAAATGTGGCCCGACGACCACGGCCGAGGATCTCAAACAGTTGATCACCAAGCTTAACCCGAAAAACGAGCCGGGCCGTCTAACCCTGATCGCGCGGTTCGGGGCGGGGACGGTGGGCGATCACCTGCCACGGCTGATCCGCACTGTGCGCGAAATGGGGGCCGATGTGCTTTGGACCTGTGATCCGATGCATGGCAATACGATCAAATCTTCGACCGGCTATAAGACCCGCCCCTTTGACAGCGTATTGCGCGAGGTGCAGGAATTCTTTGCCGTGCACAAGGCCGAAGGCACCATCCCCGGCGGCGTGCATTTCGAGATGACCGGTCAGGATGTGACCGAATGCACCGGCGGCGTGCGGGCCGTGACCGAAGAGGATCTGTCCGACCGTTATCACACGGCCTGTGATCCCCGGCTCAATGCCAGCCAATCGCTGGAACTGGCCTTTCTGGTGGCCGAGGAACTGAGCGCAAGACGTGCCCCGGCCAAGGCCCAAGCCGTCTGATCCGAACATCCATGTAACGCGTAAAGCCGGGCCAAAGCCCGGCTTTTTGCTGTCAGCTTTCGTCGTCGCGCACCAGCCGCAGATGCGGGCGCGCGGGATCGGTTGCCTGACGCGCGGCGTCATATTCGCGCTGCGCCTCGGCCATACCTGGCACGGCGGGGCGGGGCGCGGGGGCAGGGGCAGGGGCCAACGCCCGCTGGGTGATATCCACCAAGTCGAAGCGGCGCGGTTGGCGGCCGATATCGCCGCGCGATTGCAGACAGCCCAAAATCCGGGTGAGATCACCCAGATCGCTTGCCAGCGGTGCAAGCAGCATCTGCGCCTCAAGCGCCGGACGCCCGCGCCCGGTTTCACCCGCAAGCCGCAGCCGCGCGACGCAGGGCGTATCAAACACGGCTTCCAGCACCTGCGCCACTTGTTCACGGGCCTGGGGCATAAAGAACGTGCCCAAAGGCATGCCGCGCACCTCCATTCCCATCAAATCGGTCAGATGCATTCCGGCAATACGAAACCGCGCATGACCGGTGGCCACACGTTCCAGAATAAAGGCATAGGACAAGGCGCCATCCATACCGCGCGGATCGATATCGGATCGCGCGGGCAGGGTATCGCCCTGGCGCAGGGCCTCCCAATAGGCTTCGACCTGGGAAAGCGCGGGAAAATGCGCAGCATTCTTGTAGGGGCGCAGCGCGACGACATTTTCGCCGATGATATATTCGATCATGACCAGCACCATTTCGACAGCGGCAGGGTGATTGTTCCCCGCGATACTGTCTGTTAACCAATACACTCGGATCGTTACTAAACCCTTGATACCGCAGATGCGTGCCAAATTTGAAGAAAATTCGATTGAAATGGTTAACATTGCCCCGGCACCCTCACGCCCGCTTGACCTTGGGACCGCAATCGACCAGATGCGCGTGACACAGGATAAAAAGGATAGCGGCATGGCGCAGCGGCGTGGGCTTTTGATCATTCTGTCATCGCCATCGGGGGCGGGCAAATCGACATTGTCGCGCCGGTTGGGCGAATGGGATCGCAGCATCCGCTTTTCGGTTTCGGCCACGACCCGGCCGCCGCGCGCGGGCGAACGCGAAGGACAGGATTATTTCTTTCGCAGCCGCGAAGAATTCGAAGCGATGATCGCCGCCGATGAAATGCTTGAACATGCCGAAGTGTTCGGCAATTTCTATGGCTCGCCCCGCGCGCCGGTGTTTGATGCGATCGAGGCCGGGCATGATGTGCTGTTC
>JBBAGE010000101.1:0-9040 GCA_041655055.1 Paracoccaceae bacterium
AAACAGCTTGATCGCCTCGGCTTCGGGCGGGTCGGTGAACAGCACCGGCACATCGCGGGCAATCGCGCCCTGCACCAGCAGATCGGCAAAGGCGCGGGCCCGGTCGCTGCGTTCGCCGATAATGATGCGCGAGGGATAGAGGTTATCATGCAAAGCCCGGCCTTCGCGCAGGAATTCGGGCGAAAAGATGATCTTGTCGCAATCCAGCCGCGCACAAAGGTCTTGGGTGAACCCCACGGGCACGGTGGATTTGATCACCATCACCGCATTCGGGTTGGCGGCGCGGACCTGATCGACCACGGCTTCGACGGTGGATGTGTCAAAGGCGTTGGTATCGGGATCGTAATTGGTGGGCGTCGCGATCACTACGAAATCGGCATCCGCATAGGCGGCATTGGCATCCGTGGTGGCGTGCAGATCCAGCCCGCCGCGCGCCAGATAGGTTTCGCATTCGGGATCGGCAATCGGCGTGCGGCCGGCATTGATGGCATCAACCTTGTCGGCCATGATATCGACGGCCACCACGCGATTATGCTGCGCCAGCAAGATCGCATTAGACAGGCCCACATAGCCCAACCCCGCCACGGCAATTTTCATACTTGTAACCTGTTATTGTTTTACCCGCCCCTTATGGGCGCAGCGGCGGGCCATTACAAATGCAATTCACCCGCGTTTCGGGATGCGCGATCTGGACAGGGGCGCGTCGCTCTGATCTTTTGGGCGCAACCTTGCAACGGAGCCCGCCATGCCATCACCCCAGCTTTCGCAGATCATCGCGCAGGGGCGCGGCGACAGCCCGGCCGATCTGGTTTTGCGCGGGGGCCGGGTGTTTTGCCCGATCACCGGCGATCTGATCGCGGGCGATGTGGCGATCTGCGGCGATACGATCGTGGGGATCGGCGCGGATTATGACGGCGCGCGGGTGATCGATGTGGCTGGCGCCATTCTGGTCGCCGGTTTCATCGATACGCATCTGCATATCGAAAGCAGCCTTGTCACCCCCTATGAATTCGACCGCTGCGTCACCCCGCGCGGCGTGACCACGGCGATTTGTGACCCGCATGAGATCGCCAATGTGATCGGCGCCGATGGCATCCGCTATTTCCAGCGCGCGGCGCTGGAAACGGTGATGGATATCAAGGTGCAGCTTTCCTCCTGCGTGCCGTCCACCGATATGGAAACGGCGGGGGCAGAAATTTCTGCGGCGGATCTGGTGGCGCTGGCCGGGCATCCATCGGGGATCGGGCTTGCGGAATTCATGAATTACCCGGGCGTGATTTTCCGCGATCCAGCGGCGCTGGCCAAGATCGATGCCTTTCGCGGCGGCCATATCGATGGCCATGCGCCGCTGCTGTCGGGCAAGGATCTGAACGCGTATATTTCCGCCGGTATTCGCACCGAACACGAGGCCACATCCGCCGATGAGGCGATGGAAAAGCTGCGCAAAGGCATGCGGGTGCTGATCCGCGAAGGTTCGGTTTCCAAGGATCTGCACGCGCTTGCCCCGATCCTGACCGAGCGTAATTCCCCCTATCTGGCGTTTTGCACGGATGATCGCAATCCGCTTGATATCGCCGAACATGGGCATATCGATTACATGATCCGCACCGCGATCGCGCTCGGTGTGCCCGAACTGGCGGCCTACCGCGCCGCGACATTATCTGCGGCCGAGGCCTTCGGATTGAAGGATCGCGGCCAGATCGCGCCGGGCAAACGCGCGGATATCGTGGTGCTCGATCCGGGCGGGCTTGCGGCCTGCCGGGCGCAAATGGTGATTGCAGGCGGCGTGGTCGTGGATGATGCGGCCTTCGATGCGCGCCGCGTGATCGATCCGGTGGGCCGCCATTCGGTGCGCGCCCCGCGCGTCGGCTCGGATGATTTCCGCGCCACCAGCAACCGCGATGATACCGATGTCATCGGCATCCTGCCCGGCAAGATCATCACCGAACATCTGCACGAGGTGATCGCCACTGCTGATGGCGATAAACGCCCCGATCCCGCCCGCGATCTGGCGCGTATCACCGTGATCGAGCGCCATGGCAAGAACGGCAATATCGCCAATGGTTTCGTGCGCGGCTTTGGCCTGAAACGGGGGGCGATCGCCTCGACCGTTTGTCATGATCACCACAATATCGCCGTGGTGGGGGTGGACTACGCGGATATGGCTTTGGCTGCGAACCGGCTGGGCGAAATCGAGGGTGGATTCGTCGTGGTGGATGGCGGCACGGTGTTGGCCGAACTGGCGCTGCCCGTGGCCGGGTTGATGAGCCTTGCGCCCTTTGAAGAGGTCGAATCCAGCCTGCGCGGCTTGCGCGCCGCTGCCCGATCGCTGGGCGTGGTGCTGGAAGAGCCCTTCCTGCAACTGGCCTTTCTGGCGCTGCCGGTGATCCCGGCGCTGAAAATCACGGATCGCGGCATGGTGGATGTGGTAAAATTCGAATTGCTGGGCTGATCGGGATGCGAGATACCATTCTGGCCAATGCCACGCTGATCCTGCCGGGCGAAGTTCTGCGCGGGGCGCTGGTGCTGCGGGGTGGCAAGATCGCGGATATCGCCGCCGGCCCGTCCGTGCCGCAAGGCGCCGAGGATTGCGGCGGCGACATGATCTGCCCCGGTCTGGTTGAACTGCATACCGACAATCTGGAACGCCATATCCGACCGCGCCCTTCGGTGCATTGGCCGCATGTGAATGCGATCCTGTCGCATGACGGCGAATTGGCAAGCGTCGGGATTACCACGGTGTTTGATGCGATGCGCGTGGGGTCGATCCTGACCGGGGCGGGCGGATATGACGACAAACCTTATGCCCGCGCGCTTAGCCGCGAAGTGCTGAGCCTGCGCGCCCAAGGCGCGCTGCGTATCAGCCATTTCCTGCATCTGCGCGCCGAGATCTGTTCCGAAACCCTGATCGATGAGCTTGCGGCATTTGGCGCCGATGATCGCGTCGGTATCGTCAGCCTGATGGATCACACGCCCGGCGCGCGGCAATTTCGCGATCTGGCGGGGCTGCGCAAATATATGCAGGGCCAAAGCGCCGTAAGCGATGCGGTGTTCGATCGCTGGATGCGCGAGCTGCGCGATATCAGCGCCACCCATGGCCCCGCGCATGAAGCCGCTGCAGTGGCGGCGGCCAAGCGGCTTGGCGCGGTGCTGGCCAGCCATGATGATACCACCGCCGAACATGTGGCCACTTCGGCGGGCCACGGCGCGCGGATCGCGGAATTTCCCACCACGCATGTGGCGGCGCGCGCCTGCCGCGATGCGGGTATTGCGGTGATGATGGGCGCGCCGAACCTGATCCGGGGCGGGTCGCATTCGGGCAATGTTGCGGCGGGCGATCTGGCGCAGGGCGGGCTGCTTGATATCCTGTCGTCCGATTACGTGCCCGCATCCTTGCTGGCGGGCGCGGTGCAACTGGGCGAGATCTGGGGCGATCTGCCCCGCGCCATGGCCTGTGTTACCGCCACGCCCGCGCAGGCGGTGGGGCTGGCGGATCGTGGCAGGCTGGCGGTGGGGCTGCGCGGCGATGTCATCCGCGTGGCCATGGTGGCCGGTGTGCCCGCGCTGCGTGCCACCTATGTTTCGGGGCGCAGGGTGGCCTGATCGGCGAACGGATCGGGGGAATAAAGCGCGCCTGCCATATAAAGCCCCTGCGGCGGGCTGACGGGCCCACAGGCGGCCCGGTCGCGCGCCATCAGCGCCGCGCGCATATCATCGGGCGCCCAGCCACCGGCGCCGACGCGTTCCAGCGTGCCCACGAAACTGCGCACCTGATTGTGCAGAAAACTGCGCGCGCGCAGGTGAAAACGAAATTCCGCGCCGCCGGGATAGGGATGTGCCTCGATCCGTAATTCATCCAGCGATTTCACCGGGCTGTCGGATTGACACATGCTGGATCGAAACGTGGTGAAATCATGCCGCCCGATCAGATGCGCCGCGGCTTCGCGCATCGGTTCCAGCGCCAGCGGATGGTTTACCTGCCACACCAGCCCCCGATCATGGGTCACCGGCGCACGCCGCGCCACCAGCCGGAACAGATAGCGCCTTTCATACGCGCTGAAGCGGGCGTGGAAATCATCGCTCACCCGCGCCAGTGCCGTAATCGCCACCGGGGCGGGGCGCAGATGATGATTCAGCGCCTCCATCAACCGAAACGGGGCCCAATCGCGCGCCATATCGCAATGGGCCACCTGTGCCAGCGCATGCACCCCCGCATCCGTGCGCCCCGCGCCGGCAATCGACGGGGTGGCGGGGTCAAGTTTGCGCAGCGCATCCTCGATCGCCTGTTGCACCGAGGGATGATCCTTTTGGCGCTGCCATCCGGCGAAGGGCGCGCCGTGATATTCGATTTTCATTGCATAGCGGGGCATGGTTTCCCTTAGCGCGGCCGGGCAGGGCTGGCAATCGGCTGCGTCATGGCACTGGTGCGCGGGCAAGCGCGGCCCTATGTTTGCACAAGGCAACAAAATGGGGCGCGCGCGGGCATGATCATGGCGGATATGGCAGACCGTCTGACACGGCGGGTCGAACGGGTGCAAAGCAGTGTGTCCGAGGCGCTGTTTGAACCGGTGATCCGGTTGGGTGTGACCGGCCTGTCGCGGGCGGGTAAAACGGTGTTCATCACCTCGCTGATTGCCAATCTGATCGACCGGGGGCGCATGGCGCAATTGCAATCCGCCCCCCGGATCGAGGCCGCATGGCTGCGCCCGCAGCCCGATGATACGGTGGCGCGGTTCGATTACGAAGCCCATCTTGGCGCGATCACCGCGCCCGATCCGCATTGGCCGCAAAGCACCCGCGCTGTATCGCAACTGCGGCTGTCGCTGCGGATGCGGCCGGGCGGTTTGCTGGGGCCGATCACCGGGTCGCGGATCGTGCATCTTGATATTATCGATTATCCGGGCGAATGGCTGCTGGATCTGGCGCTGCTGGATCGCAGTTTCGCGCAATGGTCGGATATCACGCTGGCCCGCATCGCCACCCGGCCCGAGGCCGCCGGTTTTCGCACCGCCCTTGGGGCTGCCGATCCGGCCGCGCCGCATGACGAGGCCGTGGCGCGGGGGCTGGCCGAAAGCTATACCGATTATCTGCATGCGGCCCGCGCGGCCGGCTATTCCGATTGCACGCCGGGGCGGTTCGTCTTGCCCGGCGAATTGGCCGGATCGCCGGTTTTGACCTTTGCCCCCATGCCCCGGCCCGATGGCAGCCCCCGTCGTGGCGCGCTTTGGCGCGAGATGGAGCGGCGCTATGAATCCTATAAATCCCGCATCGTAAAGCCGTTTTTCCGCGATCACTTTGCCCGGATCGACCGGCAGGTGGTGCTGGTCGATGCGTTGGGCGCAATCGGCGCCGGGCCGCGCGCGCTCGAAGATTTGCGCACCACCATGGCCGATATTCTGGGGGCCTTCCGCCCCGGCCGCAATGCGTTCATCAGCCAGATCCTGCGCGGGCGGCGGGTGGAAAAGATCCTCTTTGCCGCAACCAAGGCCGATCACCTGCACCATGTCCAGCATCCGCAACTGGCCGCGATCATGGAGGCTTTGGTCAAAGAGGCCCGCGCCCGTGCCGATTTTTCCGGCGCGAAAACGGCGGCCATGGCGATTGCATCGCTGCGCGCCACGACCGAGGAAATGATCCGCCACGATGGCCACGATCTGCCCTGCGTGCGCGGGCGCATCGCCCTGCCAGAGGGGGGCGACAAACAGGCGGCCTTTTACCCCGGCGCGTTGCCCGATGATCCGGCGCAGCTACTGGGCCCCGCGCGCGGCGGGGCCGAGGCCTGGCTGGATGCGGGCTATGATGCCATGCGGTTTCTGCCCGCGCGCCTGAATCTGCGCCCCGGCGAAGGCCCGCCGCATATCCGGCTGGACCGCGCCGCGGATTTCCTGATCGGAGACCGGCTGTGAACCGCAAGAACCCAGGCCCCCTCGTGCTTGATCTGGGCGATCAGGTCGCCCCCCCAAGCCCCGCGACCGCCCCGCCGGTGCCCGATCCGGGCGCGGCCGATATGCCCGAGGGCCGCGCCATGCAGGGCGCGATCACGTTGGGCGCGCGCAAGCCATCGTTTCTGGGGCGCTGGGCCTGGCGGCTGGGGATCGCGATTCTTGGCTTTGCCTTGTCACTTTGGACATGGGATTTCGTCACCGGGCTTGTGGCGCGCAATGCGGTGCTGGGCACGCTGGCGCTGGTGCTGGTGGGGGCATTCGTGCTGGTGCTGATCGCGCTGGCCTTGCGCGAATGGGCGGCCTTTGCGCGGCTGGCCCGGCTTGATGATCTGCATCAACAGGCCGTGGCGGCGCATGGCACGAATGATGCAAAGGCGGCGCAGGCCGTGGTGGTGCGGCTGAACCGGCTTTATGCGGGCCGCAAGGATATGGAATGGGCGCGCGCAAGGCTGGCCGAACAGGCCCCCGATATGTTCGATGCCGACGGGATTCTGGCGCTGGCCGAAACCACGCTGATGGCGCCGCTTGATGCCGCCGCGCGGCGCGAAGTCGAATCTGCCGCCCGTCAGGTGGCCACGGTAACCGCCGTGGTGCCGATCGCGCTTGCCGATCTGGTGGTGGCGCTGTTTGCCAATCTGCGCATGATCCGCCGGATTGCCGAAATTTATGGCGGGCGTTCCGGCAGTCTGGGCAGTTGGCGGCTGACGCGGGCGGTTTTCGCGCATCTGGTGGCCACGGGGGCGGTGGCTGTGGGCGATGATCTGATCGGGTCGGTTGCCGGGGGCGGGGCGCTGGCGCGGGTATCGCGCCGCTTTGGCGAAGGGGTGATCAACGGCGCGCTGACCGCGCGTGTGGGCGTTGCCGCGATCGAGGTCTGCCGTCCGCTGCCCTTTCAGGTGCTGCGTGCGCCACGTGTCACCGGGCTGGTGCAGCGCGCGCTGACGGGGCTGTTTTCCAGCACCAAAGGCACGCGCTGATCCACTGGACGCCGCGCGCGGGCGGGCCTATAACCGCGCCATGATGATCCAAGCGGGCATGATTGGCATACGAATTAGCACCCCGGCGCTCTGATCCGTCCGAGCCGCCGGGACAAGGCGTCTGGACCGACCGCGCCGCCCTTTCACCCTTTCCGATATTTCCGCCGCCGAGGATGCCCCATGTGCGCCGAAACCCCCGACTATAAAGACACGCTCAACCTGCCCCGCACCGACTTTCCGATGCGCGCCGGCCTGCCGAACCGCGAACCCGGCTGGCTTGCCCGCTGGGAACAGATCGGCGTTTATGACCGCCTGCGCGAGAAAACCGGCCGCCCGCCGTTTACGCTTCATGACGGCCCGCCCTATGCGAATGGCCATCTGCATATCGGCCATGCGCTGAACAAGACGATCAAGGATATGGTCGTGCGCAGCCATCAGATGATGGGCCATGACGCGCGGTTCGTGCCCGGCTGGGATTGCCACGGCCTGCCGATCGAATGGAAGATCGAAGAACAATACCGTGCCAAGGGGCTCGACAAAGACGCCGTGCCGGTGGTCGATTTCCGGCAGGAATGCCGCCGTTTTGCCGAAAAATGGGTGGATATCCAGCGCGAGGAATTCAAGCGGCTGGGCGTCACCGGCAACTGGGCCGATCCTTACCTCACGATGGATTTCCATGCCGAAGCTGTGATCGCGCGCGAATTCATGGTCTTCTTGATGAATGGCAGCCTCTATCAGGGCTCAAAACCCGTGATGTGGTCGCCCGTGGAAAAAACCGCGCTGGCCGAGGCCGAGATTGAATATCATGATCACAAATCCCATGCGATCTGGGTAGCGTTCAAGGTGCGGCGCGGCGGCAATGCCGTGATGCCGGCTGAACCCAGCGGTGATTTCGAAGGTGCCAATCAGGCGATCCTGGCCGATGAGCTGCACCACGCCCGCGTTGTGATCTGGACCACGACGCCGTGGACGATCCCGTCGAACAAGGCCGTGGCCTATAATCCGCGCATTGCCTATGGCCTTTACCGGGTCGAGGCGACCGAGGATGAAAGCTGGACCAGCGCCGGCGATCTTTACATCCTCGGCGATGCGTTGGCCGAGGATGCGCTGGGTAAATCGCGGGTTACGCAGTTTACCCGCGTTCGTGGCATCAGCGGCGATGAGCTTGGCGGGCTGGTGCTTTCCCATCCGCTGGCCGGGGCCGCGGGGGCGCAAGGTTTTTGGGATTACGACGTCCCGATGATCGACGGCGATCATGTGACCGACGATGCCGGCACAGGCTTTGTCCACACTGCGCCCAGCCACGGCGCGGATGACTATGAATGCTTCATGCGCCGCAACTGGCTGGACCGGATGACGCATAATGTGGGCGAGGAATCGGAATTCCTGCCGCATGTGCCGCTGTTCGCCGGGCTGCGCGTGTTCGATACCAAGGGCAAGGAGGGCAAGGCCAACCCGGCAGTGATCGACAAGCTGGTTGAATCCGGCGCCCTGATCGCGCGCGGGCGGGTGACGCATAGCTATCCGCATAGCTGGCGTTCCAAGGCCCCGATCATCTTTCGCAACACGCCGCAGTGGTTTGCCGCCGTCGATCATCAGTTGAGCGACGGGATGGGCACCTACGGCGATACGATCCGCACCCGTGCCCTGCGCTCGATCGATGAACTGGTGACATGGACCCCGCAGACCGGGCGCAACCGGCTTTTCTCGATGATCGAATCGCGCCCCGATTGGGTGCTTTCGCGCCAACGCGCCTGGGGCGTGCCGCTCGCCTGTTTCACCCGCAAGGGCGCCTTGCCCACCGATCCCGATTTCCTGCTGCGTGACGAAGCGGTCAATGCCCGCATCGTCGCCGCGTTTGAGGAAAGCGGTGCGGATGTATGGTATGTGCAAGGATTCAAGGAAAAGGTGCTGGCTGGCCTGCATGATCCGCAGGAATATGAACAGGTGTTCGATGTGCTTGATGTGTGGTTCGATAGCGGATCGACCCATGCTTTCGTGCTGCGCGACCGGGCAGACGGGTCTGCGGATGGCATTGCCGATCTTTACCTTGAAGGCACCGACCAGCATCGCGGCTGGTTCCATTCATCGCTGCTGCAAGCCTGCGGCACCATCGGG
>JBBAGE010000102.1:0-9033 GCA_041655055.1 Paracoccaceae bacterium
ATTATTCGCGCCGCCCGGGCGGGATCATTATGCGTTAGCGCAGCTTAATCACCATGCCTTGGGCGCGATCGAAAGCTATCTGTTGAAAATCGACCGGGGCCGCGCCAACCGCGAGGATGGCCCCTTGGGCATGGATTACTGGGTCGAGCGCAACTGGTGCGATGTCGAAGACCAGACCATCTCCGCCCTTGCCCCCGCGCGCGCCCGTGAACAGGCCGCATTGATGGCCGATCCCGAATTGGCGCGGCTGCACCACGCCGCCGTTGCATGGCGCCACCGGCGAATCGACGCGCTGATGCGCGATGATGGCATGCGCGCGTTGTTCGGGCGGCTGGTCATCACACCGCCTGCGCGCGTGATCGATCCCGTGCTTGCCCGTCATATTTACCACTACGCCCGCAAAGCGCAGGGTCGTGGGCGCTAACCCGCGCCTATTGGCGCTGGATTGCCCCCCATGCTTCGTGATATCGGCCTTACCATGACCCAGACCCTTACGATCCGCCGCCCCGATGACTGGCACCTGCACCTGCGCGATGGTGCGATGCTGCAGGCCGTGTTGCCCGAAACCGCGCGCCATTTCGCCCGTGCGATCATCATGCCCAATCTGGTGCCACCCGTGGCCACATCCGCGCAGGCCGAAGCCTATCGCACCCGCATCATGGCCGCCGCGCGCCAAAGCGGCCATGCGGGGTTCGCACCGCTGATGACGCTTTATCTGACCGAAGAAACCGATGCGGATGATGTGGCCGCTGCCCATGCGGCCGGGCTGGTGCATGCGGTCAAACTCTATCCCGCCGGGGCCACGACCAATTCGGCCTCTGGTGTGCAGAATTTCGATAACGTGCGCGGCGTGCTGGAACGGATGGCCGAAATCGGCCTGCCGCTTTGCGTGCATGGCGAAGTCACCGATCCGGCAGTGGATATTTTCGACCGCGAAGCCGTGTTCATCGATCGGGTGCTTGATCCGATTCGCCGCGCCACGCCGGGGCTGCGTGTAATCATGGAACATATCACCACCGCGCAGGGCGCCGATTACGCCCGCGCCGGAGGGCCGGATCTGGCGGCGACGATTACCGCGCATCATCTGGTGATCAACCGCAATCACATGCTGGTGGGCGGCATTCGCCCGCATTATTACTGCCTGCCGGTTGCCAAACGCGAAAGCCACCGGCTTGCGCTGGTCGAGGCGGCCACCTCGGGCGCTGCCCAATTCTTTCTGGGCACGGATTCCGCGCCGCATCTCGATCAGCTCAAGGAACATGCCTGTGGCTGCGCGGGCTGTTTTACCGCGCCCGTCACCCTGTCGGTCCTGGCCGAGGTGTTTGAGCGCGAAGGCGCGCTGGACCGGCTGGAAGCCTTTGCATCGCTGAACGGCCCCGCATTCTACCGTCTGCCGGTGAATGAGGATCGCATCACCCTGACCCGGGGCGATGCCCTGGCGGTGCCCGACAAGATCCCCACCCCCGATGGGCCGGTCACCGTATTCGATCCGGGCTTTGCCCTGCATTGGCATGTAAGCGCCTGAGCCCTGCCCGTTTCCAAGGAAAACCGATGATCCCTGCCACCTACCCCACCGCCGATGAAATTGCCCGGCTGACCGCACGGATGCTGCTTGAAATCAAGGCCGTGCATTTCAACGCGAGCGAACCTTTCACGCTGGCCTCGGGCCTGCCTAGCCCCACCTATATCGACTGCCGCAAGCTGATTTCCTATCCGCGTATCCGCAGCACGCTGATGGATTTTCTGGCCGTCACCGTCATGCGCGGCGCCGGGTTCGAGGCATTCGACAATATCGCCGGCGGCGAGACCGCGGGCATCCCCTTCGCCGCGATGGTGGCCGAACGCATGGCGCTGCCCATGAGCTATGTGCGCAAAAAGCCCAAAGGTTACGGCCGCAACGCAAGGATCGAGGGCAATATGACCCCGGGCCAGCGTGTTTTGCTGGTCGAAGATCTGACCACCGATGGCGGATCAAAGCTGAGTTTCGTCGATGCGATCCGCGAAACCGGGGCAGAATGCGGCCATACGGCGGTAATTTTCTATTACGGCATCTTTCCCGATACCGAAAAAACGCTGGCCGCGCATGGGATCACCCTGCACCACCTGTGCACCTGGTGGGATGTTCTGGCCGAGGCCCGCGCGCAAGGGGCGTTTGATGCCGCAACCCTGGCCGAGGTCGAGTCGTTTCTGAACGCGCCCCGCGCCTGGCAGGATGCCCGCGCCAAAGCCTGATCCCCGGGCGGCAAAACCCCGCCCAATACGAAAAGCTGATCGGCCAACGGCTTAGCAATCGGGCGGATTTCGGGTAATTTATATCATTTGCGCGCCCACCCGCAGACGGCTAAGAGCGGGTGGGTCGGGCGATCATGAAACAGGCGGCATGGATGATGAACACGATCAGCGCAGTGGCACCCCAACCTGACGGCTCTGCCGAGCCCCAACCCGCCCCCCATTCGATCGAGGCTGAACAACAGCTTTTGGGCGCGATCCTGACCAATAACGAAATTTACGACCGGGTGGCCGCAATCATCCGGCCCGAGCATTTCTATGATCCCGTCCATCGGCGTATCTATGATACCGCCGCCGCGCGGATCGCCAAAAACATGCTGGCCTCGCCCGTCACGCTCAAAGCCTATCTCGAAGATGACGAAGGCTTGCGGGAACTGGGCGGGCCTGCCTATCTGGCCCGTCTGGCGGGGGCTGCGATTTCCAGCTTTGCGGTGCGCGATTATGCGCAGATGATCTATGATTTCGCGATCCGGCGTGAATTGATCGCGCTTGGCCATGATATCGCCGCCCGCGCCGCCCGCCACGAAGCCGATAGCGAACCGCGCGATCAGATCGTGGTGGCCGAACAGGCGCTTTATGCGTTGGCCGAAGAGGGCAAAAGCGAAAACGGGTTTCAAAGTTTCCTCAAGGCCGTGACCGATGCCGTCAACGTCGCCAATGCCGCCTATCAGCGCGACGGCGGCATGTCGGGGCTTTCCACGGGGCTGGTCGATCTCGATAAAAAGCTCGGCGGGCTGCACCGCTCTGACCTGTTGATCCTTGCCGGGCGGCCCTCGATGGGCAAGACATCGCTTGCGACCAATATCGCCTATAATATCGCCAAAAGTTACCGCAAGGGGAAATTGCCCGATGGGGCAGAGGGGGCCGTTGATGGCGGTATCGTCGGCTTTTATTCGCTTGAGATGAGCGCCGAACAACTGGCCGCGCGGATTCTTTCCGAAGCCTCCGAAGTGCCGTCCGAACAGATCCGGCGCGGTGATATGACCGAAGCCGAATTTCGCCGCTTTATCGAGGCCGCGAAAGAACTTGAGAGCTGCCCGCTGTTCATCGACGACACCCCCGCCCTGCCCATCAGCCAATTGGCTGCGCGCGCCCGGCGATTGAAACGCACCCACGGGCTGGATGCGTTGTTTGTGGACTATTTGCAGCTTGTGCGCCCCGCGACCGCCAAAGACAGCCGCGTGAACGAGGTGTCGGAAATCACCCAAGGGCTCAAGGCGATTGCCAAGGAACTGGATATCCCGGTGGTCGCGCTGTCGCAATTGTCGCGCCAGGTCGAAAGCCGCGAAGATAAACGCCCGCAATTGTCCGATCTGCGCGAATCCGGTTCGATCGAACAGGATGCCGATGTGGTGATGTTCGTGTTCCGCGAAGAATATTACAAGGAACGCGAAAAACCCGGCGATCACGAGCTTGAGAAAATGGCCACATGGCAGGCGGAAATGGAACGCCTGCATGGCAAGGCCGAAGTCGTGATCGGCAAACAGCGTCACGGCCCGATCGGCACGGTCGAGCTGAGTTTCGAGGGGCGTTTCACCCGCTTTGGCAACCTTGCGCGCCAATGGCAACAAGACGGGCCGGGCGGCGCGGATTTCTAGGCGGGGGCCGTGCTTTTCCCTCTTGCGCGAAAACGCGTGCGCGGCCACAACAGCCGGCATGGCTACTGCAACGTTACATATTGATCTGAATGCGCTTGTCGCCAATTGGCGCGCGCTTGATGCGGCCTCGGGCGGCTCTGTCGAAACCGGCGCGGTGGTCAAGGCCGACGGCTATGGGCTGGGCGCGGCGCCCGTGGCGCGCGCGCTTGCCCGCGCGGGTGCACGGCGGTTTTTCGTGGCCATCGCCGAAGAAGGCGTGGCCGTGCGCCGCGCGCTGGGGCCGGTGCCAGAAATCATGATCTTTGGCGGCCATATGGCAGGCGATGCCGCGCGGATTCGCGATGCGCGGCTGGTGCCGATGCTCAATTCCATCGAACAACTTACCCGCCATATCGAAAGCCTGCCGGGCGCCCCCTTTGGTATCCAGCTTGACAGCGGCATGAACCGGCTGGGGATGGAGCCTGCCGAATGGCAGGCGGTGCGCGATCTGGTGCTGGGCATGGGGCCCGAACTGGTGATGTCGCATCTGGCCTGCGCGGATGAGCCCGATCACCCGATGAATGCCGCGCAATTGGCGCAATTTCGCGCGATGACAGATGGCACTGGCGTGAAACGTTCGCTTTCGGCCACGGGCGGGATCTTGCTCGGGCCGGATTATCATTTCGACGTCACCCGCCCGGGTATCGGGCTTTATGGCGGCGCGCCGTTTGATCGGGCAGAGCCGGTCGTGCGGCTGGAAATCCCCGTGATCCAGACCCGTGAATTGCTGGCGGGCGAAACCGCAGGCTATGGCAATACCTGGACCGCCCCCGCCCCCGCGCGGATTGCCACGCTTGCGGCGGGCTATGCCGATGGCATCACGCGGCACCTGTCAAACAAGGTGAAACTTTACGCAGGCGACATCCCCTGCCCCCTGGTGGGGCGCGTGTCGATGGATCTGCTGACGGTGGATGTCACCCATCTGGCGGATGATCCGGTGGCGCTTGATCTGCTGGGCCCGCATCAGGGGGTGGATGATATTGCCGATATCGCGGGCACGATCGGGTATGAAATCCTGACCTCGCTCGGGCATCGTTATCTGCGCAGCTACACCGGCAACATCGAATAGGCACCTTCGCCGCCCTTGCGCAAACCCGCGCCAGAGGGCAAAAGCAATGCCATGGCAAAGGGCAGTTCTTTTTCATGCAACGCTTGCGGTGCGGTCACGTCCAAATGGTCGGGCCGGTGCGAAGCCTGCGGCGCGTGGAATTCCATCGTCGAAGAAGCGCCGCTTTCCAGCGGCCCTGCTGCCACATCGCTTGGGGCGCGACGCGGATCGGCGGTGGTGCTCAGCGATCTGAGCACGGATGAGGCCCCGCCGCCGCGCACCAATTCCGGCATGGGCGAGCTTGACCGGGTGCTGGGTGGCGGGCTTGTGCCGGCATCGGCCATTCTGGTGGGCGGTGATCCGGGCATCGGCAAATCCACCCTGCTGTTACAAGCCGCCGCCAGTTTTGCCCGCAGCGGGCTGAAATGTATCTATGTTTCCGGCGAAGAAGCCAGCGCCCAGGTGCGCATGCGCGCGCGCCGGCTGGGGTTGCAGGATGCGCCGGTGAAGCTGGCCTCGGAAACCAACCTGCGCGATATCCTGACGACGCTTGAGGCCGAAAAGCCCGATCTGGCGATCATCGATTCGATCCAGACCATGTGGGCCGATCACGTGGACAGCGCCCCCGGTTCCGTCAGCCAGGTCCGCGCCGCCGCCCATGAGCTGACGACATTTGCCAAACGGCGGGGCACATCCGTCATTCTGGTGGGCCATGTCACCAAAGAGGGCCAGATCGCGGGCCCCCGCGTGGTCGAACATATGGTCGATACCGTGCTTTATTTCGAGGGCGAGCGCGGCCATCAATTCCGCATCCTGCGCGCGGTCAAGAACCGCTTTGGCCCGGCCGATGAAATCGGCGTGTTTGAAATGACCGGCGGCGGATTGGCCGAAGTGTCAAACCCATCGGCGTTGTTTCTGTCGGAACGCGACAAACCCGCCGCCGGATCGGTGGTATTCGCCGGGATCGAGGGCACGCGGCCGCTGCTGGTGGAATTTCAGGCGCTGGTCGCCCCATCCCCGCATGGACAGGCGCGGCGTACGGTCGTGGGCTGGGACGGGGCACGGCTTGCGATGATATTGGCGGTGCTTGAAAGCCGCTGCGCCATTCCTTTTGCGGGGCTTGATGTCTATCTGAACGTCGCGGGCGGGATCAAGATTTCCGAACCCGCCGCCGATCTGGCTGTGGCGGCCGCGCTGCTTTCGGCGCGCGAGGATGTGGCCTTACCCGCAGATACCGTCGTTTTCGGGGAAATCAGCCTGTCGGGGGCCTTGCGGCCCGTCGGCCAGACCGAAACCCGGTTGAAAGAAGCGGCGAAACTTGGTTTTAGCACGGCTATCGCGCCGCTGCGCAGCAAGACCGGATCGGGCGAAGAGCTGATCTTGCGGCAAATGGGCGATTTGACCGGGTTCGTGGGCGAAATTTTCGGCGCGGGCTAGCGCGCGACAGAGACAAGGCGCAAAGCGCAGGAGCGAGCATGGAAGGTTTCAACATCATCGACGGCGCTGTGGTGCTGGTCATTATCCTTTCGGCGATTCTGGCCTATGCGCGCGGCTTCGTGCGCGAAGCCATGTCGATCGCCGGTTGGGTCGCCGCGGCCATTCTGGCCTATATCTTTGCGCCGCGCGCGGTGCCATTGGTGCGCGAAATTCCCTATGTGCGCGATTTCATCGGTGAAAACTGCGATGCGGGGATCATTGCCAGCTTTTTGATGGTCTTTGCCATCGCGCTGGTGGTGGCCTCGGTGTTCACGCCGCTTTTTTCATCGGCGGTGCGCCATTCGGCGCTAAGCAGTATCGATCAGGGGCTTGGATTCCTGTTCGGGGCGCTGCGCGGGGTGGTGCTGGTCGCCGTGGCGCTGATGCTTTATAATTTCATCGCTGTGGGCGACGATTTTCTGAATGTGGGCGAAAGCCGCACGGCTCAGATCTTTGCCAATTCCGAACAGCAGATCGCCGACAACCTGCCCGAAGATGCGCCCGGCTGGTTCAAGCAGCGCTATGACGCGCTGGTCGCACAATGTGAGGCGTAACAAGCGACCGGTTCGCCCCTCGTAATCGCCGCGGTGGCCCCCATATAAGGGCCACGCACAATAAGTTTATGAACCTGCCGTGACATGGCAGACACAAAGGCGTAAAGGGGGCGCATTGCCCCTCAGCCGGATTCGGAGTGCCGCCCAGATGCGTGAGATGCCCCCCGCCCATCCTTTCGATGATGACAAACTCAAAGAGGAATGCGGTGTGTTTGGTGTAATCGGAGTAAGCGATGCCGCGAATTTCGTGGCCCTTGGTCTGCATGCGCTGCAACACCGCGGACAGGAAGCCGGCGGCATCGTCAGCCACCACCCCGAACACGGGTTCAATTCCGCCCGCCGTTTCGGCTATGTGCGCGACAATTTCACCAAGGCCAGCCTGATGGAAACGCTGCCCGGCCCGCTGGCAATCGGCCATGTGCGCTATTCCACTGCCGGGTCCAAAGGCCATACGGCGCTTCGCGACGTTCAGCCATTTTTCGGCGAATTTTCCATGGGCGGCGCGGCTATTGCCCATAACGGCAATATCACCAATGCCGAAGCCCTGCGTCGCGAACTGATCGAGGCGGGGTCGATCTTTCAATCCTCATCCGACAGCGAATGTATCATTCACCTGATGGCGCGCTCGTTGCAGCGCAACATCCCCGAACGGATGAAAGATGCGCTGCGCCGGGTCGAAGGGGCGTTTTCCGTGGTCGCCATGACCCGCACCAAGATGATCGGCGTGCGCGATGCACTTGGCGTGCGCCCGCTGGTGCTGGGCAAGATCGGCGATGGCTGGGCGCTATCGTCGGAGACCTGCGGGCTTGATATCATCGGCGCCGAATTCGTGCGCGAGATCGAGCCGGGCGAAATGGTGATCATCGGCGCCAACGGCGTCGAAAGTTTCCGCCCGTTTTCGCCCGCGAAGCCGCGATTTTGCATCTTTGAACATGTCTATTTCTCGCGCCCCGACAGTATTCTAGGCGGGCGCTCGGTCTATGAAACCCGCCGCCAGATCGGCGTGGAACTGGCAATCGAGGCCCCGGTCGAAGCCGATCTGGTCTGCCCCGTTCCCGATTCCGGCACCCCGGCGGCGATTGGTTACAGCCAGCAATCGGGCATCCCCTATGCGATGGGGATCATCCGCAACCAATATATGGGCCGCACCTTTATCGAACCGACGGAAAACATCCGCAATATGGGCGTGCGGCTGAAACTCAACGTCAACCGGGCGCTGGTGCGCGGCAAACGGGTGGTTCTGGTTGATGACAGCGTGGTGCGCGGCACCACATCGCGCAAGATCAAGGAAATGATCCTCGATGCGGGCGCCGCCGAGGTGCATTTCCGTATCGCCAGCCCGCCGACTTCGTGGCCCTGTTTCTATGGCGTCGATACGCCCGAACGTGACAAGCTGCTGGCCGCCACCATGTCCGAGGATGAAATGCGCGATTTCATCGGGGTGGACAGCCTGAAATTCATCTCGCTCGACGGGCTATATCGCGCGGCGGGCGAAGCGGCGGGGCGTAATGACGCCGCGCCGCAATATTGCGATGCCTGTTTTTCGGGCGAATATCCGGTGGCCCCTGCCGATATGATCGCGCGCGGATTTACCGTCAAACCACAGGCGGCAGAATAGATGGCGCGCAAGATTGCCCTGATCACCGGCGCGTCGCGCGGGCTTGGTGCGGCGATGGCCGAGGCGTTGGCCGCCGATCACCATATCATCGCGCTTGCCCGCACCACCGGCGCGCTCGAAGAACTGGATGACCGGATCAAGGCGCTTGGCGGTGATGCCACCCTGGCGCCGATGGATATCACCAATACCGATGCGATGGCCCAGCTTTGCCGCGCCATATTCGACCGCTGGGGCCATGTGGATACCTGGGTGCATAGCGCGATTCACGCAGCTCCCCTTGCCCCCGCGCCCCATATCGATGCCAAGGATTGGGAAAAATCGGTGGCGATCAATGTCACGGCCACCGGGCGGTTGATCCCGATGATTGCGCCACTGCTTGATCTTGCCCCGGCCGGGCGCGCGATTTTCCTT
>JBBAGE010000103.1:0-8973 GCA_041655055.1 Paracoccaceae bacterium
CGCCACCGCCTCGCCCACGCCGGGCAGCGCGGCAAGCGTGCGTTCCGATACATGCACGATATAACCCACGCCGCGCACATCGATCAGCACATGATCGGCCCCGCGATAGGCAATCTGGCCCGCAATCCGCCCGATCATCCCGCAGCCCTTTGCACAGCCGCGGCCAAGCGATGCGCCGATTGCGCATGATGGGCATGACAGATCGCAATCGCCAGCGCATCGGCGGCATCCGCGCCCGCGATCCGGGCGCCGGGCAGTTGCAGGCGCACCATCGCCTCGACCTGGCGTTTGTCGGCGTGGCCGACGCCGACGACGGCCTTTTTCACCGCATTGGGCGCATATTCACCGACCTGCAGCCCTGCGCGCGCGGGAACCAGCATGGCAATGCCGCGCGCCTGGCCCAGTTTCAGCGTGCCCGCGCCGTCCTTGTTGACGAAAGTCTGTTCCACTGCCGCCGTATCGGGGGCAAAGCGGGCCAGAATCGCTGAAAGCTGATCAAACAGCGATAACAGCCGCGCGCCCATATCGGGGCCTTCGGAATGGCAGATCCCGTTATCCACATGGCTAAGCCGCGCACCCGCCACGTCAATCACGCCCCAGCCGAGATTGCGAAGCCCCGGATCAATTCCCAATACACGCATGCTGCCCCCCTGTTGCCCGGTCATTACCGCATCGTCGCGAAACACAAAAGCACGAAAGGCGAACATCCGCCAGCGCTTTGGGGCCTGACAACAAAAAGAGCCGCACAATCGTGCGGCCCCGTTACTGATTACCATACAACCCTTGCCCGGATCACGGCCCGGGGGAAAACACTTTGGCCAGCGTCGTGGCCACCCATTGCGTCGCGCCATCGGCCTGCATCACCCATGCGCCAGCGCGTTCGGGCAAATTGCCGCCAGCCAGCCGCGTGATCTGTTCACCATAGGCCGTCTGCCCCAGATCGGCCAAAACAAAGCCCTTGAACGCAATAAACAACACCAATGCCAGCGACAGACCCCGAAATGGAAACCCGATACGCCGTTTGCGCGGCCGCGCGACAATCAGGCCGTCATGATTAACCGAGGCGGTATAGCCATTTTCCAAAGCCTTGTGGCGTTGGGTAATGCGCAGCAACCGTTCGTTGAATCTTAGCTGGCTTGCATCCCCCATAACAGACTCCACGCTCTATTCACATCTTATTTTCAACATATGATGACAAACTGTGGCAGGAATGTGGCAATTAGGTCAAATTCAACTATAAGTTGCTGGATTTATTGGATTTTAGTTAACGTCAGGGTGGACCATTCAACAATCTGTTCGTGGTGGGTCAGATTGAACCCGTTTTCGGTATAAACCTGCACCACTTCATCCGCCTGTTCGTTCAGGATACCCGACAGAATCGCAAAGCCGCCGGGCTGCACATGTGCCGCCATATCCGGGGCCAGATCGATCAGCGGCCCCTTCAGGATATTGGCAAACACCAGGTCAAAGGGCGCGGCAGCCGTGATCGCGGGATGATCGAACCCCGTGCCCTCGTAACATTCGACCCGCCCGGCCAGGTCATTGGCCAACACATTCGATTGCGCCACTTCGACCGCGACCGGATCGATATCGCCCGCCAATACCGTGCCGGGCCAGATTTTCGCCGCCGCCATGGCCAGAACCGCCGAACCACAGCCGATATCGGCCACATTGCGGCCCACAAACCCCGCGCCTGCCAACCGGTCAAGCGCGCGCAGACAGCCCTGCGTCGTGCCGTGATGGCCGGTGCCAAAGGCCATCGCCGCCTCGATCAGCAGGGCGATGACGCCATCCGGCACCTTGTCGGCATCATGGCCGCCATAGACGAAAAATCGCCCGGCCTCGACCGGGCTCAGTTCGCGGCGAACATGGGCTACCCAATCGGTTTCAGGCAGTTCCGACACCACAAAGGCGCGCGCACCAAAGGCGGCTTCAAGCAGCGCCAGCCCGGCCGGATCGGGCTGGTCAAGGAAATAGCCGCCCACTTCCCAAAGGCCAGAGCCATCCTCGATCTCAAAGACGCCAACGCCATAAGGTTCGGGGCTCAGCCGTTCAAGCGCCTCGCCCAAAGCTTCGGCGGCATCCCTGCCGGGCAAGGTGGTAAAGGCGGTAAATGTGGGCATGATCGCTCCTGCAACGGGTTTTCCCTCTATAGGCGCGAGTTCCGCCCGGCTGCAAGCGGCCTAGCCCGCCACCCCGGTGCCGATCGGGCAGGTGACCCCGGTGCCACCGATCCCGCAATAGCCGGCGGGATTTTTCGCCAGATATTGCTGATGGTAATGTTCGGCGAAATAGAATGTCGGCGCGGGGGTGATCTCGGTCGTGATCGCACCGAAACCGGCGGTGCGCAGCGCCGGCTGAAAGGTATCGCGGCTGGCAATGGCGGCATCGTGTTGCGCGGCATCATAGGTATAGATGCCCGATCGGTATTGGGTGCCGCGATCATTGCCCTGTCGCATGCCCTGGGTGGGATCATGCCCTTCCCAAAACAGCCGCAAAAGGGCGTCGTAGCTGACGACCGCCGGATCGAAAATCACGCGCACCACTTCGTTATGGCCGGTCAGACCAGAACACACTTCCTCATAGGTCGGATTGGGCGTGTAACCGCCGGCATAGCCCACCATCGTCAGCCAGACGCCGGGCGTGTTCCAGAAAATCCGCTCGACCCCCCAGAAACAGCCCATGCCGAACATCGCCTCGGCCATGCCATCGGGGATCGGGGCCTGCAGCGCGCGGCCGCTGACGTAATGCAATTCCGCCGTGGGGATCGGCTGTGCACGCCCCGCAAGCGCGGCATCGGGCGTGACCATCTGAATTTTAGACGGGTTGGCAAAGAACATGGCGGCTCTCCTGTGGGTTTCGCCCAATATAAGCACGCGATACCGTTTGGGCGAGGGGCTTGGCGAAAAGTTTGCGCGCCGACCGCGCCCATTCCAGCGCATTTGGGGCAGACAGACGCACGCCGTCTGGAGACAAGGTTCAGACGACGCGTCGACGGCCTTCAATTCCGAAGGGAAGCCACGGAAGGGTTCGTTATTGCGGCCTATACCGCAGATCAAGCGCGCGGCGTGTTTGGGCACGCCCAAGGCAAAGAATGGCACATCGGGTTTGTTGGCCGTGAAACAGCCTAGGAAATTCATGACCCCCGGGTCACAGCCATTCGACGCGAACCCGCCGATCCGATCCGGTTTTCGACGCCGCCGGTCAGTAAAAACTCTGCGGGTCGATGTCGATCTGGATGCGGGTATCGCCATGCGGGCGGAATTGGGCCACCCAGTCGCGCAGGGCCGCTTGCAGGGGTGCGGCGCGTGTTGCCTTGACCAGCAGGCGCACCCGGTGCCGTCCGCGCACCCGGGCGATGGGGGCGGGCGCGGGGCCGAATACTTGTGCGCCGATGGCATGCAGCGGCGCGGCGCGGCGGGCCAGTTCCGCACCAAGCGCGAACACATCTTGCATATCCGACGACGACAGGATGATCCCCGCCATGCGGCCAAAGGGCGGCACAGCTGCGGCGCGGCGCTCGGCGGCCTCGGCGGCCCAGAAACTTTCCTCATCCCCCGACAGGATCGCGCGGATCACCGGATGCTCGGGCTGATAGCTTTGCATCAGCGCCAGCCCCGGGGCCTCGGCCCGGCCGGCGCGGCCCGCCACCTGGCGCATCAGTTGAAAGGTGCGTTCCGCCGCACGCAGATCGCTGCCTTGCAGGCCCAGATCGGCATCCACCACCCCCACCAGCGTCAGGCGCGGGAAATTATGGCCCTTGGCCACCAGTTGCGTGCCGATGATGATATCGGATTGCCCCTCGGCAATGGCTTCGATCTGATCCTTGAGCGCGCGGGCCGTGGCAAACAGATCTGACGACAGCACCGCCGCGCGCGCATCGGGAAACAGGCCCGCCACCTCTTCGGCCAGCCGCTCGACCCCCGGGCCTACGGGGGCAAGCCGCCCTTCGGCCTCGCAGGACGGGCAGGCAGTGGGGATGGGCTTGCTCTCGCCGCATTGATGGCACATCAGGCGGCCATTGATGCGATGTTCGACCATCCGCGCATCGCAATTGTCGCAACCGATCTGATGGCCGCAGGCACGACAGAGCGTCACCGGCGCATAGCCGCGCCGGTTGATGAACAAAAGCGATTGTTCCCCCCGCTCGATCCGCGCGCGCACCGCAGCGGCCAACGGATCGGAAATCCAGCGGTTCGCGGGCAGCTTTTCGCCGCGCATGTCGATCGCGCGCATCTGCGGCATCACCGCCGCGCCGAATCGCGCCGTCAGATCCACCCGCGCATATTTGCCCGCCGCCGCATTGACCCATGTTTCCAGCGAGGGCGTGGCGCTGGCCAGCACCACCTGCGCCGAACAAAGCGAGGCGCGCAGCACCGCCATATCGCGGGCGGAATAGAACACGCCTTCTTCCTGTTTATAGGAACTGTC
Source organism: Paracoccaceae bacterium (assembly GCA_041655055.1). Taxonomy (GTDB): domain Bacteria; phylum Pseudomonadota; class Alphaproteobacteria; order Rhodobacterales; family Rhodobacteraceae; genus JBBAGE01. Next base: position 4,432 of record JBBAGE010000103.1, read on the forward strand.
ATGTTCTTCATCCACCACGATCAGGCCCAGATCCTGAAACGGCAAAAACAGCGCCGAACGCGCCCCCACCACAAGTTGCGCGCCGCCCTGGCCCACCATCCGCCAGCAGCGCCGCCGTTCCGACATGGTGGCCCCCGAATGCCATTCCGCCGGGGCCGCGCCAAAGCGGGCCTGCACCCGCGCGATGAACCCTGCGCCAAGCGCGATTTCGGGCAGCAACACCAAAGCCTGCCGCCCGCGCGCCAGACATTCGGCCACGGCCTCAAGATATACTTCGGTCTTGCCCGAACCCGTCACCCCCTTGAGCAGCGTGGTGCCATAGCGCCCATCCCGCACCGCGGCGCGCAGAATATCCGCGGCCGCCGCCTGATCGGGGCTAAGCACCTTGCCGGGGGCCGCAGGATCAAGCCGGGGATAGGGGGTATCACGCGGATTTTCTTCTTCGCGCAGGCTGCCGGCCTTGACCATGCCATGAATGACCGAGGGCGAAACCCCCGCCGCATCCGCCAATTCGCGCAAGGTAAACGCCAGCCCGCCATATTCGCCCAGCACGGCCAGCACCTTGGCCCGCGCATCGGTGGCGCGGCCCGCGTCGGCATTGCCCAGCCGATACACTTTGCGCATCGCGGGCGGATCGGTCAGCCCCGGCGCGCGTGTGGCCAGCCGCAACATCGCCTGCATCGGGGTCAGCGTGTAATCGGCCACCCGCGTCAGGAAATCGCGCATCTCGTCACGCAGGGGCGCGACATCCAGCACGCGCCCCACCCGGCGCAATTTGGCGGGCGCAATGCCCCCCTGCCCCCGCCCCCAGACCACGCCCAAAACCTTGCGCGGCCCAAGCGGCACTTCGACGAAAGCGCCGCGCAGACAGCCGCCCGCAGGGGCGATATAATCAAGCAGGCGGTCCGGCGGCTGGGTGCTCAGCACGCTGACCACGCTGCCTTCTTCGAAAAAGCTCTGGCCCGTCATGGTCTTTGCATAGGCCCTTTCAGGCCGCCCCGCCATAGGCTAAGAGGGATGAAACATCATCCAAATGCAGGCCCAGCCGCAGGAGCGCAGCCCATGAAATTCTTCGTCGATACCGCCGATGTCGCCGCCATTGCAGAACTTAACGATCTGGGCATGGTGGATGGCGTCACCACCAACCCGTCGCTGATCCTCAAATCCGGGCGCGACATCCTCGAAGTCACGCGCGAGATCTGCGAGATGGTCGCAGGCCCCGTATCCGCCGAAGTCGTGGCGACGCAAGCCGATGATATGATCGCCGAGGGCCGCAAACTGGCCGCCATCGCGCCCAATATCGCGGTCAAGGTGCCGCTGACCTGGGACGGGCTGCGCGCCTGCAAGGTGCTGTCGGATGAAGGCCGCATGGTCAATGTCACGCTGTGCTTTTCCGCCAATCAGGCCATTCTGGCCGCCAAGGCGGGCGCGACCTTCATCAGCCCCTTTATCGGGCGGCTGGATGATATCAACCTCGACGGGCTGGAACTGATCGAGGATATTCGCACCATTTACGACAATTACGGCTTTGAAACCCAGATCCTTGCCGCCTCGATCCGTTCCGCCAACCACATGAGCGAATGCGCGAAAATCGGCGCCGATGTGGCCACCGCGCCACCCGCCGTGATCAAAGCCATGGCAAATCACATCCTGACCGACAAAGGGCTGGACGCATTCATGGCCGATTGGGCAAAAACGGGGCAAAAGATCCTCTGATCCCCGGCAATAGAGGCTAACATGAGCGAGCAGCCCCAAAAAACCGAGGATTTGCGCAGGCATATCCTCGCCTCACCCGAAACCATCCTTGAAGATGACGAAGTCATGCGCGTGCTGATCGCCGCGAATGAACGCGCCATCGGCCCGAATGTGGTGGATCTGCGCGGCGTCGCCATGGCGCGGCTGGAAACCCGGCTTGCGCAGCTAGAAGACACCCATCGGGGGGTGATTGCCGCGGCCTATGATAATGTCGCGGGCACCAATCAGATTCACCGCGCCGTGCTGCGGATGCTTGATGCCGCAACGTTTGAGGAATTCATCCACAACCTGACTGGCGATGTGGCCGCGATCCTGCGGATTGCCAGCATCCGGCTGGTGTTGGAAACCCATCAGGCAGGCGCGCCGCTGCGCGATACGCTGGGCGAAACGCTGGTCACGGTGCCCGCCGGGTTCATTGCCGATTATATCGCCCTGGGCCGCGCGCCGCTTGGCCGGCCCGTCACATTGCGCCAGATCCAGCCGCCTGCGGCGATGATCCACGGCGAAAATGCCGGGCGGGTGCTGTCCGAGGCCTGTCTTTTGCTGGATCTTGGCCCCGGCCGCCTGCCCGGCATGCTGGCGCTTGGGTCCGAGGATGGCAACCAGTTCAAACCCAACCAAGGCACCGATTTTCTGGCCTTTTTCGCCGGCGTGTTTGAACGATCCATGCGCCGCTGGCTGGCATGATCGCGCTTTCGCCGGGCCTGCGCGATGCGCTTGCGGCCTGGCTTGCGCATCAGCGCGCGCTGGACGGCGCGTCGGATAACACGATTGCCGCTTATAACGCCGATGTGGCCGGTTTTCTGGCGTTCCAGGCCGAACATTTCGGCGAGGCGCTTGGCACAGCCGCGCTGTCGCGAATTACCATCGCCGATATGCGCGCATGGATGGCGCATGAACGCGGGCGCGGTTTATCGGCGCGATCACTGGCGCGGGCGCTGTCTGCGGTGCGCAGCTTTGCCCGCTGGCTTGGCGCGCGCGACGGGTTTGAACCTACGGCCATTCTGGCCGCCCGCAGCCCGAAATTTCAGCCCAGACTGCCCCGCCCGCTAAGCCCCGATGGCGCGCGCGACATGATCGACACCGTGGGCACACAGGCACCCGAACCATGGATCGCGGCGCGCGATGTGGCGGTGATCACGCTGCTTTATGGCTGTGGGTTGCGCATATCCGAAGCCTTGGGGCTGCGCGGGGCGGATCACCCGTTGCCCGAAGTGTTGCGCATCCGCGGCAAGGGCGGCAAGGAACGGCTGGTGCCGGTCATCGCGCCGGCGCGCGCTGCCGTCGCGGCCTATGTCGCCGCCTGCCCGCATCCGGTGGGGCGTGAGGACGCGCTGTTTCGCGGCGCGCGTGGCGGGCCGCTTAATCCCCGGATGATCGCGCGCGCGATGGAACAAGCGCGGATGCAGCTTGGCCTGCCCGCATCCGCGACGCCCCACGCGATGCGCCACAGCTTCGCCACACATCTGTTGAACGCGGGCGGCGATCTGCGCGCGATACAGGAATTGCTGGGCCATGCGTCGCTATCGACAACGCAGACCTATACGGCGGTCGATACCGCCCGACTGCTGGAAATCTACGACAAGGCCCACCCCCGCGCGTAAGGCGCGGGGGCAGCGCGTTCACCCCAAAGCCGCATCACAGCGCGCGCAAACGCCCGGATGCGCATGGCTGCCCACATCGGGCAGGATTTTCCAGCAACGCTGGCATTTCTCGCCCTCGGCCAGCGCAAAGCGAACCCCGATGCCCGGCGTATCATCAAGCGTAAACGCCCCGTCGGGCGCAGCGCCTGCATGGATTTCGATCGCGGATGTGATGCACAGATCATCGAAACTGACCGAACGCAGGATATCCGCCTCATCCGCGCCGACGAATACGGCGGGCGCGGCTTCAAGGCTGGCACCGATGGTTTTTTCGCGCCGCTCTACCTCAAGCGCGCCGGTCACCACGCGGCGCACGCGCCGGATCGTGGCCCATTTGGCGGCCAGCGCGTCGTCGCGCCACGCCGCGGGGGTGTCGGGGAAATCCACCAGATGAACCGACGATTGCGCGCCCGGATACCGTTCCAGCCAGACTTCCTCCATCGTGAACACCAGAATCGGCGCGAGCCATGTGGTCAGCCGCTGGAACAGCAGATCAAGCACGCTGCGCGCCGCCCGTCTGCGCGGCGTATCGCCATCGCAATAAAGCACATCCTTGCGGATATCGAAGTAAAACGCCGAAAGATCACCGGTGGCAAAGGTAAACACCGCCTGAAACACGCCCTGAAAATCATAGGCGCGGTAACCGTCGCGCACGATCCGATCCAGCTCGGCCAGCCGGTGCAAAACCCAGCGTTCCAGTTCCGGCATATCGGCGGGATCGGTCCGGTCGGCTTCGGTAAAATCCGTCAGTGATCCGAGCAAAAACCGCATCGTATTGCGCAACCGGCGATAGCTGTCGGCCGTGCCTTTCAGGATTTCCGGCCCGATCCGCTGATCGGCGGTGTAGTCCGCCTGCGCCACCCAAAGCCGCAGGATATCGGCGCCATATTGCTGGATGACCTTTTCCGGCTCGACCGTATTGCCGAGCGATTTGGACATTTTCATGCCCTTTTCGTCCAGCGTGAAGCCATGGGTCACCACGCCGCGATAAGGCGCGCGCCCGATGGTGCCGCAGGCTTGCAGCAGCGATGAATGGAACCAGCCGCGATGCTGGTCGGTGCCTTCAAGGTAAAGATCGGCAATGCCATCCGCAGACCCGTCTGCCCGGTCGCGCAGCACGAAAGCGTGGGTCGATCCGCTATCG
>JBBAGE010000104.1:0-8890 GCA_041655055.1 Paracoccaceae bacterium
GCCAAGAGCACCATATCGGGATAACTGACCCAATAGGGGGCGGGAATGATGACCTCGTCCCCGGGGTTCAGCGTCGCCATCAGGGCATTATAAAGGATCTGCTTGCCGCCCGATGCGACCGATACCTGCGCGGGCGTATAGCTTAGCCCGTTGTCGCGGGCGAATTTGCCACAAATCGCGGCCTTCAGTTCCGGCGTGCCGTCGACGGCGGTATAGCGCGTCTGGCCGGTTTCGATCGCCCGGATACCGGCGGCGCGGATATGGGGCGGCGTGTCGAAATCAGGCTCGCCCGCGCCCAATGCGATGATATCGCGCCCTTGGGCGGCCAATTCGCGCGCCTTGTTGGTGACCGCAATCGTCGGCGAGGGCTTTACCCGCGCCAGCATATCAGAGAGGAAGGGCATTGAAGGCTCCGCCAAAATCGTTCAGCACAAATTCATAGGCATGCGCGCAACCGCGTTCAAGCGCGAATGCCCCGCGTCAAAGGAAAGACCATGACCCAGACCCCGTCAAACGAGCCCCGCGATTCCCGGATCAAGCGCATGCATATGCGTGCATGGCGGCGTGGGATCAAGGAAATGGATCTGGTGCTTGGCGGTTATGCCGACAACCATCTGGCCGGGATGGACGAGGCGCGGCTTGCGGCCTTTGATGCGCTGCTGCACGAAAACGATCAGGATCTGCTGGCCTGGATCACCGGTCAGGCGCCGATGCCGGCCCGGCATGCGGGCCTTTTGGCCGAGATCATGGCCAGCCGTCAGAATTAGTTCGCGACTTAACTGAATATTGGTGAATTCGTCCGATCCTGATGCACGACCAGCCACGTGCGGAGAGATTTATGACAATGCATGCACCATTTGATAACGCAGTCGAGCCGAGCTTTCTTGGCCAGTATCTGGAAAGCCTCGCGCTGATTGAACGGCTTCACCGCCTGATGCTTGATGTGATCAAGGACGAGTTCGAGCGCGTCGGCGCGCTGGAAATCAACCCGGTTCAGGCGCTTTTGCTGTTCAATATCGGCGAAAACGAGGTGACGGCAGGCGAATTGAAATCGCGCGGCTATTATCAGGGGTCGAATGTGTCGTATAACCTGAAAAAACTGGTGGAAATGGGTTATATGCACCATCAGCGTTCGGAAATCGACCGCCGCTCGGTGCGGGTGCGCCTGACGGCCAAGGGCGCGGAAATCCGCACCATCATGGCCGAATTATTCGCCCGCCATGCGCAGGGCATATCTGCGCGCGCCATCGTATCGGCCCAAGGGATCGAGGATATGAATTCCGCCCTGCGCCGGATCGAACGATTCTGGAGCGATCAGATCCGCTATATCTATTAACCGGCTGATTCGGGGCTCTGCGCCGGCACAGCCCCGATGGCCAGCGTTTCAAGTTCACGCAGCAATTTGCGGGCCATCGTTTCCTGATAGGCGGCGTAATTTTGGGCGATTTCGACAAAGGCCCCGGGGCCGCGGATCACCTGATCGCGGAAATATCGCGCCAGGGCCAGCAATTCACGCTGGCGGTTGACGCTGCGCCGGGGGCCGACATTGCCGATGACCAGCCCGTTCACCGTGATTCCGGCCAGTGCGGGGTGGCCCGCCACCTCATCGGGGCGCGGGCCGGTATTCGACATCCCGTCCGAGGAAATATCCAGCGTATGAACCCAGCAATCGCCCTGCGTGGCCAGGGCCTCGGCCCCGTAAACGATCGCGGCCCCTAGCGCCGTGCCCGCATCCGAAGTGCGCAAAACCGGCTGCGAATCCAGCCGGTCGGCCACAGCGGCAAGCGTGGCGGCGCTGTCGATCTCGATCCAGTCGATGACAACGCGCTGGGTGTTCATGCCGGCCCATTCGAACACATGCAGCCGCACCGGCGCATCGGGCGCCGACAAAAATGCCTGTTGCACATCCGCATCGCGCAGCGCACCCGCCACGCCGCGCAATTGCAATTCATATTCCACAAGATCGACCGATCCTGACACATCCAGCCCCAGCGACAGGGCTTGTCTGCAGGCGGCATCTGCCGCAGTTGCGGTGGTGATCAGCGCCGCGAGCAGCGCCCCTATGCCCCGCGCGCCTACCAATGCCCCGTATTCGGCATCGAGGCCCATGGCTCGGCCGGGGGCAGGGGATCGCCGCGCTGCAGCAATTCGATCGATATATTGTCGGGCGACCGCACAAAGGCCATATGCCCGTCACGCGGCGGGCGGTTGATGGTGACGCCATTGTCCATCAGTTGCTGGCACAGCGCATAGATATCGTCGACGGCATAGGCCAGATGGCCGAAATGGCGGCTGTCGGACGGCAGACCCGGATCGCCGTCCCAGTTCCATGTCAGCTCGATCGGGCATTGTTCCTGCCCCTCGGGTGCCATGAAGATCAGCGAAAAGCGGCCCGCCTCGCTGTCATGGCGGCGGATGATGCGCAGGCCAAGCAATTCATAAAAGGCAATGGACGTATCCACATCCTTTACCCGAACCATCGTATGCAGATATTCCAGCGCCATTATCATCCCCTTTCCGTGGTAGTCAGACTGTAGCGCCGTTGCGCAGCGCGTCCAGCCGCTTTGCGCATCATATTCAAAATGCAGAACGAAACGATAGCCCCAGGTTGATATCGCGGGTCTGATAGCGGCTGACATTGGATGCATTGCGGCTGGCGCCGATGGTCATCACGGGGGCAAATCCCATGAATTGCGTCGCTGCCAGCGTGAATTCGGCCTGCGCGCCTAGCCCGTGATCCTTGCGCCCGCCGGGCACGGGGAACATCCCGGCAATGTGATCGGGGAAATGGCGATATTCATAGGCCAGCCCAAAGGATGCGCGAATGCCGCCGGGCCAGGCGCCGGGGCTGTAGCGGATCAGGGCGCCGAAGGTATCATGGCTGTTTGAGCGGTTATCGCTGGTAAATTGCCCCAGCCGCGCGCCTGTGATCACATGGCCATCGCCCAGCGGGCGGCTGAGCGATGCATGCAGCGCGACCCGGTGCGCATTGGCGGCGCGGGGGCTGTCGGCAAGCTCGCGGTCATAGCGCAGGCGGGTGTCAAGCAGCATCTGCGCCCCGACGGGGGTGATTTTGCCCGCACCCATCGTCAGGCTGTGCAGATACCGCTGCCCGCCCAGCCAGCGCTGCGACAGCCCGGCACGCAGATCATAGGGGCCTTTGGCCGATGCGGGCGCAAAACGGTGGCTGGCTTCGATCCCGAACTGCATTTGATCGAAATCGCGCCCGGACAGGCCGGGGGCAAGCATGCGCGCCTCATGGCTAAGCCGGTGGTGGCTGGCAAACAAATGCGCGTGGATATCGGTCTGGCGGGTCGGTGTCTGCACCAGCCTTGTGCCCAGCCGCGCATTCAGCGTGGCGCGCAGCCCGGCCAGCGCCTGCGCATCGGGCGACAGCGTTCCCACCCATGGCAGGCCGTCAATTTCCAACAGATCCGACTGGCTGCCGCCGTTGATATTGCTGCTGGGCACAAGGCTGAACGCAACGCTGCGCTGCCACCGATCAGTTGCATCGACCTGGCGGAAATCCTGCGCGATCTGGTGGGCGGCCTGCGGGGTCGGGGCATAGTCGGATGCCCGCCGCAGCCAGTATTTCGCAACCAAGGGGCGGTCCTGGCGGAATGCGGCCAGTGCCGCCAGCCGCGCGGTTTCATGGCGCAACCCGCGATCCGCGCCCGCATGGCCAAAGCTGAGCCGCGCCTGCGCGCGTGCTGCCGCTGGTTGGTTCAACTGCAAATAGGCGGCCGCCAACAGGGCCCGCGCCCGCGCATCTTCGGGATATTGGGTGGCAATCACCGCGGCAATATGGGCGGCGGCATCCGCATCGCCCTGTGCAAGTGCTGCCTGGGCGGCACCATGGGCTTCGGCCCGGGGCATGCGGATTTCGCCCGCCTGCACAGGCGCCGCGAGCAGCAGGGCCAGCCCCAGCCACCCCCGGTTAGTTGTGCGCACAAAGGGCCCCTTCGCCAGCCAGCCCGCATTTGCCCAGAACGAAGGCACCGTTTTCCCAGATCCCTTCTGCGTTGCGCACCGGGTTGATCAGTAACACCCCCGCCACATCGGATGCGTCCGGCCCGGCAAACGTGCCGCCGTAATTGCCGATCTGATCCGTGGTGGCTTGCATGAATTCCACAGTGCCGAGGAACGAGCCATCGGCCCGGATTTCGGTAAAGGTCAGCGCAATGGGTTCCAGCGCCTCGCCGGTTTCTACCACTTGGCGGTTATAGATGCCGCCGTTGACCGCCATATCCGAAAAACTGGCGTCGATCAGGATCTGGCCGCTCACACGGTGATTGTTGCTGGTGGAGACTTCGGGCGGGATATTGGGGTTCGGATTGGCCACACCGGGGGTCAGCAGCCCGACATAATGCCCCGCATAGCTGACAAGATTGCTGTTTGGTAAATCCGTGGCCTCGGGGATCGTTAGCGGCACCAGCCGCGCATAATAGCCCCCGCCAAAGCGGCGATTGAACTGGCCACCATCGGCCACAACAGCCGCCAGCACCGTGCCCCGATCGCTTTGGCGCGCAAGGGCGGTAAAGGTGCGGTGCAGTGCGCCCTCATTCACGGCATAGGCGAGGAAGTCGTTAAAATCCAACGCGTCGCTGCGCAGATAGGTGGCGAGCGCCGGCGAGGCATCCAGCGCCTCCATATCGACACGCAACACTTCGGCCGTGGGGTCAAAGGTGATGCGTTTAAGATTGCCGCCAATCGATTCTGGCAGCAGGTTGAACACGACTTCGTCGATTACCTGATCATCGGGCACTTCGGCGGTTTCATCGGACGGGGGCGTCACATCGCTGCCATCCAGCGGGTTGGATGATCCACAAGCGATCAGCAGCGATAGCGCCGCAAGCCCGGCGAGGAACTGGAACTTCATATCTTACCCCTTACTTGTGGCGCGATAGTCCCCGTTGCATCGGCCCTGTCAATCGGGCGGGGTTGTTTTTGTGGAAAATGTTGCCTAATGCTGCGCTGACGCAGCCGCAGGACCGAGGAAAGCCATGCCCCTTTTGCCCGAGCAACAGGCCGAAATTGACGCCCTGCGCAACACACCGCGCCCGACGCTGCGCGCCGTGTCCGAGGGGATGGAGCGCCACCTTTACACCGCGTATCCGGTGCTCGATCATGGTTTCGTGCGCACGATCGACTATATGGGCGATGACGCAGCCATCGTGCAGGCCGCCCGCGTCAGCTATGGGCGCGGCACCAAAAGCGTGCAAAATGACGAAGGGCTGATCCGCTATCTGATGCGCCATTGGCATTCGACCCCCTTCGAGATGTGTGAAATCAAACTGCATGTGAAACTGCCGGTTTTTGTCGCGCGCCAGTGGATCCGGCATCGCACCGCGAACGTGAACGAATATTCCGCGCGCTATTCGATTTTGGACCGTGAATTCTATATCCCCGCGCCGGAACATCTGGCCGCGCAATCGGCGGTGAACAATCAGGGCCGCGGTGTGGCGCTTGATGGGGATGAGGCCGCGCGGGTGCTGGAATTCCTGAAAGCCGATGCGAACCGCGCCTATGATCACTACGAAGAAATGATCAGCCAGGATGGCCAGCAAGGGTTGGCCCGCGAATTGGCGCGGATGAACCTGCCCGCCAATATCTATACCCAATGGTATTGGAAGGTGGATCTGCACAATCTGTTCCACTTCCTGCGCCTGCGCGCCGATACCCATGCGCAATATGAAATCCGCGTCTATGCCGATGCCATCTGCCGGATCGTCGCCGATTGGGTGCCACTGGCCTACGGCGCGTTTGAGGATTATCGGCTGGGCGGCGCATCGCTGTCGGGCCGTGCGCTTGCATCGATCCGCCGGATGATCCGGGGCGAAGAGGTGACGCAGGAAAATTCCGGCATGAGCAAGGGCGAATGGCGCGAATTCAGGGCCATGATCGACGGCTAGCCCCCTTGTCGCACCGCGCCCGCGCCCCTAGATTCAGTGTATAACCATTACAAGAGGTGCGCAAAATGCAGTTTCTTCTCAATACCGATCAGCATATTCACGGCGATCAACGTCTGGCCGAAATTGCCGAAGATACCGTCACCGCGGCGCTTGGCCCACTTGTGAACCGGCTTACCCGGGTCGAGGTGCATTTGCGCGATGTAAATGCCCAAAAGGGCGGCGCCGACGATATTCGCTGCGTGATCGAGGCCCGCCCCGAAGGCTTGCAGCCCCATTCCGTCAGCCATGATGAAGCCACTGTGGCCGCCGCGCTGAAAGGGGCCGCGCGGAAATTGCGCAGCCATCTGGACAGCGAATTCGGCCGGCTTGAGACGCGCCGCTAAGACATGACTGGCCGGGTTGGCCCGGCCAGACGCATTCGACGTTACAGCGGTTGCAGTTCCGAGGCCGAGGCACGGCCATCGCGGCCGTCGCGCAATTCGTAGCGGATCTTTTGATTATCGCTCAGCCCCGTCAGCCCGGCACGTTCCACCGCGGACACATGCACGAACACATCCTTGCCCCCGTCATCGGGTGCGATGAAGCCATAACCTTTGGTTGTATTATACCATTTTACGGTGCCCGTGGGCATGTCCGTCATCCTTTCGTCTTGGCCCGCCCGCGACGTGCGGCGGGGTGGTGCAGCCAGGTCTTCCAGTCGGTCGGCTGCCCCGAAACAGGGCCGTCGGGCAGAAAGTCTGTTGTCACGTTTTTGAAGGTGAAAGAAATTTGCAAAAAGGCAAGCGAAAGAATTACGAAGGCATCAGGATTTGCCATGGATTGCCGAAAGGGGACGACGAATGATTGACATCTACGGGCTGAAAAACTGCGATACCTGCCGCAAGGCCGCCAAAGCCACCGGGGGCACGCTGATCGATATTCGCGAAAAACCATTGTCGCGCGATATGTTAGCGCGGTTTCATGCGCAGTTTGGCGATGCGCTGCTTAACACCCGATCAACCACATGGCGCAGCCTGCCAGATGCGCGGCGCACCGAGGCCCCGCTTGATCTGATCACGGAATTTCCGGCGCTGATGAAACGTCCTGTGATTGTTGCGGGCGATCAGCTTTATCTGGGCTGGGGCGCGGATGTGCAAAAGGCGCTTGCGGCCTAGATCAGCCGAATCACTTTTCCGGGCCGGAATGGCGCATAGCGTCGCACCCGGCCCGGAAATGATCAGCGCAGATCGGGTGCCCTGGCCTCGTCTGCCAGTTCTGCCGCGATATCGGCTGCGGGCATGACCACCGATTGTTTTTCACCCAGACGGCGAACGGACACGGTTTTCTCATCCACCTCGCGCTGGCCCACGGCCAGAATCACCGGCACTTTGCCCAGTGAATGTTCGCGCACCTTGTAGTTGATTTTCTCGTTCCGGGTATCGGCCTCGGCGCGGATGCCGCGCGCCTGCAGATCGGCAACCACTTCGCGCACATAATCATCCGCATCCGACACGATCGAGGCCACAACCACCTGCCGCGGCGCCAGCCAGAACGGCAGTTTGCCCGCATGGCTTTCGATCAAAATGCCGATGAAGCGCTCGAAACTGCCAAGAACCGCGCGATGCAGCATATAGGGGCGGTGCTTCGCGCCATCCGGCCCGATATAGGATGCATCCAGCCGTTCGGGCAGGTTCGGATCGACCTGCAGCGTGCCACATTGCCAATCGCGGCCGATCGCATCGGTCAGCACGAATTCCAGTTTCGGCCCGTAAAACGCCCCTTCACCGGGGTTCAGCTCATAGGCGTAGCCGGCGGCCTCGCAGGCATTGCGCAGCGCGGTTTCGACCTTGTCCCAGCTTTCATCGCTGCCGATGCGCTTTTCGGGGCGGTCGGAAAACTTGATGCGAAAGTGCTCGAACCCCAGTTCGGTGTAGATTTCCGACAGAAAATCGATGAAACGGCGGGTTTCTTCCTCGATCTGATCCTCGGTGCAGAAAATATGCGCGTCATCCTGGGTGAAACCGCGCACCCGCATGATGCCATGCAACGCGCCAGACGGTTCATACCGGTTGCACGACCCGAATTCGGCCATGCGCAGCGGCAGATCGCGATAGCTTTTCAGCCCGTGGTTGAACACCTGCACATGGCAGGGGCAGTTCATCGGTTTCAGCGCATTAACCGATTTTTCGCGGGCATGATCTTCGTCCACTTCGACGATAAACATATGTTCCTGATAGCTTTCCCAGTGGCCCGAAGCCTCCCACAGCTTGCGGTTCACCACTTGCGGCGTGTTGATTTCCACATAGCCACCGGCGCGTTGGCGGCGGCGCATGTAATCTTGCAGCGTGGTATAGATCGTCCAGCCGTTGGGGTGCCAGAAAACCTGACCGGGGGCCTCTTCTTGCATATGAAACAGGTTCATTTCGCGGCCCAGCTTGCGGTGGTCGCGCTTGGCGGCCTCTTCCAGCATGGTCAGATGGGCTTTCAGATCGTCGCGGTTGCGAAACGCCACGCCGTAAATGCGCTGCAGCATCGGGCGAGTGGAATCGCCGCGCCAATAGGCGCCGGCCACCGACATCAGCTTGAACGCATCGGCGGGCACCTGGCCGGTATGGGCCAGATGCGGGCCACGGCACAGATCCTGCCAATCGCCATGCCAATACATGCGGATCGGCTGATCGCCGGGGATCGCCTCGATCAGTTCGACTTTATAGGGTTCGTTATTCGCGCGATAATGTTCAATCGCGCGGGCGCGGTCCCAGACCTCGGTTTTCACGGGGTCGCGCTGGTTGATGATATCTTTCATCACCTTTTCGATCGCGCCCAGATCTTCGGGGGTAAAGGGTTCTTGGCGATCGAAATCGTAATACCAGCCATTGTCAATCACCGGGCCGATGGTCACGCGCACATCGGGCCAAAGCTGCTGCACCGCGCGCGCCATGATATGCGCCAGATCGTGGCGGATCAGTTCCAGCGCCGGGGCCGTATCGGCCATGGTG
>JBBAGE010000105.1:0-8821 GCA_041655055.1 Paracoccaceae bacterium
ACTGGTCGATGCCACGGGAATTCCGATCACCTCATCGCTGATGGGGCTGGGGGCCTATCCCGCCAGCGGCAAGAACTGGCTGGGCATGCTGGGCATGCACGGGCTTTACGAGGCCAACCTTGCGATGCATGGCTGCGATCTGATGATCAATATCGGCGCGCGCTTTGACGACCGGATCACCGGGCGGGTGCAGGATTTTTCGCCCAATTCGCGCAAGGTCCATGTCGACATCGATGTATCCTCGATCAACAAGGTCGTGCATGTCGATCTGCCGATCGTGGGCGATGCGGGCCATGTTCTCGAAGATGTGCTCAAGGTCTGGAAGGCCCATGGCCGCAAGACCAATTCGGCCGCGCTGAAAAAATGGTGGGCGCAGATCGATGAATGGAAGGCGGTTGATTGCCTTGCCTATCGACAGTCCGACACGGTGATCAAACCGCAATATGCGCTGCAACGGCTTGAGGCCCTGACCAATGGGATGGACCGCTATATCACCACCGAAGTCGGCCAGCATCAGATGTGGGCCGCGCAATTCCTGGGGTTCGAGGAACCGAACCGCTGGATGACCTCGGGCGGGCTGGGAACCATGGGCTATGGTTTCCCGGCATCAATTGGCGTGCAGATGGCCCATCCCGACGCGCTGGTGATCAACGTCGCGGGCGAAGCCTCCTGGCTGATGAACATGCAGGAACTGGGGACGGCGGTGCAATTCCGGCTGCCGGTCAAGCAATTCATCCTCAATAACGAACGGCTGGGCATGGTGCGCCAATGGCAGCAATTGCTGCATGGCGAACGTTATTCGCATTCCTGGTCCGAAGCACTGCCCGATTTCGTCAAACTGGCCGAAGCCTTCGGGGTCAAGGGCATCCGTTGCGATAACCCCGCCGATCTGGATGATGCGATTGCGGAAATGCTGGCCTATGACGGGCCGGTGATTTTCGATTGCCTGGTGGAACGGCATGAAAACTGTTTCCCGATGATCCCATCGGGGCGGCCGCATAATCAGATGCTTTTGGGTGACGATTCAACCGATGGCGCCATTGCCGCCGGCGGCGCGGTTCTGGTCTAAGGGGGCAAACACATGTCAGCACTGAAAATCCAACAAGGTTCATCGCGTCATTCGGCCTATGATCTGCGCGATCCCAATGCCGATGTGATCGAAAAGCACACGCTCGCGTTGCTTGTGGATAACGAGGCGGGCGTGCTCGCGCGCGTCATCGGGCTGTTTTCCGGCCGCGGTTACAATATCGAAAGCCTGACGGTGGCCGAGGTCGATCACACGGGCCATCTGTCGCGTATCACCATTGTGACCACCGGCACCCCGGCCGTGATCAACCAGATCAAGGCCCAGCTTGGCCGCATCATCCCCGTGCACGAAGTGCATGACCTGACGGTGGATGGCCCCAGCGTGGAACGCGAACTGGGCCTGTTCAAAGTGGCTGGCAAAGGCGAACAACGGGTCGAAGCCCTGCGTCTGGCCGATATTTTCCGCGCCAATGTGGTCGATAGCACGCTGACCAGTTTCGTATTCGAAATCACCGGCGCGCCCGAAAAAATCGATGCCTTCGCCGAATTGTTACGCCCGCTTGGCCTGCGCGAAGTGGCCCGCACCGGCGTCGCCGCGCTAAGCCGCGGGGCGGAATAAGGCCCCGGCATCCAACGAAAAGGCGCCCCCACCGGGCGCCTTTTTTAATTGTGACATTCCGATATTCAGGCAGTCGCGGTCGCACGCATTTACATTGCTTTGCTTTGCTTGGGATTGTCCGATTGCCGGAAGCGCGCGAGGATCTGCTATTGTCTCCAAGCCTGCAAAAAGAAAAGCTCGGGCATCCATGCCCATTTTGTTGGGCGACAGCCTGTTCCAGCCGGGCGACAATTTATCCGCGCAAGTCCCCCTCCCCACAAAAGGCTTTTGGGCGCGCAACCAAAAACCCCCGCCCCTTGGATCAGGGCGGGGGCAAGACGCCGGGGCGCCTTGATCGGCCTGTCAGCCCATGATCATTCAGCCGAAAGCAGGCCCGCCTCGACCGCGGCGTTATGTTCTTCGGCGCTCACCACACCATCGGCATTGGTGTCGATGCTGAGAAAGGTTTCTTCGGTCAGCGTCGGATAAGCCGCCAGGAGCTCGGAATAGGAATAAGCGCCGTCGCCATCCGTATCGATCTCGGCTTGGGCATACAGCGCACCTGCGCTGAGCGAAAGCGAAGTGGCGGTGACAAGGGCGAACTTCGTGATCTTCATCTTGTGTCTCCTAACGTGATTTCTGCAAGAACCGCGTTCATCGCGGCCCTTGCCTGACAAGACGCAAAAAACCGGCGGTTTATTCCGCGCCCAGCGCCGGATCCGGTGCAAGTTCCGCCCATGCGGCAAGACCTCGCCGATCCCCGGCAGCGCAAAAGCGAGAAGCTGCCCAAACCGCCGTGTTCCATCGCCCATCGGCCAAGTGGCGGAAATCCCCTGTCTTTTCCTGACCTTCTCCTGCGCGCATGTTCCGCACCGGGGAACGCCCCAAATAAACAGGAGAGAAAAAGATGCACAGTGATGCACCCGCCCCTGCCCGGCCACGAACCACAGGCACCGCTCGGCACCGCAGCAAAAACGGCGCGTCCGACGCCGATACCTTCGCCCGGCTGCTGCCCGATCTGAACCGCCTGTGCCGGATTCTCGCGCCCTCGCGCGATGCGGCCGAGGATCTGGCGCAAGAGGCGGCGCTGCGTGTCTGGGCCCAGCTTGCCAGTGGGGCCGAGATCGAATCCCTGCGCCCCTATCTGATGACTGCCGCGCGCAACGGCGCCCGCCGCCCGGCACAAATGCCCGAGGAACTGACCGAAGCCCTCGCGCCCTGCATCCCGCCCGAGGCCCCGGCCCGGCTCGCGACCGCCGAAGTGCTCGAAGCCATCGCCCGCCTGCCCCGGGCGCAAGCGATCCTGATTTCGGATCACGCGTTTGGCGGGCTCAGCTATCAGGCCCTGGCCGCAGAACATGCCCTCCCGCTCGGCACTGTGATGTCGCGGCTGAACCGCGCCCGCCGGGCCCTGCGCAACGCCATGGATCTGGCACCCGATGAATCCGCGACCGCGCTGCTCGCCGACGCGCGATAGGGCCCGGCCCGGCGAAGGGGGGTCGATCCCCCCGCCGCCGGGGCCTGCCGGCCATCGCAACCGCGAATAAAAGGGGACGCCAACAATATACTTTCAAAAGGCGGCAAACCGAGCGCGCCATGCGCCGATCCCTTCGGCCTGCAACCGCGCGCAAACTGCCGCGCCGATCAGCCCCTCATGCGCCGTCCTTTTCCCCGTCGCCCAGCGATCGCGGTTCCAGCGGCGCGGTTGCGGGGCCCGTCAGCACCGCGCCCTGCGCATCGAAACGCGAGCCATGGCAGGGGCAATCCCAGGTGCGATCGGTCGCATTCCAATCAACCACGCAGCCCATATGCTTGCAAATGGCGCTCAGCGCCGCGATCTTGCCCGACGCATCGCGGCGCACGGCCAGTTTTTCGCCGTCGCGCACAATCACGCCACCGGTGCCGGGGCCGATGTCCGACAGCTCCACCGTCTTGCGGTTCAATAGCCGGTCCCCCACCAGATGCGCACCGGCTTTGATATTCTTGCGCAGAAATGTCGCGCCGCCGGCAATCGGCTTGTGGCGCGTCGCATCATAAAGTGCCGCGGCGGGGTGCTCGCGCCCCCGCGCCAGACTGGCCAGAATATCGCCCGCAACCGCACCTTGGGTAAGGCCCCATGCAGCAAAGCCGGTGGCAATCAGCAGGTTCGGGTGGCGCCGATCGGCGGGGCCGATAAAGGCCGCGCCATCCATCGGGCGAAAATCCTCGTTCGTCCACAAATGGCTGGGGTTGGCGATGCCGAAACGCGCATTCAGAAAGCCGCGCAGATCATCAATCGCTTCGCGCTCTGCATCGCGCGCACAGGGGCTGAAACTGCGGCCCGCGGCAACAAGAAAGGTCTGGCTGCCGCGCCGCGCGGTGCGCAGCGACCTGCCGGGGCTGCCCGCGCTGACGAACATGCCGTCGATCGTGATACCCTCGGGCAATGGCGCAGCCGCCACCGGATGGGCAAAGGGAAAGGTCTTGGCAAAGAAATGCCCCTCGGGAATGACCGGGATCTGGGTGCTCACCACCACCACCCCCGCACGGACAATGTGGCCATTGACGCGGATTTCGCAGGGTTGGCCGGGTTTCACCGCCGTAACGCGGCTTTCCTCAAAAATCTGCACGTGTTCGGCGAGCATTCCAGCCAGACCTTGCAGATAGCCGAACGGATCGAATTGCCCCTGATCGGGAAACCGCAGCGCCGCTACCGCATCGACCGGCGCGGGCACGGCCTGATCCAGCCGGGCAGCAAGCCCGGCCCGGCGGGCGGCCTCGGCCTCTTGCTGCAGCGGGTTCGCTTCGGTGTCATCCGTGGCATAGACATAGGCATCGCGCCTTTCAAACGCGGCCTGATCCCCGATCCGTGCGCTCAGATCGGCCACGAGCCCCAGCGCCCGTTCATTTTCGCGCGCATGAATCCGGGCCCCCTCATCGCCAAAATCGCGGGCGATTTGCGCATAGCACAGGCCATGTTGCGATGTGACCTTGGCAGTCGATCGGCCCGTGGCCTGCCGACCGATCCGGCGCGCCTCAACCACCGCGACGCGCAGGCCCTGATCATGCAGCGCCCATGCGCAATGCAGCCCAACCATGCCCGCACCGATAATCGCGACATCGACGGTGCAATCGTGCGCCAGCGCGGGAAAGCGCGCGCCCGTCGCGCCATCAAGCCAGAACACATTATCTTGCTCAGGTGCCATCTATTCGGGGGCCTCGGGCATTCCGGCCACTTGCGCAAGGGCCAGATCCGCCACGATGTCCTGCGCCATATGCAGGTGATCGAGCACCACCGGCAGCGTTGCCGTGGCAAACTGGATCAGCCCTGCATTCTGCCTATCTGCCGCGCCCATCAGCAGCAGCGCCGCTTTTTGGTGCGTGATCACCTGCGCGCGCATATAGGCCAGATCGAAATCCGCATCCTCCACCGCTTCAAGCCGCGCCAGCATCGCCTGATGCCCAGTATTCAGCGCATCGGGCAGCGCGATATCGCGCTCGGTCGCAAGGGCGGCAAGCGCGTCATTCGCCGCACCGTGATCGTCAATCATCCGCCGGGCAAAATCCGCCACCGCGGGCGACTGCGCCCTGTCCGCCGCCAACTCCCCCAGCGCCACCTCGGCCAGACCGCCTGCGGCATTCAGTTGGGCAAACAGCACATCGGTGGCATTCACCTGATCGGGCGCGGGCACGCCCGGCGCCTCGAACACGGTATCGGGCGCCATGAAGCCGGGATTGGGGATCTGAGCAAATCCCGCCCCCGGCAGCAGCGCGATAGTGGCAAGCGTTTGAATACGCATTTCCCTCTCCTCGCTCAGAGTGTGAGCATATAGGCGACAAGGGCGTCTTTTTCCGCCTGCGTCAGGTCCGTCTGAAGCACCAGGTTGAAAAATTCGACCGTATCGGCAAGCGTCATCAGCCGCCCGTCATGCAAATAGGGCGGCGTGTCCTTGATGCCGCGCAAGGTAAAGGTCTTGATCGGCCCATCGGGCAACAGCACCATGTCATTCACCGTTTCGCCCGGGGTATAGAACCGCTCAAGCTTCAGATCATGCATCTGGTGATCCATGAAGGACTGGGTCGGGATATGGCACTCGGCGCACAGCCCCTTGCCCATGAAGATGTCCTCGCCCAGCAATTCCTGTTCGCTCGCCAGTTCAGCCACCAGCCGCCCCATCGGGTCGAGCTTGGGCGCAGGCGGGAAATCGATGATATTTTGCATCTGCGCCATCATGGCCACCTTGTGCGACCGGTCGGGAATATGCTGGCCCTTGCGCGCGGCGCTGACGTGATCGCCGTTGAAATAGGCGGTATGTTGTTCGAATTCGGTGAAATCCTCGATCGAGCGGAGCGACCGTTTCGAACCGTGGATCTGCTGGTTGAACAGGCCGCGCAGGCTGGGCGAATCCAGCCGGAACCGCGCCGCCTGCGGGCGCATATCGGGCGATTGGTGAAACCCGGCATTGCTGTTGAAATTGGAATGACAATCAAGGCAGGCCACACCCCGGCTTGGCCCCACAACCTTGCGATCCTCGGTCTGGTTGAATTCCTCCTGCGGAAACGGCGTAAGCAAGAGCCGCAGCCCCTCCATCTGCACCGGGGTGATCAACCCGTTCATGATTTCATAATGATTGGCGATGGTCAGCAATTCGCCGCGCGACACATCACCCAGATGCGGCTGCGTGGTCAGAAAGATCGGCGGCGGGAATTCCGGGATCAAATGATCGGGCAGATCGAAATCAACATCGAAACGTTCAAGATCCCGCTGTTCCTGCGCGGCGATCGCATCGATCTGCACCTGGGGAAAGACTTGGCCGCCGGTGGTCTGTTTGACATGGGGCAGCGGCTTGAACCCGTCGGGCAGAAGATCGTTGTCGCGAATATCCTGCGGGCTCATGGCGGCCAGATCGGCCCAAGTCATCCCCTCGGGGGGTAGCACGCGCACGCCTTCTTGCACCTGTTTGCGCCCGCCCGACATCAGCACACCCATGGGCCGGTCCGACAGATCATAGCGCGTCTCAAGCATCGCGCGCTGGCGCTCCATCACCTGCGGCTTTTGGGCCTCGTCAATTGCCATCGCCTCGGAAAAGGGCATGGTTGGCAGCGGCCGATAGGTGGTGGTCGGCGGCAGCGGGTCGGATGTGCCGGTCAGCGGCAGCGTCGCCACAGCAAGAACCGAACACATTCCGGCGGTCAGCATGCGAGACATGATGTGGTTTCCCTGTCTGGAAGCAATGCGACCTGAACGCCGCCAGGCGTGGGAAGTTCCGTAGCGCGCCCGCGATTATGGCCGCAGCCGTGCCCCCTGCCCCGCATCGGCACAACACTTAGCCCCTTGACGAAGTGTTTCGCTTCCGCGATAGTTAGCCTTATGGCTAAGCATGAACCCGATCTATCGCTGCTGTTTCACGCTTTGGCGGATCCGACCCGGCGGGCGATGCTGACCCATCTGGCCCGGGGGCCGGCGGCGGTCAGTGATCTGGCCCGGCCCACGGGGCTGCGTCTGCCCACGGTGACGCGCCATCTTGCGGTGCTTGAGGATGCGGGGTTGATCATCACGGCCAAGGACGGGCGTCGGCGCATCTGCACCCTCGTGCCGGGGGCGGTGGCGCCGGTGCAATCATGGCTCGATACGCAGCGCGCCATCTGGGAAGCGCGGCTTGACCGGCTTGATGATTACGCAATGAAATTGATGAAGGAGCGCGACGAATGACACCCGAACTCGACCCGAAAACCGACCTGAGCTTTACCCGCACCCTTGCCGTTCCGCGGCAGTTACTGTGGGAATGCTGGACAAAGCCCGAGCATATCCCGCATTTTTTCGCCCCCGCCCCGCATGAGGTAAGCGCGGTCGAGATCGACTTGCGCCCCGGCGGGCGGTTCTACGCGACCTTTCTGGTCGAAGGCGAGGCGATGGAGAACAACGGCGTCTATCTCGAAGTGGTGCCGGGCGAAAAGCTGGTATTCACCGACAGCTATACCGAAGGCTGGAAACCCGCGCCCGAGCCGTTCATGACGGCCATCATCGTGTTTGCCGACACGCCGGATGGCGGCACAAGCTATACGGCGATTGCCCGCCACCGCACGCCCGAGGCGCGCAAACAGCACGAAGATATGGGCTTTTTCGACGGCTGGGGCACGGTGGCGACACAGCTTGAAGCCTATGCCAAAGGGCTGATGGCGTGACCCTTGGCACGTCACGCAGGCGGCGGGCGGGTTTTGTCAGCTTCGCTGGATAGCGGGGCGAAGGTGGGAAAGCGTTTGTCGAATCATTATTCGACCGAATTGCGTTTTCGATGAAATGCAGGCGCTGCGGCGTGTCTGCCCCAACGGTTCGCGGCGCGCCGCATATCGCCGCGCCGCGCGCCGACAGGGCCGAAAGATCCGGTTCAGCCCGCCGGACGCCCGGCTTGTCCCCGACACCACCGGCGCCAAGCAAACGCCGTGCTTCGGCCGCCCGTTCGGGCGATCACCGGGTGCGTCGGTGATTGTAACCGTAACACCCGGCCCGACGCCTGCGCGATCAAGCGCGGGCGGCGCCGTCAGACCCGACATCGGGATGCATGCCACCCCGGCCATATCCAACCCATCGCGCACCGCTGCCGCAGCGCGATCATCAATCACCCCATAGACCGCGCGCGCTGCGCCCGACGGGGTTGAAACTGTCACCGCCGCGACCCGCGCGCCGATGGTCCGGCGCAAACCTTCGCCGATGGCAACGCCCTGCCAGCTAATTCGCCGAGGATGGGCGCGAGGCCCGGTCACCGCAGGAATATCGCCTTCGCACCCCGAAACGCATCACACCCACCGCGTGCATTATCCCTGCCTTGATCCCGGCCCCTTTCCGGCAGGCCATCCCCCCGCCAAATAGGCATCGCCAGCAGGCCCGCCGGGGTCAGTTATTCCAGCGCCTCCGCCCCCATCGGGCCGCAGCCTGCCAGATCGGACCGGCTACAGGGCGGCAATTGGCGCGCAAGCGTGCGCAGGGCACTGCGCAAGCCTTCTTCATGCGTGGGGTGATAGAATGGCATGCGCAACAAATCGTGGACCGTCAGTTTCTGCCCGATCGCCAGTGCCAGCAGATGGGCCATATGCTCGGCCGCTGGAACCACCATTTCCGCCCCGATCAAACGCCCGTCCGCGCGCGCCGCATGAAGCCGGATCAGACCACGATTTTCCTGCATCGTGCGCGCCCGTGCCTGTTTGTCAAAGCTTACC
>JBBAGE010000106.1:0-8740 GCA_041655055.1 Paracoccaceae bacterium
GTTACTTGACGGCTCCGCGCCTGCGCCCATTGCTCACGCCGCCGAATGATGGCACACAAAAGGAGAACAGACTCGATTTACGAGTGGCCCTGAAAACGGGGGCAGGTCAACGCCTTCGTCACGGTTGGACTGCACAC
Organism: Paracoccaceae bacterium; assembly: GCA_041655055.1. Classification (GTDB taxonomy): domain Bacteria; phylum Pseudomonadota; class Alphaproteobacteria; order Rhodobacterales; family Rhodobacteraceae; genus JBBAGE01. The sequence goes on from JBBAGE010000106.1 coordinate 138, forward strand.
AGGCATGCGTCATGCCGAAATTCTCGCGATACGTCGAGAAGATGTCGATGTTGGAAAGCGAGTGATATGGGTTCCGCAGGCCAAGGCGGGATCTCGTGAGCAACCCATCACGCGCGAACTAGCTGAGTATCTTGAAAAACGCATGGCGATGTTGCCTTCGGGCTGCGAATGGCTTTTCCCCTCTCCGGGAAGCGCGACCGGCCACGTCCACACGATCCGCAAGGCCTTTCGCCGGTCCGCTGAACGCGCCGGGCTTGATCCCGACCAGATCACCCCTCACACGCTCCGCCATACGGCGGTGACGCATCTGGTTCAGGCGGGCGTCGACCTGCCCACTGTCCAGCGTATTTCCGGTCATAAGACGTTGTCCATGGTTGCGCGCTACGCGCATCAAAGCGGTTCGCACATCGAAGCGGCAATGGATCGATTGGAAGGGCGGGTCAGCGGCACCAAGGAAGACAACATTCGCAAGTTAAAGCTGAAAAGTTCGGCCTGATTACACACAAATTACACGTGGGCTTGTGTGCGCTCAATTTAATCTAACCTAAGTTATTGATTTTAATGGTGCCCGGGGGCGGAATCGAACCACCGACACGAGGATTTTCAATCCACTGCTCTACCCCTGAGCTACCCGGGCACGGGAACGGCGTCAGCCGCTGGGTCGGGCCTGATTAGATCAGCACAATGCCCCTGTCCAGAGGGTTTTGGGAAAAATCTGCACAAGCAGGCAAAAGTCGCCGCCCGTCGCGCATCGGTGCCGGTTTGGCGCTGGCGCGGCCGGGGCAATGCTGTAAGCTGGCCGGGTTATGAGCATGCCGGTTTTACAGTCTGATCCCCCTGAAAACGCCTTTGTCACCCGTGGGCTGAAAAAGATCTATGGCAGTGGCAGCGCGGCGGTTCATGCGTTGCGCGGGGTCGATCTGGAAATTCCGGCAGGCGAAATCGTGGTGCTTTTGGGGCCTTCGGGCAGCGGTAAATCCACGCTTTTGAACATTCTGGGCGGGCTTGATCATGCCACCGCAGGCGAGGCCTGGTTTCGCGGCGCATTGCTAAGCGCGATGTCGGATGCGCAACTGACGCAATACCGGCGCGATCATGTGGGCTTTGTCTTTCAATCCTATAACCTGATGCCCAGCCTGACCGCGCGCGAAAATGTCGAACTGGTCACCGAAATCGTGCCAGATCCGATGCCCGCGGACGAGGCGCTGGCGCTGGTGGGGCTGTCGGCGCGGCTTGATCATTTTCCCGCGCAGCTTTCAGGGGGCGAACAACAACGCGTGGCCATTGCCCGAGCGGTGGCCAAACGCCCCACGGTGCTGTTTTGCGATGAACCCACCGGCGCGCTGGACAGTGTCACCGGGCGGCGGGTGCTTGAGGTGTTGCGCGATGTGAACGCGCAACTCGGCACCACTGTGCTGATCATCACCCATGCCGCTGCCACCGCGCAAATGGCCGATCGGGTGATTTACTTTGCCGACGGAGATATCCGCGAAATCACCGTGAATACCCACAAGCGCGATCCGCAGGAGATCACATGGTAGCCGCCGATGCACCCGCTTGATCGCAAATTGCTGCGCAATCTGTGGCGCATCAAGGGGCAGGCCGCCGCCATCAGCCTTGTGATCGGGCTGGGGGTGATGATGCTGGTGATGATGAGCGGGCTGGTCAATACGCTCGATGAAACGCGCCGCGCCTATTACGACCGGTATCGGCTGGCGGAAATCTTTGCCCCGGCCACCCGTGTGCCTGCGCATATGATGGCCGAACTGGCCGCCATCCCCGGGGTGCGCGCCACGCAGGGCCGCATTTCAGGCATCGCGCTGATCGACCCGGGGGCAGGCCAATTGCCCGCGCGCGCACAGATGCTGTCGCTGCCCGATACAGGGCCGCCACGGCTGAACGATATCTACCTGAACGCCGGGCGCCTGCCCGAACCCGCGCATCATGACGAAGCGCTGGTGCTCGATGGATTTGCCCAGACCCATGGGCTGCGCCCCGGCGATCAGATCACCGTGACCCTGAATGGCGCAAGACGGGTGCTGCGCATCAGCGGCCTGGCGCAATCGCCGGAATTTTTATACACGACGCCGCCCGGCGAAATGGTGCCCGACGAGGCCCGCTTTGCCGTGTTCTGGATGCGCGATGCGGCGCTGGCGGCGGCTTATGACCTGCGCGGCACCTTTAATGAAGCGCTGCTGGCGCTCTCGCCCGGCGCCGACCAGCGCGCCGTGATCGACAGTATCGACCGGATTCTGGCCCCCTATGGCGGGCGCGGAGCCTATGGGATCGATGATCTGCCCTCAAACCGCTATGTGAGCGAGGAAATCGCCGGCCTTTCGACGATGGCCACCACGGTGCCGCCGGTGTTTTTGGCGGTGGCGGCGTTTTTGCTTTATATCGTCACATCGCGCATCGTCCGGTCTGAACGTGAACAGATCGGGCTGCTCAAGGCATTTGGCTATAGCGGGCTGGAAATCAGCCTGCATTACCTGAAATTCGTGCTGATCATCGCGCTGGCGGGCGCGGCATTCGGGGCGATTGGCGGCATTCTGGCGGGCCGGGCCATGGCGGGCGTCTTTCAGATCTATTTCAAATTTCCCTTCATCGTCTTTCTGATCGAACCGCAAAGCATCGTCATCGGCTTTGTGATCAGCGTTCTGGCCGCAGCGGCGGGCAGTTTCTTTGTGCTGCGACAGGTCTTTGCCCTGACCCCCGCTGTGGCGATGCAGCCGCCCGCACCATCGGATTATTCCGCCATGGGCGCGTTCGGGGCGCTGGCGCAAAGGCTGCTCGATCAACCGACGCGGATGGTTTTGCGCCGGCTGCGCCGCTATCCCGGCCGGATGCTGGGCGCCACGATCGGGCTTGCCGCCGGCATGGCGCTGTCGGTGGCGTCATTGGCGGTGCTGGCGGGGTTCAACGTCACACTGGCGCAAAGCTTCAGCGTGGTAGACCGGTCGGACGCCACGATCAGCTTTATCACCCCGGTTTCCGACAGCGCGCTTTATGCGCTGCGCCAATTCGATGGCATCCACCATGTTGAACCTGTGCGCATCGTGCCCGCGGTGCTGCGCCACGGGCGCCACAGCTATCGCGGCGCCGTCGATGGGCTGGTGGAGGTTCCACAATTGAACCGGGTTCTGGCCCCCGATGGCGCCCCGCTTGCCATGCGCCGCGACGGGATCATTCTGGCCGAACCGCTAACAGAATTGCTTAATATCCGCCCGGGCCAGACGCTGCGGATCGAGGTGTTGCAAGGCCACCGCCCGGTGATCGAAGTCCCGGTGGTCGGGCTTGCCCAGACGCTGATGGGCGCGCCCGCCTTTATGGAGATCGAGGCCCTGAACCGCGCCCTGCGCGAACCCGGGCGCATATCGGCGGCGCGGTTAAGCTATGATCCCCTGCAAGAGCCCGCATTGATCACCTGGCTCAAGGATATTCCAACTGTCGCGGCCATCAGCATCAAGGCCAATACCCGCGCCGCGTTTGAACAGGTGATGAACACCGGCGCCGGCATGGTGCGCTATGTCATGGTGGTCATTGCCGGGGCGATCACCTTTGGCATTGTCTATAATGCCGCGCGCATCGCCTTTGCCGAACGTCAGCGCGATCTGGCACATCTGCGGATGATGGGCTTTACCCGGGGCGAGACCGCCTTTGTGCTGCTGGGCGAACTGGGCGTGGTGGTGCTGCTGGCCTTGCCGCTCGGCAGTGCGCTGGGATATGGGCTGACCCATGCGATGGCGGCCGGGTTCAGCAATGATCTCTATCAGATCCGGGCCACCTATTCCGCCCCGAGCCATGGCGCGGCCGCATTGGCGGTGCTGCTTGCGGCGGGGGCATCGGCCCTGTTGGTGAAACGTGGTATCGACCGGCTGGATCTGGTTGCTGCCCTAAAGTCAAAGGAATGAGCCGTGCCCCCGAAACCCAAGAAAAAGCGGTCCCGCCTTATCCTGATCGTGATCTTTGTGCTGGTGCTTGCGGGTGGTCTGGCGCTGGCCTTCTGGCCGCGCGCGCTGCTGGTCGATATCGGTGTGGCCACCACCGGGCCGATGCAGGTCACGCTTGATAACGAAGGGCGCACGCGGGTGCGTAATACTTATGTGGTGTCGGCCCCCACGGACGGGCGGATTCTGCGCATCGGGCTTGAACCCGGCGATCAGGTCACGCGCGGTGAAACCGTGGTCGCGCAGATGCTGCCGATCAGCCCCACGGTGCTCGATGCGCGCACCCGCGAACAGGCTACGGCGCTGGTCACCGCTGCGCAGGCCGCATTGCGCGTGGCCGAGGCCGATCTGGCCAAAGTCACCGCCGATGCCGAACTGGCTGCCGCCGATCTGGGCCGCGCCCGCCGCCTGAACGAAGGCGGCATCGTCAGTCAGGCCGCGCTGGATCAGGCAGAACGCGCCGCCCGTGCCGCCGATGCCGCAATTGAAACGGCTGCCGCCGCCATCGCGATCCGCAACGCAGAATTGCAAAGCGCGCGCGCCCGGCTGATCGGCTTTGACGATCCCGACTATGGCCTGACCCATAATGGCGAAAGCGACGCGATCCCGCTGCCCGCGCCCATCAGCGGCGTGGTGCTGCAGGTGATGCAGCAAAATGAAACCACCATCGGCGTCGGCACGCCGCTGCTGGAAATCGGCGATATCGTGGGCGAGCTTGAGGTGATCGTATCGTTGCTGTCAAGCGATGCGGTGCAGGTCCGCCCCGGGCAACGCGCAATCATCGACGACTGGGGCGGCCCCGCGGTTCTGGTGGGCGAGGTGATCCGCATCGCGCCATGGGGCGAGACCCGCCATTCCGCGCTGGGGGTCGAGGAACAGCGGGTGGATGTGACCATCCGCTTTCTCAGCCCGCCCGATGCGCGCGCGGGGCTGGGCCATGGCTACCGGGTCGAGGCGCGGATCATTACATGGGAATCCGAAAACGCCCTGCAGGTGCCGACCAGCGCCCTGTTTCGCGATGGCGCGCAATGGCAGGTTTTCGTGGTAAGCGACGGCGTGGCGCGCCAACGCACCGTGTCTGTCGGCGCCAATAACGGCATCGAGGCCCAGATTATCGATGGCCTGTCCCGGGATGAAGCCATCGTGATCTATCCGCCACCCGAATTACAAGATGGCGCGCGCGTGCGCCAACGGCAGGCAGACGGGCTGGCGCAGGGCTAGGCTGAGACGAGGCATGCCCATGATGGCAGCGATTGCAACGGCGGATTCGAACTGCGTCGCGAGCGTGTCATATCTGGGTGCCCGACCGCCCGCCATTGAGGTGCAGAGCGCGGCTGTGCGCTGCCGGTTCAACTGCTTTAGCATTGATCGCAGTCCGCCTGCCCCAAGGGCGGTGCGGATGCGCTATGCGCGGGGCCGTGGGGATGGTCCCCGGGTTAACACTTGGATTTGGCTGCCCGACCCGCAGAACAACCGTGGATCACACGCCACCCACCCTGCGCCGGGCTGGGCAACAAAGGCGCATATCCGCCATCGTCACCGCCAACCTGAATGGGCCGAAATGAACCCGAAGCGAACATGATCCATGGGGGGCTGGCGCTTGGGCTTGTCGAAACAACGCGCCCGCCGTGGTGGCAATCAGGCCGCGAATGGCGCCATCGCTGCGTCAGGTCCGGCGGCCGAGCCTCTGCCATGACCCTTTTGCCTGTCCGGGCGGCAAGGCGGTCACGTAGGCAGCCATGCCCCCCAATTCGTGGCCCAGCGGTTACTGGCGGGCCGTAACGCGCCGCGGGGGCGTTCACCGGCGCAAAACCTAATGCGGTTTGTCCTGATCGCGCTTGGTCAGGGCGTCTTCCATCGCCTGAGCCAGTTCCTCGGGGTCGTCATCGCCGGAACCGGGGATGACATAGGCCTCGGACAGCCAGCGCCCCAGATCGACATCCTTGCAGCGCGCCGAACAAAAGGGGCGATATTTGGGATCGGTCGGTTTGGAACAGATCGGGCAGCTCATGGCGGCAGGCTCGCGCTTAGGGGCAGGCGTTCGCGTTTGCGTTGCAATTCAAAATGCCCCAGTGGCGTCCATCCTGCAAGCACCGTTTCAATCCCGTCGGCGCGCAGCGCGGCGCGCAGCACCTGTTCGAACTGGCTGCGTTCCTTGTTGGCCATAGGTGCCAGATCGAGCGAGATCTGCCCGCCCAGCCCCCGGCAGCGCAGCGCACGCGGCAAGGCGCGGGCCAGCGCGATATTGGCCTTGAGCCCGGCGGCAAGCGACGTGTCGCCGCCGGTGTTCACATCCACCGCCACCAGCGCGCGGGTCGGTTCGATAAAGGCATAGCCCCCGCCGGGCAGATCCAGCCGCGGTTGGCGCAGTGTATCGATCGCATCAAGCACACCATAATCATCCAGCGCGCGCGGCCCGTCGGCCAGAGTATCGGGCGTGCCCCAATCACGCCACGCCAGTTCATGCGCATCGGGGGCGGCCACCAGACATTCGGGCCCGCCCGCCACATCACCCATGACCGCCGCAGCCAGATCGCGCATGGCGGTGATATCGGCGGCGATATCGTCATCATCCGCGCCTTCGCAGATTGATCGCAGGATCAACCCGGCCCCCGCGCCCTCCATCAACCCTGCGGCGATATCATGCAGCCGCAGGCGTTCTTCGTCATCGCGGATGGCGCGGCTGATATTCAGCCCCGGCGCATCGGGGGTAACGATCGCATAGCGGGATTTGAACAGAATGCGGGTGGTGACCGGCGCGGCCTTGCCCGGCTCGGCGGTGCTGGTGACCTGCACCAACAGGGGCACCCCCTCGGCCAGCCCCTTGGCCCCGCGCAGATAGGCGCGCGCCCCATCCGGCAGGCGCAGCATGATGCCCCCCTGCCCTTTCATCGGGCGTTCGGTTATGGCGCGAAAAATCGTGCCGGGCGCGGGCGCGACCCCGTCGGGCGGGCTGACCAACAGATCGTCGAGCACACCATCAATGATCCGCGCGGCCACCTCGGCCCCGCCGATATGGCCCAAAGCGATCACGCTGCCCTTCATTGTGCATCCCCATAAACGGGATAACCCGCAGCGGTCAAAAGTTGCGCCGTTTCCACCAATGGCAGGCCCATGACGGCCGAATAGCTGCCCGCAATCCATGGAATAAAGGCCCCGGCAAGGCCCTGAATGGCATAGCCACCGGCCTTGCCCTGCCATTCATCCGAACGCAGATAGGCGTTGATTTCCACATCCGACAGCCGTTTCATCCGCACATCGGTCACCACGGCCCGCGTCCAGATCCGCGCCGCGCTGCGCACGGCCAGCGCCGTGATCACCCGGTGCCGCCGCCCCGAAAGCGCCAGCAGGAATTGCGCAGCTTCGGCCGCATCGGCCGGTTTGCCCAAGATCCGGCGGCCCAGCGCCACGGTGGTATCAGCGCAAAGCACGATCTCGTCCGCGCTGCATTCCAGTGCCTCGGCCTTTTGGCGGGCAATTCTGGCGCAATAGTCGCGGGGCAATTCGCCGGGGGCCGGGTCTTCGTTGATATCGGGGGCGCGGATATCGTCGGGCACAATGCCAAGCTGTGCCAATAATTCGCGCCGGCGCGGGCTGGCAGAGCCGAGAATCAGGCGCATGAACAGCAGCGGCTATTTGAAGCGATAGTTGATCCGACCCTTGGTCAGATCATAGGGGGTCATTTCCACCTGCACCTTGTCGCCGGCCAGAACCCGAATACGGTTCTTGCGCATCTTTCCTGCGGTATGTGCGATGATTTCATGGCCATTTTCAAGCTCGACCCGAAATGTCGCATTAGGCAGGAGTTCCTTCACGACGCCGGGAAATTCGAGCATTTCTTCCTTGGCCATGTTGTCTCCATCATTACGTTTCCCGCCAAAATACGGGCGATGAATAGATGCGCCTAACGGGCCGGGGTTTCAAGCCTGTTTACGCATAAATTAACGCGATTGACCCCAATAGAGCACACCAATCAGCGTAAACAGCCGCCGCGCGGTATCGATATCGACATCCACCTTGCCCGCCAGCCGTTCCTGCAGCACCCGCGCGCCTTCGTCATGGATCCCGCGCCGGGCCATATCGATGGTTTCGATCTGGGCGGGCGGCAAGGTTTTCACCGCGTCAAAATAGCTTTCGCAGATCTGGAAGTAATCCTTGACCACCTGCCGAAATGGCCCGAGCGAGAGGTGAAATTCCTGCAGCGGCGCGCCATCGGCGGTGCTGATCGCCAGCACCAGCCGCCGGTCGCGGATCGCCAGCGCCAGCGCATAGGGGCCGGGCACCGCTTCGCGCCCGTCGCGCGGCAACAGGGCAAAGCTGTTATATTCCAGCAGATCAAAAATCGCGACGCGGCGTTCCTGTTCGATTTCCGGCGTGGGGGCGGCAAGGCCCGTATCATCGAATGAAACTGCGGCAAGCCTGTTCATCGCGATCCCGCCTAACTGTTCAGTCGGCCAAGCCGCGCCAGCACCGACAGGCCATGCGCCTCAAGGCTTTCCGATGCCGCAAGCCGCGCGGCGGCCGGGCCGATGGCGGCAAGCGCATCGGGGCTGATGCGCGCCATGGTCGTGCATTTCATGAAATCAAGCACCGAAAGCCCGCTGGAAAACCGCGCCGAGCGCGCCGTGGGCAGCACGTGGTTCGGCCCGCCGACAT
>JBBAGE010000107.1:0-8638 GCA_041655055.1 Paracoccaceae bacterium
GGCAGCCATAACCTGAGCTTTGCGGGCGCCAGCCGCGAAGACGGCGCGCGCGCCATTGAACGCGCGATCCGCGCGCAGGCTGATCCCGCGTGGCGCGGTCTGAAACCGCATGAGCGCGCGCGGTTCCTGCATCGCATCGCCGACGGGATCGAGGCCAATGCCGAACGCATCGCCTATATCCAGACGCGCGATACCGGCAAAACCCTGCGCGAAACCTCGGCGCTGGTGGCCTCGGCTGCGGGAACGTTTCGCTATGTTGCGGCATCACTGGAAACGCTTGATGATGCGCTGACGGCGCCGCGCGGCGATTATCTGACCATGTCGGTGCATGAACCGCTGGGGCTGGTAGCGGCGATCACGCCGTGGAATTCCCCGATTGCATCGGATGCGCAAAAGGTGGCACCGGCACTGGCGGCGGGCAATGCGGTGTTGCTGAAACCGGCAAGCTGGTCGCCGCTGGTCTCATTGGAACTGGCGCGGATCATCGACGAGACCGGCCTGCCCAAAGGGCTGTTCAGCGTGCTGCCCGGCGCGGGGCGCGAGATTGGCAATCTGCTGGTCGAACACCCTGCGATCAAACGTGTGAGCTTTACCGGGGGCACCACCACGGGCCGGACCCTTGCGCGGCAGGCGGCGGAAAAACTGATGCCGGTCTCGCTCGAACTGGGGGGCAAATCGCCGACGATCGTTTTTGCCGATGCCGATATCGATCTGGCCGTGGCAGGCGTGCTATTCGGGATTTTCTCATCCACCGGGCAAAGCTGCATCGCCGGATCGCGGCTGTTTGTGGAACGCGCGATTTACGATGATTTCACCGCGCGACTGGTCGCCGCGACCAACGCGCTGAACGTCGGCGATCCGATGGATCCGCATACCCAGGTCGCCCCCCTGATCCATGCCGATCACCGCGCCGCCGTGGCCGATCATGTGGAACGCGCCGTTTCCGAAGGCGCGCGCGTGCTTTGCGGCGGCAGCGCACCCGATGATCCCCGGCTTGCCGGGGGCAGCTATTACCTGCCCACGATCCTTGCGGGCGTCGATAACACTGCCCGCATCTGCCGCGAGGAAGTGTTCGGCCCGGTGCTGGTCGTGCTGCCGTTCGATGATGAGGCCGATGTCATCGCACAGGGCAATGACAATGATTACGGCCTTGCCTGCGGGATCTGGACGCGCGATTTCCCCAAGGCCTGGCGCGTTGCCCGCGCGATCACCACCGGCACGGTCTGGATCAACACCTACAAGCAATTTTCGGCCTCGACGCCGTTTGGCGGTGAAAAGGATGCAGGCGTCGGGCGCGAAAAGGGCCGCGACTGGATTCGCGCCTATCAGGCGCAAAAGGCGCTTTATCTCGACCTGACCGGCAAGCCCCATCCATGGGCGCGCTGGCCCGACGGAGGGCAGTAAGATCGCACGTATCGCAATCATCGGCGCGGGCCCTTCGGGCTGTTACACGGCGCAGGCGCTGCTCAAGGCGCTGCCCGATGCCGAAATCGACATCATCGACCGCCTGCCGGTGCCCTATGGGCTGATCCGTTACGGTGTGGCCCCCGACCATCAGGGCACCAAGGCCGTGATCCGCCAGTTCGAGCGGCTGTTTGAACGACAGGGCGTGGAATTTTTCGGCAATGTCGAGATTGGCCGGGATATCACGCTCGCGGATCTGGGCGGGCTTTATGATGCGGTTGTGCTGGCCACCGGGCTTGCGGGCGACCGCAAACTGGGCATCCCGGGCGAAGATCTGCCCGGCGTGATGGCGGCAGGCGATATCACCCGCGCATGGAATGATCACCCCGATGCCCCCGGCACGCCCGCGGGGCTCGGCAAGCGCGTGATCATCATGGGCAATGGCAATGTGGCGATCGATCTGGTGCGCATCCTTGCAAAAACCGAGGCCGAATTTGACGGATCGGATTTCGCCGCCGCCCATACCGGGGCGCTGGCGGAATCGGGTGTTGAACTGATCGAAGTCATCGGCCGCAGCCCTGCCCATGGCGCGAAATTCGACCCGGTCATGTTGCGCGAATTGGGCAAACTGTCGGATGCTGCGATCGAAGTGATCGGGGCCGAACCCGCGCCCGAAGGCAAACTGGTCGAGGCGCTGGCCGCGATCCACGGCCATGCGCCGCAGGGCGCGCGCCGGATGATCCGTTTTCGCTTTGGCTGGACCCCGGTGGAATTGCAGGGCGCCGAGCGTCTGAACGCCGCGCGATTTGCGGCAAGCGATGGCAGCGGCGCCGAATTGCGCCTCGATTGCGATAGTTTCATTACCGCCATCGGGTTCAAGGCACAGGACCATCAGGATCGCGACCGCCTGTTGGCCGGCGCATCGGATGACGGGAAACTGGCCGATGGCCTTTATGCCGCCGGCTGGTTCAAACGCGGGCCGCAGGGCACGATTCCGGAAAACCGCGCCGATGCCCAAAACGTGGCCGCACGGATTGCCGCCGATTTGGCCGGTGTTGCCAGCCAGAAAGTCGGCCGCGCCGGGCTGCGCGCGCGCCTGCCCGATGCCACCGATCACGCCGGCTGGCAGCGTATCGACGCCGCCGAACGCACCGATCCGCCCCAAGGCCGTTGCCGCCAGAAAATTCGCACCATCGGGCAAATGCTCGACATCGCCCGCCCCACCACCAGCCAGAAGCGAGAGATCTGATGAATATCGCCATTCTCTATGGGACTGAAACCGGCAATGCGGAAATGCTGGCCGAAGATATCGCGAGCCACCTGCCCGACCATGATCCTGCGGTCACGAACCTGTCGGATTTCGATCCCGCCAGCTTTGATCGCGGCACATTCTATATCATCGTCACCTCGACCTATGGTGACGGGGAACTGCCCGCATCGGCCCAACCCTTTGCCGCCGCGATGGAGGCCCAAAGCCCCGCACTTGCCGGTGTATTTTTCGCGGTATTCGGCATGGGCGACAGCGAATATGAGACATTCAATTTTGGCGGCCAGCATATCGAGCGGATCATGACGGATGCCGGCGCGCAGATGCTTGGCGATCGGGTAACCCATGATGCCTCGGGCGGGGAGATGCCCGAAGATCTGGCCCTGCCCTGGGTCGATGCGGTGATCGCGCTGGCTGCGGCCGAACTTGAAGGGGTTGCGTGATGCGCGCGGCCGATCTGCGCGCACGGCTGGGCGAGCCTTGGAAACATGGCGAGGCCGCCGATCTGCGCGGCTTGCGTATCGATGAACCGGTGGATCTGTCGGATATGCATGTTGCAGGCTTTGATCTGTCGGGCACGCATTTCGCCGCCCCTGTGACGGCACGTGGCGCCGTGTTTGACGGGCTAAACTGGTTTCGCCAATGTCATTTTGCCGAAAGCGTAGATTTCTCGGGCGCGCAATTCATGAATGACGCCCGCTTTGACGCGGCGCATTTTGGCGCCGACGCGCATTTTCACGGCACCGAGTTTCGCGGCATCGCCCGCTTCGATCAGGCTGCTTTCGCGCGTGATGCCGATTTTGCCAATATGACCTGCTATGGCAATGCCTCGTTCGCGGATACACGCGTGGCGGGGCGCGCGGATTTTACCGGATCGGAATTTCTGGGCGGGTTTTGGGCGCAAGATCTCGACCTGACCGGCAGCGCGGGGTTTGCGGATATGGAAATCCACGGCCGGCTGTGGCTCAAAGGCGCGCGCCAGGGCAATGCCGCCCTGCCGCCCGCCAGTTTTGCCATGGCGTTTGGATATATTTATACCTGAGCGGTAGGCCAGATATCCTTGCGCCCGGGCGCTTGGGATCACCATGGTTTCCCATATTGCCGAATACTCCGCCTGCTGATGCGACCTGAAGAATAATCGCGCCATGATAGCCCATGTCTATCATGGCGATAGCTTGTGGCAATCATGGGCCTTTGGGATGGTTTGGGATAACCCAAACATCAGCGGAGGATACCATGCATCATCCCATAGGCCATTTGCTGAGGGGCGCGCTCCTCTCATCCGTGATCATCGCGCCGGGCGCGTTGATTGGCGCTGATTGGCCCTCGGCGGCGTATGACATTCGCAATAATCGCTTTGTTGCGGATGAAAGCACCATTTCCCCCGATAACGTAGGCCAGCTTGCCCCGGTGAATGTGATCACCACCATGGGCAATACCTGGGCCACGGCCGTGGGCGGGGATGGGCGGATGTTCTTTCCCGATGCCGCCGGCGGGATCTGGGCGGTAGATACCGAAACCGCCGACGTGATCTGGTCGGCAAAAGTGCAGGATTTCACCGGTAATGAGCGCGGAAATATCCGCTCCAGCGCCGTTTATACCGATGGCATGGTGATCATGGGTGATCGCAATGGCGCAAATATACTGGCGCTTGATGCGGAAAGCGGCGATCTGCTTTGGCAGACGGATATCGACGATCACCCCAATGCGCTGGTGACCGGATCGCCGGTGGCACATGATGGCCGGGTCTATTTCGGGGTCTCGTCGCTTGGGGCCTATGAGGATGTGGATGGCAAGCTGCAATCGAATTTTCGCGGCAGCGTCGTCGGGCTAGACCTGAGCAATGGCCAAGAAGTCTGGCGATTTTATACCATTCCCGAAAACAACGGCGCGCTCGATAGCTGGTCGGGCGGCGCGGTGATCAGCAGCGTCGCCATTGATGAAGAACGCGGCACCATCTATCTGCATGGCGATCATTATTATTCCCAGCCCGATGATGTGATTGCCTGTATGCATGCCGCGCCCAATGATTGGGATGCGTCGTGCTATCCCGATGATGCCTTGGCCAATGCGCTGGTCGCCGCCGATATCGACACGGGCGAAGTGAAATGGAGCTATACCGCATCCGGTGCCGAAGCCTATGAAATTGCCTGCGGCGAGATCCCCAATATCGCCTATCAGATCCCCGTGGGCCATGACCGGATGTGCCCGCCGCTGGGCGATTGGGTGAACTGGGGCTTTGCCGTCGGCTCGCCCAACCTGTTCACCGCCGAGATCGACGGCGAGACCCGCGATCTGGTGGGCGTCGCGCAGAAAAGCGGCTTTTACTGGGTGTTCGACGCCGATAGCGGCGAAATCGTCTGGGTCAAATGGGTCGGCCCCTATTCCGAGCCGGGCGGGCTGGCCCAGGGCGCGGCATTCGATGGCGAACGGCTTTATATCTCGGTCGCGAATTTCGAATTCACACCGCATTTCATCGGCAAGGCGGGCTGCATAGGCGGGATCTGCGGCGATGATGCCGCGCCCGAGGCCGGCGCCACCCCTATCTGGGGCGGGTCATGGGCCGCGCTTGATCCGGCCACCGGTGATCTGATCTGGCAGACGGCAGAGCCTGCAAATGCGCGGGTCTATGGCTCGCCGGTGGTGGCCAATGGCGTGGTCTTTGCGGGGTCAATGGCGGCCGAGGGCGATCAGATGTTCGCGCTTGATGCCGAAACCGGCGAAATCCTGTGGCGTTTCGCAGCCGGCGGTTCGGCCAAGGCGAATCCGGCGGTGGTTGACGGGCGGGTCTATTGGGGTTCGGGCTTTACGCTGTTTGGCGGGGTGCCGAATGACCAATTTTATGTCTTTGGCCTGAACGGCGAATAAGCGAAAGGCGCCCCATCAATGCGTGGTGGGGCGCTCAGCCATGCGCCGCGCGCGGCAGATGCGGCGGTTTTTTTCAATCGCTGCGCGCCGTTTCAGCCACCCGTCATATTGTGCCAATTCCGCCTGCACCTTGTCCGGCAGTGCCCTGCGCACCAGAAGGAACAGGGCCGAATTGCGGGCTCGCTCGTTTCACCCATCTCGCGGATGCGCACATGTAATTTCACATCCCTGTAACATATCCGTGATCCTGCGTTCATATGCAGGCCGTAGCACATGCGCATCTGCAACCCACGGAGGCAACCATGTTGCAACGGACCCTCGTTCTTTCCACTCTGGCCGCGCTGGGCGCGACCACGGCACTTGCGCAAGATCTGCCGCAAGCAGGCAGCGAATATTTCACCGCCGCCCAATCCCGCGTCGCTGACGCGATTGCGCGCGAAAACAACACCAATCCCGCCAAGAACGTCGTGCTGTTCGTGGCCGATGGTATGGGTGTGAACACCAACTATGGTATCCGCCTGTTCAAGGGCCAGCAAGAAGGTCTCTTGGGCGAGGAATATAACCTGCCCCATGATACCTTCCCGCATACCGCCCTGATGAAAACCTATAACATCAATGCGCAGACGCCCGACTCGGCCCCGACCGCCGGCGCGATGAACACCGGTGTGAAGCAGGTTTTCAACACGATCAACCTGGATGAAACTGCCGTTTTCAACGATTGTTCAAGCGAAGTGCCGCTGAAAACCATCGCTGAAATGGCCGCAGAATCGGGCCGCTCGGTCGGTGTTATCTCGACCGCTTCGGTTGCCCATGCGACCCCTGCCGCCGTTTATGCCAAGACCGCGAACCGTAACTGGTTCCACGATGCGCCCGAAGGCTGCGACGATATCGCAACCCAACTGGTCAACCAGTTCGAAGCCGGTGTGATCGATATCGCTCTTGGCGGCGGTGTGCGCGATTTCGCCCCCGAAGGTGTTACGCTTGAAAACGGCACCGGTCGCCGCCTTGATGGCCAGAACCTGTTCGAGCGGATCGACGCTGCCGGCGTGCAATATGTCCATGACGCCGACACGCTGGCCGCTGCCGATCGCAGCCAGCCGATCATTGGCCTTTTCGCCAATTCCGACATGGCCTATCAGCACGACCGCCCGGAAAGCCAGCCTTCGCTGCAGGATTTGACCGTCGCCGCGCTTGAGCAACTGCAAAGCAATGACGAAGGCTTCTATCTGATGGTCGAGGCTGGCCGGGTTGACCACGCCAACCACGCCGGCAACGCGCATCGCGCCTTTACCGACGGTGTGGCCTTTGCCGAGGCCATCGAGGTCACGCTCGACATGGTTGATCTGGATGAGACCCTGATCATCGTCACCGCCGACCATGAACATGTCATCGCCTTTGGTGGCTATTGCGGCCGCGGCACGCCGATCACCGGCCTGTGCATGGAAATCAACAGCAACGGGATCGAACATACCGGTGAACCCGCGCTGGCCAGCGATGGCAAGCCTTACACGGTCGTGAACTATCTTAACGGTCCGGGTGCGGTCGTGGTCGAACAGGCCGACGGGTCGTTCTTTGGCACGCGCCAGGCCCTGACCCAGGAAGAGGCCCAAGACCCCGATCACATCCAGCAAGCCCTGATCCCGATGAGCTCGGAATCGCATTCGGGCGTGGACGTGGCGCTGTGGGCGAATGGCCCCTGGGCGCATCTGTTCGGCGGCACGATGGATCAGGAAACCGTTTTCCACGTGATGCACCACGCCATGTTCGGCGCTGTGACCAACTAAGGTCCATCCCATCCCCCGAAGGGTCCGGCATCGGCCGGGCCCTTTGCCCCCTTACCGCAAACGGAGCCACATCATGATCACGCGTCGTCTGTTTCTGAGCGCCTCTTTCGGCATGACGCTTGCCAGCCCGTTCATTGCCAGCCCTGCCGCCGCGGCCGAACCGCGGGTTCGCCTGCGCGAGCTTTACAACAATGACATGAGTTTCACCGATTTCGCGCTGGAACACGAAGGTGCGCGCGTCGCGATCGATGGTTTCATGGCCCCGCCGCTGAAAGCCGACAGCAATTTCTATGTGCTGACCAACCGGCCCATGGCGGTTTGCCCGTTTTGTTCGGACGAAGCCGAATGGCCCGATGATATTCTGGCCGTCTATGCGCAGCGCATCGTCGATGTCATCCCGTTCAACGTGCGCATCACATCACGCGGCGCGCTGGAGCTGGGCACCTATACCGACCCGGAACTGGGCTTTGTCAGCCGCGTGCGGCTGGTCGATGCCGTTCAGGGCCGCGCGTGACGGGTATGCACACGGGGCTTGTCATTTCCGATCTTCGGGTTCATGCGCTCGGGCCCGAACGGGTGTTGCTGCATATAGACAGCCTGACACTGGCGCCCGGCACCTGTCTGGGCGTGCGCGGCCCTTCGGGTGCGGGGAAATCGACGTTCCTTTTCGCGCTGGCGGGCCTGTCGGCACAGGCCAGCGGCAAGGTGATCTGGGACGGACAAGATATCATCGCCCTGTCATCCGAGGCCCGCGCCGCCTTTCGGCGTCGGCATATCGGCATGATCTTTCAGGATTTTCTGCTGTTCGAGGAACTTTCGGCCAGCGCCAATGCCGCCCTGCCCGGCGCGTTTATTCCCGCAGCCAAGCGCAGGGCCGTGGCCGATCTGTCGCAATCGGGGCTGGCGCGGCTGGGTATCACCCATGGCGCGCGCACCGTCGATAGTTTTTCGGGCGGCGAGCGTCAACGGGTGGCCGTTGCCCGCGCGCTTGCCACCGATCCGGCGCTGATCCTTGCCGATGAGCCGACCGCCAGCCTTGACCGTAAAACCGCCGATGCGCTGATCGACGATCTGGTGGCCCTGGTGCGCGAAAAAGGAAAAACCATGATCGCCATCAGCCATGATCCTGCGGTTTGCGCCCGGATGGACCGCATTATCGACATCGTTGACGGGCGTATAGCGTCGGATCAGCTTGCCCATGCTTAGCCCGCTTTATCGCCTGGTCGAAACGTGGCCGGTTCTTGCGCAAGATGTATTCATCTTTGTCATCCTGCTGGTGCCGGCCATTCTGGTGGGTATTGCCGTGCTGATCGGC
>JBBAGE010000108.1:0-8630 GCA_041655055.1 Paracoccaceae bacterium
CGCGCCCGCCAACACCGCATGGCCTGCGGCGGTATCCCATTCCATCGTGCGCCCCAACCGGGGGTAAAGGTCGGCCTCGCCCGTGGCCACAAGACAGAATTTCAACGACGATCCCGCGCTTTTGCTGTCGGCCACGCGGTATCTGGCGATATAATCATCGGTCGCCTGATCACGGTGGGATTTCGACGCCACAACCATCAGCGCATCGTTATCAGGCTTTGCCACCGCAAGCGGGTGCAGATCGCCGGGCTGCGCCGCGTCAAAGGGGCCGGTTTCCTCGACCGTTTGGCCATTGGGCAGGGTATAGAACAGCCGCCCGATGGCCGGCGCATAGACCACGCCGCGCAGGGGCACGCCGGCTTCGACATAGGCGATATTGACGGTGAAATCGCCGCGCCGGTTGACGAATTCCTTGGTGCCATCCAGCGGATCGACGATCAGGAACGTCGTGTTCTGCACCGCATGGGTGGCGGCCTGTTCCTCGGTCACAAGCGCGACATCGGGAAAGGCGGCGCGCAGACCGGCGGCAATCAGCGCATCGGCGGCCTCGTCTGCGGCGGTGACGGGGCTGTCGTCGGATTTGATCCGAAGGTCGAAATCATCACGATCATAGATTTCCATGATCCGGGCGCCTGCCTCGATCGCAAGGCGGCGCATGGTCGGCACAAGGGCATCAAAATTCACAGTCAACCTCCGGCAAGGGCGCATGTTGTCATGGCGCGTCGCCTTCCTTATGCTGAGGTGTTAACCGAACGGCAAGTTTTCCCTGTCATAGCGGTCTTGGGCTTTATCGGGTTTTACATGTTTGAACATCGCCGCATGACCGTGAAAACACCTGCCATCACCCGCGCGGCGGGGATATTGGAACTGATCTATCATTCCACTGTGCGCCAGCTTCGCAAGAATCACGGCAATCCGGTCATCGGGCTTTTGCTTAATATCTTGCAAACGGCGCTGCTGGCGATCATCTTTTTCGTGATGTTTTCGATCCTCGGGCTGCGTGGCATGGCGATCCGGGGCGATTTCATGCTCTATCTGATGTCGGGTATTTTCCTGTTCATGACCCATACCAAGGTGCTGACCGCCGTCGTGGGATCCGAGGGGCCGACATCCGCGATGATGAAACACGCGCCGATGAATACGGTGATCGCGATCAGCGCGGCGGCGCTGGCGACGCTTTATATTCAAATCCTGTCGGTCGTTGTCATTTTATACATCTATCACGCGGCCATTACCCCGATTTATATTCATAACTGGGTGGGCGCGCTGGGCATGCTGCTGCTGGCATGGTTTTCGGGGGTCGCGGTGGGGATGCTGTTTCTGGCGCTCAAACCGTGGTTTCCCAATTTCACCGATGTCGGATCGCGCATCTATGTGCGCGCGAATATGCTGGCGTCGGGCAAGATGTTCGTGGCCAATCAGATGCCGGGCTATATGCTGGCGATGTTTACCTGGAACCCGCTGTTTCATTGTATCGATCAGGCGCGGGGATATGTATTCGTGAATTATACCCCGCATCACAGCTCGCCGCTTTATCCGCTGCTGGTCAGTCTGGCGTTGATCATGATCGGGCTGCTGGGCGAATTCTATACCCGCAAGCGTGCATCACTGAGTTGGAGCGCGGGCCGCTAACCCCCCAAAAGATTTCAACGCCGTTGCGCGGCTATGCGCCTTGCAGGGGCATTTGACGGTCCTTATATACCCCCAGAAGCCGGCAAAGGATCACATCCTGCGCCAGATTATGGGATCGGATGCGGGTGCCGCAACGGGCTCGCAACCTAAATATCGCCAAGAGAGGAAATTGAGCATGGCTAAAGTCATCGGTATCGACCTCGGGACAACCAACTCCTGCGTCGCTATCATGGATGGTGCACAACCACGCGTCATCGAAAATGCCGAAGGCACGCGCACGACTCCGTCGATCGTTGCCTTTACCGAGAATGAGCGCCTTGTGGGCCAGCCCGCCAAGCGGCAGGCCGTCACCAACGCCGAAAACACCATTTTTGCCGTCAAGCGCCTGATCGGCCGCCGGTTTGACGATGCGGATCTGGCGAAGGACAAGAAAAACCTTCCCTATGCGCTGGTCGATGGCGGCAATGGCGATGCCTGGGTGCAGGCCCGCGGCGAAAAATACAGCCCTTCGCAAATCTCGGCCTTTATCCTGGGCAAGATGAAGGAAACCGCCGAATCCTATCTCGGCGAAGATGTGACGCAGGCCGTCATCACCGTGCCCGCCTATTTCAACGATGCCCAGCGGCAGGCAACCAAAGACGCCGGCAAGATCGCCGGGCTTGAAGTGCTGCGCATCATCAACGAACCCACCGCGGCCGCGCTGGCCTATGGGCTCGATAAAAAAGAGGCGCGCACCATCGCCGTATTCGACCTTGGCGGCGGCACGTTCGACGTGACCATTCTGGAAATCGACGATGGCCTGTTCGAGGTGAAATCGACCAACGGGGATACCTTCCTCGGGGGTGAAGACTTTGACATGCGTGTGGTCAACTATCTGGCCGACGAATTCAAAAAGGAAACCGGCGTCGATCTGACCAAGGATAAAATGGCGCTGCAACGGCTGAAAGAAGCCGCGGAAAAGGCCAAGATCGAACTGTCGTCCTCGGCGCAGACCGAAATCAACCAGCCGTTCATCTCGATGGATCCGAATGGCGGCCAGCCGCTGCACCTGGTGATGAAGCTGACCCGTGCCAAGCTTGAAAGCCTTGTGGGCGATCTGATCAAGGCATCGCTGAAACCCTGTCAGGCCGCGCTTAAGGATGCCGGGCTGTCCACGTCGGATATCGACGAAGTGGTTCTGGTCGGTGGTATGACCCGGATGCCCAAAGTGATCGAGGAAGTGACCAAATTCTTCGGGAAAGAGCCCCACAAAGGCGTGAACCCCGACGAAGTCGTGGCGCTGGGCGCGGCCATTCAGGCCGGCGTTTTGCAAGGCGATGTGAAAGATGTGGTCCTGCTGGACGTGACCCCGCTGTCGCTGGGCATTGAAACGCTGGGCGGCGTGTTCACCCGCCTGATCGACCGCAACACCACGATCCCGACCAAGAAAAGCCAGGTGTTCTCGACCGCCGAGGATAACCAGAATGCCGTGACGATCCGGGTGTTCCAGGGCGAGCGTGAAATGGCGGCCGACAACAAGATGCTTGGCCAGTTCAACCTCGAAGATATCCCGCCCGCACCGCGCGGCATGCCTCAGATCGAAGTGGCCTTTGACATCGACGCCAACGGCATCGTTTCCGTCACCGCCAAGGATAAAGGCACCGGCAAAGAGCAAAATATCACCATCCAGGCCTCTGGCGGGCTTAGCGATGATGAGATCGAGCAAATGGTCAAGGATGCCGAAGCCAATGCCGAGGGCGACAAAGCCCGCCGCGAATTGGTCGAGGCCCGTAACCAGGCCGAAAGCCTGATCCATTCGACCGAAAAGTCGATGGAGGAGCATGCGGACAAGGTCGATCCCACCACGATCGAGGCGATCGAGCTTGCGATTGCCGCGCTCAAGGATCAGCTTGAAACCGACGATGCCGGCAAGATCAAATCGGGTATCCAGAACGTCAGCGAAGCCGCGATGAAGCTGGGCGAAGCGATCTACAAAGCCCAGGCCGCCGAAACTGACGGCGAATCCGATCATGAGCCGGGCGGTGTGGACGACGATATCGTCGATGCCGATTTCGAAGATCTGGACGGCGACAAGCGTAACTGACGTTTGCACCAGGGTATGATCGGTCAGCCCGGCACATGCCGGGCTGACCTGTCGCGTTCCCGGAGGGATAACGCATGGAAAAGCGTGATTATTACGAAGTTCTTGGCCTGCGCAAAGGCGCCAGCGCCGAGGAAATTAAAAAGGGCTTTCGCACCAAGGCCAAGGAACTGCACCCCGACCGCAACGCCGATAACCCCGATGCGGAGGCGCAGTTCAAAGAGGCCAATGAGGCCTATGACGTCCTGAAAGACCCCGACAAGAAAGCCGCCTATGACCGTTACGGCCATGCCGCCTTTGACGGTGGTTTCGGCGGCGGCAACGGGCGCGCACGCGGCAATGCCGATTTTTCATCGGCCTTTTCCGATGTGTTCGACGATCTGTTCGGCGATTTCATGGGCGGGCGCGGCGGTGGCCGCACGCGGGCGATGCGCGGTTCGGATCTGCGCTATAACCTGCGCGTCACCCTGGAAGAGGCCTATTCCGGCATCCAAAAGGCGATCAACGTGCCCACATCGGTCGCCTGCGGCGCCTGTAGCGGCACCGGCGGCGAAGCCGGGGCCGAACCGCAGACCTGCCCCACCTGTTCGGGTATGGGCAAGGTGCGCGCGCAGCAGGGCTTTTTTACGGTCGAACGCACCTGCCCCACCTGTGGCGGCATGGGCCAGACGATCAAGAACCCTTGCACCGCTTGCGGTGGCGCGGGCCGGGTGGAAAAGGACCGCTCACTGTCGGTGAATATCCCGGCGGGCGTGGAAACCGGCACCCGTATCCGGCTTGCCGGCGAAGGCGAGGCCGGCGTGCGTGGCGGGCCTGCGGGCGATCTCTATATCTTTATCGAGGTGGCCGAGCATAACCTGTTTCAGCGCGACGGCGTGCATCTTTATTGCCATGTGCCGGTCTCGATGACATCCGCGGCACTGGGCGGCGATATCGAAGTGCCCACGATCGACGGCGGCCGCAGCCGGGTGAAAATCCCCGCTGGCAGCCAGTCGGGCCGGCAAATGCGGCTGCGCGGCAAAGGTATGCCGGCGCTGCGCGGTGGCGGGGTTGGCGATATGCTGATCGAACTGGCCGTGGAAACGCCCGTCAATCTCAGCGCGCGGCAAAAGGAACTGCTGCGCGAATTTGAAAAGCTGGGCGAAAACAACAATCCCGCAAGCAAATCGTTCTTTGGCAAGGTCAAGAATTTCTGGGATGATATCAAGAACTGACAAAAGCCCCGCGTTCAGCGGGGCTTTTTATTGCCGGATTATCCCAGCACCAGCTTGCGATTATGCCGGATCGATGACACCAGCGACAGCCCGATGAAACCCGCACCCAAAAGCCCGGTGATGATTTCGGGAATATGCACCAGCGTCTGCGCGAACATGATCATCGACAGCACCATGATCGACCAAAAGGCCCCGTGTTCCAGATAGCGAAATTGCGCCAGCGTTTGCCGTTCGACCAGCATGATGGTCATCGACCGCACATACATCGCGCCAATCCCCAGGCCAATCGCGATCAAAAACAGGTTTTGCGTCAGCGCAAAGGCCCCGATCACACCGTCAAAGCTGAAACTGGCGTCCAGAACCTCTAGGTAAAGGAACGCGCCAAGCCCGCCTTTGGCGGCCACATGGGTCGCCTGCTGGCTGGCATCCAGAATCCGCCCCAGCACATCGACGCCCAAAAACGTCACCAACCCCGCGACCGAGGCATAAAGAAAGGTCGCCACCTTGTCGTCGGGCATGACCGAGGCAAAAACCAGCATCACCGCCAGCACCATCGCCACCTCGATCCCGCGCACGCTGGCAAACCGGCGCAGCCAGCGTTCAAGCGCGGCGATCCAGTCGACATCCTTGCCTTCGTCCACGAAATAATTCAGCGCGACCATCATCAAAAACGCGCCGCCAAAGGCCGCAATCGACAGATGCGCATCGCCAATAATGCGTGAATATTCATCAGGTTGCGAGGCCGCAAGGCGTATGGCTTCCCACGGGCCGATGCGGGCGGCGACCACCACGATCAGCAAGGGAAAGACGATCCGCATGCCAAAGACCGCGATCAGAATGCCCCAGGTCAGGAAACGGCGCTGCCAGACCGGGGTCATATCCTTGAGCTTGTTGGCATTCACGATCGCATTGTCAAATGACAGCGATATTTCCAAAACCGCCAGGATCGAGGCGACGAATAGAAATCCCAGCGCCCCCGACCAGCTATTGGTAAAGCCCCATCCCAGCCAGGTCGATAGCACAAGCCCGAGGAACGTCGTCAAAAATGCCCAGCGGAAATAATGTAATGCGGTTTTCACGATGCGTTTCCCTATGCCTGCAGCCCTGCATTTAAGCCCGCACCTTGCAGACTGCAATCATCTGCGGGAAAAATGATCATACGGCTGTTAACGGCCGATTCACGTTTTGGCGCAACAATGGGGCTATGACACAGATTCGCGCCTTTCACGAAATGCCCATGCCGCTGTTTGCGGTGGAAACGGACGAAGTTGCCGCGCCGGGCGGCGAAAAACTGCCATCCTATATCCGCGATCACCGCAAACGGCTGCGCGCGCGGTTCATGGATGGCGGCGCGCAGGCGATGCCCGATTATGAATTGCTGGAATTGCTGCTGTTTCGCGCCATCCCGCGGCAGGATGTCAAACCACTGGCGCATCGGCTGCTGGATCATTTCGGCGATTTCAACCGTGTGGTATCGGCACCCGTGGCCCGTTTGCGCGGCATCAGCGGCGTGGGCGATGCGGTGATACAGGAATTGAAAATTGTCGAGGCGGCGGCCCATCGGCTGGCCCGCGCCAAGGTGCTGGGGCGCCATATCATCAGTTCATGGGATGCGCTGCTGGATTATTGCCATACGACGATGGCGCATCTGGAAACCGAACAGTTCCGGGTGCTTTATCTGGATCGCAAGAACGTGCTGATCGCGGACGAAGCGCAGGCCAGCGGCACGGTCGATCATGTGCCCGTCTATCCGCGCGAGGTGGTGAAACGCGCGCTAGAGCTGAACGCATCGGCGCTGATCCTTGTGCATAATCATCCAAGCGGCGATCCCACGCCGTCGGATGCCGATCTGTCGATGACCGCGCAGATCCGCGATGCCGCGGCGGCGCTGGATCTGGTGCTGCATGATCACCTGATCATCGGCAAATCGCGCGAGATCAGCTTTCGCGCGCAGGGTTACCTGTGACCGGGCCCGCCGGGCAGATTGCCCAGAACCAGTTCGGGCAGGGGGGTGTCGCGCGCGACGATCTGGTGTTCATCCGGGCCGGCCCCCGCCCCGTGTTGCATGATATGGCCGATGGCCAGCGCAATCGCCAGAACCGCGCCGGAACGCACAAGCTGTTGACGGGTCAGCATATCATTCCCTTCCCCAGAAATTGCTGCGAGTCGCATTTTGCATCAATATTCGGGCTGTTCTATGGCAGCGGGTCTGGGCGCAGACGGGCCATATCTAGCGGTTTTCCGCCGATGCGTTGCAATATGCAAGCGTTTTCGGCGGGCCAGACGCGGCCCGCCTTAATTTCGCCATGATCAGCCGGTTACGCCAGACGGCCGTGGCAATGTTTGAATTTATTGCCCGAACCGCAGGGGCAGGGGTCATTGCGGCCCGGATCGCCCCAGGTAGAAACATCGGTTTCGTCGAATCCGGGGCGGGCATCGGCATGGGCGGGCGCGGGTTCGCCAACCGGCTGGCCTTGCAATGCGGGCTGTTGGGCCAGCAATTGGCGCATCATCTCGGCGCGCTGTTCCTCGGAAATCGGCTGAACCTGTGCGAGTTTCTGGGTCACGTCTTCGCGCAGGGAATTGAGCATGGTTTCAAACAGTTGAAACGCCTCGCCCTTGTATTCGTTCAGCGGATCGCGCTGCGCATAGCCCCGGAACCCCACGACCGAACGCAGATGTTCCAGCGTCAGCAGATGTTCACGCCATTTGCTGTCGATCGCATCCAGCAGGAAATGTTTTTCGACCTGCCGCATGGCGTCATCGCCAAAGGCCGTGGTCTTTTCCGCCATCATCGCGTCGGACGCGGCATAGAGCCTTTCGCGGATATCGCTGTCATCCACGCCTTCTTCGTCGGCCCAGGTGACGACCGGCACATCCACGCCCAGCTTTTCCAGCGCCGCAACATAGAGCCCTTCGGCATCCCATTGATCCGCATAGGTTTTGGGCGGAATATGCAGGCGCACCAGATCATCGACCACTTCGTGGCGCATATCGGTGACGATTTCGGCCAGATCTTCGGATTCCATGATTTCGCGACGCTGGGCAAAGACGACTTTGCGCTGATCGTTCATCACGTCATCATATTTCAGCAACTGTTTGCGCATGTCGAAGTTGCGGCCCTCGACCTTGGCCTGCGCGCGTTCCAGCGATTTGTTGACCCAGGGGTGGATGATGGCCTCGCCCTCTTTCATCCCGAGGGTGCCGAGCACTTTTTCCAGCCGTTCCGAGCCGAAAATCCGCATCAGATCATCTTCGAGCGACAGGAAAAACAACGAACGCCCCGGATCGCCCTGCCGGCCCGACCGGCCGCGAAGCTGGTTGTCGATCCGCCGGCTTTCGTGACGTTCGGTTGCCAGCACATAAAGCCCGCCGGCCTCGATCACCTTGGCCTTTTCTTCGGCATGTTCATCCTCGATCCGGCGACGAATGGCGGCGGGATCGCCCTCGGGATCGGCGCGCAGCGCATCGACCACGCGCAGTTCGACATTACCGCCAAGCTGAATATCGGTGCCGCGCCCGGCCATGTTGGTCGCAATGGTGATCGCGCCCAATTTACCGGCATCGGCCACGATCTGGGCCTCTTGTTCGTGGTGACGCGCGTTCAGCACGTTATGGGGCAGCTTTTCCTTGCGCAGCATTTCAGCCAGCATTTCGGATTTTTCGATCGAAGTCGTGCCGACCAGAACCGGCTGGCCCTTGGC
>JBBAGE010000109.1:0-8498 GCA_041655055.1 Paracoccaceae bacterium
CAGCGGCTGTGCGCCATGATCGGCGGTTAGCACCAGATCGCCGGGGCGCAGATCCTCGACCAAACGCGGGCCATCGGGCGTGTCAATCAGCGTGCCGGGGGTGAAACAGAGGAAGGGATCAGTGCGCGGCGCGATATAGCTGCCGGTGTATTCCTCCCTGTCCCATGTGCCAAGCGTGATCTGGCTCACGGTCGAATAATGCGTATATGCGGGGATTTCAGCGTCTTCGATCCGCACCATATAGGTGCCATCGGTAAACAACCAAACGATCACATCCATTTGGTGCGTTTGGCCATTAATGACGAGTGTTGAGTTCGAATAGGCCCCGACTTCATGCACGGTTTTGGCGTTGCCATTGATCACAACCCGGTCATTGCCGGCGGTGGAGCTATCGTCGCTATCATTATCGTTGATAATGCCGTCAGGATTTTTACCACCATCGCGCCAGATGATATCTGTGTAGTTTTCGGGGTTCACACTCAGGCCGTTGCCGGCTTGGTTAACATAATTCTGGCTGTTTGGACGGCCCCATTCGTTCGTCGAAAACCCCGGCCAACGTCCCGTTCCCAGCCATGCCCAACTTGGTGTATCTTGCGCCATCACCCATACTCCTACCACTCATACAGCCGCCATTATCCGGCTTTCCCGATTTCTCGCAAGTGCGAATCACTTATGTCGTTAACGGCGCCGCGCGGGGCGGCGCCGATTGGTCAATGCGCCGCGATCAACCCCATGCTTTCAAGTTTCAGCAGGATCTGATGCGCGCAGGTATCGACCTCGACATGTTCAGTTTCCAGCCGCAATTCGGGATTGGTGGGGATGTCATAAGGATCTGAAATCCCTGTAAATTCCTTGATCTTGCCTTCGCGCGCCAGCTTATAGAGCCCCTTGCGGTCGCGGCGTTCGCATTCCTCAAGGCTGGTAGCGACATGGGTTTCGACAAAGGCGCCATATTGTTCCACCATTTCGCGCACGTCACGCCGCGTGGCGGCATAGGGCGCGATCGGGGCGCAGATGGCGATCCCGCCGTTCTTGGTGATTTCGGATGCGACATAACCGATACGCTTGATGTTGATATCGCGGTGTTCCTTGCTGAAACCCAGCTCGGACGACAGGTGCTTGCGCACCACATCGCCATCCAGAAGCGTCACCGGACGCCCGCCCATTTCCATCAGCTTGACCATCAGCGCATTGGCAATGGTGGATTTCCCCGAACCGGAATAGCCGGTCAGAAACACGGTAAACCCCTGTTGCGAGCGCGGCGGCGAAGTGCGGCGCAATTCCGCCACCACTTCGGGAAAGGAAAACCATTCAGGGATATCAATGCCTTCGCGCAGGCGGCGGCGCAGTTCGGTGCCGGAAATATCCAGAACCGTATCGCCTTCGGGCACTTCGTTCACCGGATAATATTGTGCCTTTTCCTGCACATAAACCATATGTTTGAAATCGACCATGGTTACGCCGATTTCGTCCTCGTGCTTTTTGAACAGCTCTTGCGCGTCATAGGGGCCATAGAAATTGTCGCCGGCCGAATTCTTGCCCGGCCCGGCATGATCGCGCCCGACGATGAAATGGGTGACGCCGTGGTTGCGGCGGATCAGCCCGTGCCAGACCGCTTCGCGCGGGCCGGCCATGCGCATGGCCAGATTCAGCAGGCTCATCGTGGTGGTGGCGGCGGGGTATTTATCGAGCACCGCTTCATAGCAGCGCACGCGGGTGAAGTGATCGACATCGCCGGGCTTGGTCATGCCCACGACAGGATGGATCAGCAGGTTGGCCTGCGCTTCCTTGGCGGCGCGGAACGTCAGTTCCTGATGGGCGCGGTGCAGCGGGTTGCGGGTTTGAAACGCCACGATCCGCCGCCAGCCGAGCTTGCGGAAATAGGCGCGCAATTCGTTGGGCGTGTCGCGCCGCGCGCGGAAATCGTAGTGCACGGGCTGTTGAAGACCGGTAACCGGCCCGCCGAGGTAAATCTTGCCCGCCTTGTTATGCAGGTAATTCACCGCCGGGTGGGCTTCGTCATTCGCGCCAAATACTTTTTCGGCTTCGCGCGCCTTGTTGGGTTCCCAGCGGTCGGTGATGGTCATGGTCGCAAGGATCACGCCTTCCTGATCGCGCAGCGCAATATCCTGGCCGATTTCAAGGACTTCGGCGAAGGCTTCGCTGACATCCAGCGTGATCGGCATCGGCCAGAGCGCGCCATCGGCCAGCCGCATGTTTTCGACCACGCCGTCATAATCGGCCTCGGACAGAAACCCCTTGAGCGGGTTGAACCCGCCGTTCATCAGCAATTCCAGATCGCAGATCTGGCGCGGGGTCAGATCCCAGCTGACCAGATTGGCCGCTTCGTGTTTCAGCTTTTGTGCGGAATCGTAGGACACATAAAGCTCGGGGATCGGGGTAAGATTGGGCGACATCATCTGGGGTTCTGGCCTTTTACTGGAAATGGTGGGCACGGCGCGCAGTAGCGCCCCTTGGGCAAATTATTCAAGCTATAGGCGGGATTTTGGACACAAATGAGGCCAAAACCCCGCCGATATTCAAAGTTATAGGTAATTATTCCGCATTTTCGGCCAAAAAGCGTTCAGCGTCCAGCGCCGCCATGCAGCCCATTCCCGCCGATGTAACCGCCTGGCGGTAAATCGCATCGGTCAGATCGCCGGCGGCAAATACGCCGGGCACGGATGTTTCGGTGCTGCCGGGGCGCACTTTGACATAGCCGCCCGAATGCAGCTCAAGCTGATCTTGCACCAGCGCGGATGCGGGGGAATGGCCGATCGCCACAAAAAACCCATTGCAGGGCAATTCGGTGATCGCGCCGGTTTCGGTGTGGCGGACCCGCACGCCCTCGACGCTGGGGGGGGTGTCGGTGCCGAATACCTCGGCCACTTCGTGATTCCACAAGATTTCGATCTTGGGGTGTTTGAACAGCCGGTCTTGCAGGATCTTTTCGGCGCGCAGGCTGTCGCGGCGGTGCACCAGCGTTACTTTCGATGCGAAATTGGTCAAAAACAGGGCTTCTTCGACTGCGGTATTGCCGCCGCCGATCACCACCACTTCCTGGCCGCGGTAAAAGAATCCGTCGCAGGTCGCGCAGGCCGACACGCCAAAGCCGCGGAATTTTTCTTCGGACGGGAGGCCCAGCCATTTGGCCTGCGCCCCGGTCGCAAGGATCACGGCATCGGCGGTGAATGTGGTGCCGCTATCGGCCTGCGCGGTGAACGGGCGTTTCGACAGATCGAGCGCGGTGATATAATCGCTGACGATATTGGCCCCCATGGCGCGGGCATGGGCCTCCATCCGCAGCATCAGATCGGGGCCTTGCACCGCGCTGTCGCCGGGCCAGTTTTCAACATCGGTGGTGGTGGTAAGCTGCCCGCCGGGCTCGATCCCCTGCACGAGCACCGGTTCAAGCATGGCCCGCGCGGCATAGATTGCCGCCGTATAGCCTGCCGGCCCCGATCCGATGATCAAAAC
Source organism: Paracoccaceae bacterium (assembly GCA_041655055.1). Classification (GTDB taxonomy): domain Bacteria; phylum Pseudomonadota; class Alphaproteobacteria; order Rhodobacterales; family Rhodobacteraceae; genus JBBAGE01. The sequence goes on from JBBAGE010000109.1 coordinate 3,478, forward strand.
GCGTGTGTGCCGTGTGTCGCCCATGGTGATGTCCCCTGAATCATATGCTTGGCATCGGATATAACCACGCGATCCGGGGGACGAAAGGGCCCGCAAGGAAAACCGCCTGCGCCTGCGGCCTGGGGGAATGATCTTGCGCAGTTGTGAAACTTTGTTGCGCAGGGTATGGCATTTCGATATTCTTTGAAAAAATCAGCAAAGGAATGTTTTATGGCCGGGACCAAGCTTGACCCGATCGACCGAAAGATATTGGCCGAATTGCAAGCCGATGGGCGGATGACCAATGTCGAACTGGCGAAACGGGTGGGGATCTCGGCGCCGCCCTGTCTGCGCCGCGTGCGCACGCTTGAGGAAGCGGGCTATATTCGCGGCTATCACGCCGATGTCGATATCCGCGCGCTGGATTTCGAGGTGCAGGTATTCGCCATGGTCGGGCTGCAAAGCCAGGCCGAAGCCGATCTTTCGCGGTTCGAGGCCAAATGTCGCGAATGGCCGCTGGTGCGCGAATGTCATATGCTTAACGGCGAGGTGGATTTCATTCTCAAATGTGTCGCCCCGGACCTGTCCACCTTTCAGAATTTCCTGACCGAAAAGCTGACGGCGGCGGATAACGTCGCCAGCGTGAAAACATCGCTGGTGATCCGCTGCGCCAAGGATGAGCCGGGCGTGCCGTTCGAAGTGCTCGAAGATCGGCTGGCGCATCTGGCCTGATTACAGACGGATCGCCGATATCAGCCGCCCGTAATCGGCTTCGCGTTTATGCACCGAGCGACGATAGGAATAGAATCGCGCCGGGTCGGCATAGGTGCAATGGCGTGTCCATTCTGCATGGCCCACGCCCGCTTCGCGCAGCCGGTGCAGGCCAAAGGCGGGCAGATCGAATTGCATCCGGTCGCCCGTGCCGCCCGCGAAAAAGCGGGCGTAGCCGTCATCTTCGGTGATCAATTCGTCAAAGAATTCGGGGCCGACCTCATAGGCGCGTTGCGATATCGTGGGGCCGATGACGGCGGATATGTTTTCGCGCTTTGCGCCCAGGGCCTCCATCGCGTCCACCATCGCCTCTAATATCCCGGCCAATGTGCCGCGCCAGCCCGCATGGGCCGCGCCGATCACACCTGCATGGGCATCGGCCAACAAGACCGGCTGACAATCGGCGCTAAGCACCGCCAGCACCAGACCGCGCGTCGCCGTGACCAGCCCGTCGGCGGCAGGGGGCGGGCCGGCGAAAGGTGCGCTGACCGTGACCACATCGGCGGAATGCACCTGATTGACGCCGACCAGCGCGCCGGGTTCGACTCCCATCGCCTGGGCCACCCGCGCGCGGTTGATAGCCACGATATCCGATTGATCGGATGATCCATGCCCGCAATTCAACCCCTCGAACACGCCCGAAGATGCCCCGCCGCGCCGGGTGAAAAAGCCGTGGCGGATCGGGCCAAGGGCCGCAGATGTCAGCATTTCCAGTGTCATAGATCGAATCCCGGTGGGCTTGGTTGGTCGGGCGGATAAAAGGCGACGGTCTTGAACAGGCTCCCCATTTCGTCGGGGTGGGTCAAGCGGTGATATGCGCGGATATGGGCATCGCGCGCGGTGCCGGTCATCTGCGCGCCAAGCCGCTCGGCCCGGGCGGCAATGCCAAGGTTTTGCAGCAAATCCCCTTGCGTCATCATGGCTGTGGCCTGTGCGCCCGCCGCGCGCGCGGCGGCGGCAAGCGGGCCAAAGGCCACATGCGCCGTCAGATCGGCGCTACCCGGCGCGGCGAAAACATCGTGATATTGATGGGCGCGCAGGGCCTGAAACGTGTCGCCGCGTGATTGCCAATCGCCATAATCCACGATCAGCGCCACGCCGCCTGCGCGGGCGATTTGCGCGGCGATGGATTGCGCGATCTGTTCGCCGGGGCGGCAGGTCTCGATGATCGTGCCTTGGGGCAGATCATGGGGCAGGGGTTCGGCGCTGGGGCGCAGCGCAAGGCCAAGCGCGCTATCACGAACCGCCACCACCCGTTCGGCCCAGCCGGTCGCAATCCGCTGAAACTGGCGGATCGGCAGCGCGTCGAAAAATTCGTTCGCCACCAGAAACAGCGGCTGATCGGGCAGCGCATCGACATGGTCCACCCAGCGCGCGGGATGATCGCCTAGCGTCTGGCGCTGCAGGTCGCGCAGCCGGGGCGATGCCTCGACCAGCACCACATCGGCTCTTGCGTGAAACCCCGCCACGCCGCGGGTTGCGCGCAAGATATCGGCCATCAACGTGCCGCGCCCCGGCCCAAGCTCGGCCAGCGTGAAACGCGCGGCCGCACCCTGATCGGCCCAGCTTTGCGCAAGGCAAAGCCCCAGCAATTCGCCAAACATCTGGCTGATTTCGGGCGCGGTGATGAAATCGCCGGCGGTGCCGAATGGCTCGCGCGTGGTGTAATAGCCATGCACCGGGTGCAACAGACATTCGGCCATGTAATCGGCCAGCGTGATCGGGCCAGTTGCTGCGATCCGGGCAGCGATCAGATGCCCGAGCGCGCTCATGCAGGCGCGGTGCCCCTGTTGCGCCGCGCCCAGGCGATCAGCGCCAGCCCCGCCACGATCATTGGCAGCGACAGAAGCTGGCCCATCGACAACCCCGCCACCACATGGCCCAGCGGATTACCGGGGGTGATGAATTGCGCATCGGCCACGCGGAAAAATTCGACGAAAAACCGCGCCGCGCCATAACCTGCGAGAAACATCCCCGTTATCTGGCCCGGGCGTTTCAGCCAGCCGCGCCGCCATACCAGCCACAGCAGCACCAGCCCCAGGATCAGCCCTTCCAGCGCGGCCTCATAAAGCTGCGACGGGTGGCGCGCGCAAAACCCATCGATCAGCCCCGGGCAATCCTGCGCCGCAAGCCCCGGAAAGATCACGCCCCAAGGCATATCCGTGGGCCGACCCCAAAGTTCGGCATTGATGAAATTGGCGATCCGCCCCAGCATCAGCCCGGCCGGCGTCGCCATGGCCAGCAAATCGGCCGTAGGCAGAATCGCCAGCCGCTGACGCCAGCCGAATATCGCCGCCGCCACGACCACGCCCAGAAATCCACCGTGAAACGACATACCGCCTTGCCAGATCATCGGGATCTGGCCGGGGTTGGCCAGATAATAGCCCGGCTGATAAAACAGCACGAATCCCAGCCGCCCGCCGATGATGATGCCCAAAATGATCCATGTCAGCAGCGCATCAAGCTGTTCCGCGCTCATCGCGGGGGTGTTGCCCGCCCAAAGCCGGGGCGCGCGCAGCGCCCGCAGCGCCAGCCGCCAGCCGATCAGAATGCCGGCAATATAGGCCAACGCATACCAGCGTAGCGCAAAGGTAAATCCGCCAACCGTGATCGAAAAGATCTCGGGCGAGATATCGGGAAAGGGCAGGGCAGCGGTCAACATGGCGCATGCATGAACGCGCGGGCAGGGTGAAGTCAACCTTGAGATTTCGCCGCCCGCTCGCCATATAGTCATCCACATAGCAGCCGGAGGCGCAGATGCAGACCCGTAACAAGATTCTCGACGATATTTCCCAGCTTATGACCAATGCCATGGGCGTGGCCCAGGGCGCGAAAGGCGAGGCCGAGACCGCGATGAAGGGCCTGCTTGACCGCTGGCTTGCCGATCGCGATTTCGTGACCCGCGAGGAATTCGATGCCGTGCGCGCCATGGCGCAAAAGGCGCGCGAAGAAAACGCAGCCCTTGCGGCCCGGATCGCCGAACTCGAAGCCGCAGGCACCCCCGAGGGGCATTAGGTCTCAGCTTTCGTCGCGCCAGCGATTGACGATCGGATAGCGCCGGTCAGGGCCAAAGCCGCGCGTGCTTAGCCGCGCGCCGGGGGCGGCCTGAAAACGTTTGTATTCAGACTGATAGATCAGCTTTTCGATCCGTTTGACCATATCGCGGGGATGGCCCATGGCCACGATTTCGGCCACGCTGGCATCCTTGTCGATCAACTGTTCCAATATGGCATCAAGCACCGGATAGGGCGGCAGGCTGTCGTCGTCGCGCTGATTTTCGCGCAATTCCGCCGAGGGCGGTTTGTCGATGATGCGCGGTGCGATCAGCTCGCCCGCGGGGCCACGCATCCATGGGTGGTGGTTGGCATTGCGCCAGCGACAGATATCGAACACGCGGGTTTTATAGAGATCCTTGATCGGGTTATAACCACCCGCCATATCGCCATAGATGGTGGAATACCCCACGGCCACTTCGGATTTGTTGCCCGTGGTCAGCAGCATCGCGCCGAATTTGTTCGACAGCGCCATCAGCAGCACCGCGCGCAAACGTGACTGGATGTTTTCTTCGGTCAGATCCGGGGCCAGCCCGGCAAATAGCGGCGCAAGCGTATCATTCACCGCCGCCTGTGGCCCGGTGATCGGCAGGCTGTCCAACCTGCATCCCAATCGCGCCGCGATATCGGCTGCATCCGCCAGCGATCCTTGCGATGTATAGGCCGAGGGCAGCATCACGCAGTGCAAATTGTCTGCGCCCAAAGCATCGGCGGCAATCACGGCCACCAGCGCCGAATCGATCCCGCCCGACAGGCCCAGCAGCACCTTGTGAAAGCCCGATTTGTTCACATAATCGCGCAGACCCAGCACCATGGCGTGGTAATCTTGCGCGAAATCATCGGATGTGGCCACGAAGGCCCCCGGCAATGCGCGCCAGCCATCGGGCCCCTGTTCAAAATCGGCATGGGTGATGGCTTCGTCAAAGGCGGGCAGTTTCGCGGCCATTTCGCCGCGCGGGTTCAAGATGAAGGAACCGCCATCAAAGATCTGATCATCCTGCCCACCGACCATATTCAGATAGACCAGCGGCAGGCCGGTCTCGACCACGCGGGCCACCATATGCGACAGGCGGCGGTCGAATTTGCCGCGCGCATAGGGCGAACCATTCGGCACCAGCAAGATTTCAGCCCCCGATTCGGCCAAAGATTCGGCGACATCGGGATGCCAGGCATCTTCGCAGATCGGTGATCCGATACGCACCGGCCCGATGCGATAGG
>JBBAGE010000110.1:0-8434 GCA_041655055.1 Paracoccaceae bacterium
GGGGCAGGCGCTGATCAAGCTCTGCGCGCCGGGTATTCCGGATATCTATCAAGGCAGCGAGGCGGGCGATTTTTCGCTGGTCGATCCGGATAATCGCCGGCCGGTGGATTTCGCCGCGCTGGCGCAGGCACCCGATCCGGCCCCATGGCCCGCCCCTTTGGCCGAGATCAAACCGGCCCTGATCCGGCGCGCACTTGGCCTGCGGGCGGATTCGCCCGCCGCACTGGCCGGCGGGGCCTATCTGCCGATCATGGCGTGCGGGCCGCAGGCCGGGCGGATCTTTGCCTTCATGCGCGACGCGGATGGCGCGCGGGTGATCGCGGTGGCGATCATACGCGGCCATGGGATCGGGGCGGGCATCGGGGCGATCTGGCAGGATACATTTTTGATGCTGCCGGGGCGATTTGGCCCATTCACCGATGTGTTGAGCGGCGCGGAATTCGGCTCATCGGCGGAATTGCCGCTAAGCCACATTCTGGCACGTTACCCGGTTGCCCTGCTGAGCGCCTAAAAGGCCTCGTTCACGGCGGACAGGAATTGCTGGGTGCGTTCCTGTTGGGGGTTGTCGAACAGCTCGTCCGGGGTGCCCTGTTCCTCGATCCGGCCATCGTAGAAAAAGCAGACCCGATCGGAAATATCGCGCGCGAAACCCATCTGGTGCGTGACCATCAACATGGTCAGATTATGCGCGCCGACCAGATTGCGGATGACGGATGTGACCTCGCCAGTGACCTCGGGGTCAAGGGCGGATGTCACCTCATCAAACAGCATCACCTTGGGGCGCATCGCCAGCGCGCGGGCAATGGCCACCCGTTGTTGCTGGCCGCCCGAAAGGCGGGCGGGATGTTCGTCTCTTTTATCCGCCATCCCCACCATTTCCAGCAGTTCCTCGCCCCTTTCGCGGGCGTCCTGTTTGCTCAGGCCCAGCACCTGCACCGGGCCTTCCATGCAGTTTTCCAGCGCGGTCATATGCGGGAACAGGTTGAAATGCTGAAAACACATGCCGATATTGGCGCGTTCGCGGCGAAGATGCCGGGCATCGGCACGGATCAGCCCGCCTTGGCCGGGCATATGCGTAAGCGGGCGCCCATCGACATAGATCACGCCGCCGTCGATAGGCTCCAACGTCATCAGCATCCGCAGCACCGTGGTTTTGCCCGATCCAGATGGCCCGATGATCGTGACCATCTCGCCCTCGGCCACATCGAGGTTAAGCGAATCGAGCACGGTCAGATCGCCGTAGCGTTTCGTGACATTGCGAAAGCGCACCATGGGCGCATCCGGCCCGCTTAGTTCAAGCGGGTAATCAGCCAGAGGTTTGGCAGTCATCGTATCATTCCCAATTTGCGGCGCAGCCAGGTTTCAAACAGGCGCACCAACGCGGCGGTCGGCAGGGAGATCACCAGGAAGATGATGCCCACCATCGTGAACGGTTCCAGAAAGCGGTAATTTTCGGCACCAATGGCATTGGCAGTATGCATCAGTTCGGCCACCCCGATGACCGACAGCATCGGCGTATCCTTGAAAATCCCCACCAGATAATTGCCCATACCTGCAATCGCATGGGGCAGGGCCTGCGGAATGATGATCCGGCCATAGGTCTGGCGCATGCTCAGATTAAGCGATGTCGCCGCTTCCCATTGGCCGCGCGGCACGGCGTTGAGCGCACCGCGATACACCTCGGACAGATAGGCGGCATAATGCAGCCCGATCGCGATCATCCCAGCCGTCCAGGGCGACAGCCGGATGCCAAATTGCGGCCCCACGTAAAAGACAAAGAAGATCTGCAAGACCAGCGGGGTCGAGCGGATGAATTCGATGAATTCGCGCAAGATAAAGGTCAAGGGCTTGATCGGTGTGCGCTGCCCCAGCGCAAAGATCAATCCCAGCACCATCGCGATGGCATAGCCCATGCCGGCCGCCAGCAGCGTGTTCAGCGTGGCTTCGAGCAAGCGTGGCAGAATGGAAAGGGTAAAATCCCAGCGCCAACCAATCATGTGCGTGTGCCCCCCGTGCGGCTTAGATGGCGGCCAAGCCGGCGTTCCAGCCAACGCATCCCCGGCGTGATGAAAAACCGCGCCGCGACATAATAAAGGATCAGCGCCGTGCCAAAGGTCTGGGCCGAAAGAAAGGTCGAGGAATTGATCTGGCGTGCGACGAACATCAGATCGGCAACCGAGATCAGCGCCACCAGCGCCGTGCCTTTCAGCAATTCGATCATCAGATTGCCCCAGGCGGGCAGCATCACCACCAGCGCTTGCGGCAGGATGATCCGCCACATGCGCCGCGCCGGTGACATGTTCAGCGCCAGCGCCGCCTCCCATTGGCCGCGCGGCACCGAACGGATCGCGCCGCGCACCAGCTCCGCCCCATAGGCGCCAAGGTTCATCCCCACCGTCAAAAAGCCCGCCAGAAATTTATCCAGCGTCAGCCCGAACAACGGCAGGACGAAAAACACCCAGTAAAGCTGCACCAGCAGCGATGTGCCACGAAATACCTCGATATAGACGGTGGCGGCCCAGCGGACCGGCAGCACCGGGGCCATGCGCATCAGCCCCATCGAAAGCGCGATGACGATGGCGACGCCTGCGGCCAGCACCGTCTGTTGGACGCTCACCCAGGCCCCGTCCAGCAGACGTGGCCCGTATTGCATCAGAAATTCAATATATGACACCGGAAATCCCGCTTATGGGGGAAGGGGCAACCACCGGTTGCCCCCGAAAATCAGCGATTGGCGCAGACCCATTCGGCCGTCTGGCCCGTGGGGACATTTTCGGGGCCGTAGCCATATTCGGCCACCAGCGCCATCATTTCGTCGCTGCCCAGCCAGTCTTCCTGGGCGGCGTTGAATTCATCGACGAAATCCTGATCGGCCTTGCGAAAACCGATCGCGGCCCAGTTCAGCGTCCAGTCCGGAAGCTGGCTCACGTCCGAGACCTCAAAGTCATCATGGGTTGCAGCCAGATCAATTGCGGTGAAATGGGTCACGCCGCCTGCATCCGCACGCCCGGCGCGCAGGGCTGCCACGATTTCAGACGGGCCGGGCACCTGCATGATATTGCCATCCGGCACACCTTCGCGCCGCGCGGCCTCGATATTGCTATAGCCAACGCCGGTGACGAAAATCGCATCCTGTTCCACCAGATCCTGATAGCTGTGAAGATCATCGGGGTTGCCCTTGGGCACCAGGAACGCATCGCCCGCCATCAGCATCGGTTCGGAAAAGGCGATGCTTTCGCAGCGCGTGCTGATGATGTTCAGACCGCCGGTCACGATATCGATCCGGCCGGCATTGAGCCCGGGGATCAGCCCGCCCCAATCGGTTTCGACGGCCACGATATTATCATAGCCCATCTTTTCCAGAAGCCCGAGCGTATAGGCATTCACAAAGCCCAGCGGCTCGCCATTCTCGCCCGGAAAGGCAAAGGGCGATTCATTTGCAAAGCCGATCCGGATTGGCTCACCAGCGGCGATCCGATCCGTCAGCGGGCCAGCGAAGGCTGCGCCCATCATGGCAAGCGTAGCGGTCGAGGCCAGAATGGCGGTGCGGGCGGTGGTCGCAAATGGATGGGTCATAAGACGTCCTTTGTTAGTCCAGATTTCACTAAAGCATAGAGCGCAGACCCCGTGCATCAACCGCAAGAAGGCGGTTTTGGGCGGTTGACAGGGGTTTCGGCATTGATATTGCACCTGAATTTTTTGTGATCATGGCGTGTGGTGAAACGGGCGGGTGCCGGTATTTTATTGCGCATGAATTTTGCGGCGCGCCCCGGCGCTGGAGGCGGGGCAAATTCGCCGCGGCTTTTTTGCGCGCATTTAGCGTAATTGCTGGTTAGAAAAGAAAAAATTCTGCCGCGGCGCCTGGCCCCGTCGCGCGGGTGTTTATGCCGCGGCAGGGCATTTTTACGCCCGGATCTGGCGGTTATTTTTGCGCCCTTGTGCAAACTTGCAAAGCTATCGAAGCCGCTGCGAATCAACGCGGTCTGACGGGCGAAAAAAAATCGCGCGAAATGCACGATTTTTATGCTGATGGCGGGAATCTGGCCGGAATCTGCGCGTTTTGGTGATTCCTTTTGCGGCTCTATCCGAGCGGATAGGCCCTTCCGCCGGTCTCGGTCATCCAATCATCTGCGCCCGCGCGCACAGCGCGGTAGACCACATCGCCAATGGCCTGTCCCAGCGCCGTATGCAACCCGCACCAGCGTGTCTGGCCCGCATGTGCCGCGATCACGATGCAATCGGTGCCGGTGCCCGTGGCGGGGCCTGTTGGGGTCATCGCGCCGCTGTCGATCACGGCGGCGGTGCGCGCGGAAGCGGCGATGCCAAGCGCTTCGATAAAGCCCGCGTCGCTCAGCCCGGTGTCCAGCACCAGCGCGATATTGATCGTGCCCCAGCTTGCGGCCAGATCCTGCGCGCGCGGGGCGGGCGCACCGGCGCGCTCGGCATTCGACAGGCCCACTGTGGCCACACAATCGAGCCGCGCACCCTCGGATATCTGGTGCGCCTGCCGCCAGGTCGCGATTTTGCGCGATGTCAGCATCCCCACCGCATCCGTGCGCCCGATGGCCTGCATTTCATCGCCAAGCCAGACAATCGCATCGCGTTCGGGCGGCAGATCGGCATTGCGGACCTCGCGCCACATAATATGGCGGGCCGCGACAAAGCCCGGATTATGCGGCGCCCATGACAACATGCGCATCACCCGCCCGGTATCGAGGCACAACCACGGAAAGCGGTAATCAACCTGCATCGCGCAGCACATCCATCGGCACCAGCAGCGGCCCCTGTTCCGTATCCATCCGCCAGACCGACACGCCGAACACCTGCGCCATCAGCGCCGGGGTCAACACTGCATCGGGCGGGCCATCGGCCACGACCCGGCCCTGATGCAGCATGATCAACCGCGTGCAATAACGCGCCGCAAGCCCCAGATCGTGCAACGACAGCAAGACCGCATGATTTTCGCGCGCAAGGGCAGCGAAAAGCTGCATCGCCGCGATTTGATGCGCGGGGTCGAGCCCTGCAATCGGTTCATCCGCGATCAACAGCGGCGCCTGCTGCGCCAAGGCGCGCGCGATCAGAACGCGGGCCTGTTCGCCGCCCGACAGCGCCGTGGCATCGCGTGTGCGATACGGGCCAAGCGCCAGCCGGTCGATCGCGGCCTCGATCGCGGCGTGATCGCTGGCTTGCAGCCGGGCACCGCGGGGCAGATAGGGCACCCGGCCAAGCGCCACAAGCGATTCAACACTGACCGGCCAGACGATCTGGCGCGCTTGCGGCAAAAAGGCGGCGGCACGCGCGCGCGCGGCAGGCGCCAGCGCGGCAAGCGAGCTGTGGCCAAGGTGACGTTCCAGCCCAAGCGCCGCGCGCATCAGCGTGGTCTTGCCCGCACCATTTGGCCCGATCAGCCCAACACATTCGCCCCGCCCAATCGTAAACGAGACCTGATCCAGCACTTGATGCGCGCCGTGGCGCAGGCTCAGCCCATCAAGCCGCAACAAGTTATCCGCGTCCCGGGTCATCGCATTTCTGTCCTTGTGCGAAAGATCAGATGCAAAAACAGCGGCGCCCCGATCAGCGCCATGACAACCCCCAGTTTCAGATCGCGTTCCGGCACGATCAGGCGCACCGCGATATCGGCCGCCAGCACCATCGCCGCCCCGCCCAAAGCAGACGCCCAAAGCAGCGCCGATGGCCGTGCGCCAACGAAATGGCGCAAGATATGGGGCACCACCAGGCCGACAAAGCCGATTGCGCCCGCCACGGCGGTGGCCGCGCCCACGCTTGCGGCAACGCCTGTCACCAGCACCAGCCGCATCCGGTCTGGCGATATGCCCAATGTCGCGGCCGCATCCTCGCCCAGGGTCAGCGCATCCAAGCCCCGGCCCAGCGACAGCAGCAACACCGCCCCCACCAGCATGAAGGGCGCGGCGATAGCAACATGGGTAAAGGATCGATCCGTAAGCGAACCCATCGTCCAGAAAACGATCTCATTCGCCGCAAAGGGGTTGGGCGACAGGTTCAGCACCAGCGCCGTCATCGCGCCCGCCAGGGCGCTGATGGCGATACCCGCCAATATCAAGGTGATCGACGATCCGCGCGGCCCGGCAAGCACCAGGATCAGCCCCACCGCCCCCAGCGCCCCGAGCAGCGCCGCCAGCGGCAGCGCCAGCACAAAGGCCGCGGCAAAGCCCGTTTGCAGCGCGATCACCGCGCCCAGCGCTGCCGCACCTGATACCCCGATCAGCCCCGGTTCGGCCAGCGGGTTGCGCAGATAGCCCTGCATCGCCGCCCCCGAGAGGCCGAGGCTTGCCCCCACCATCACCGCCAGCAGCGCGCGCGGCAGGCGGATTTCGCGCATCACCAGCGTCGCGGCTTCGCCCTGACCCAGCAATAATGCCGCGAGTGTTTCGGGCAGTCCAAGCCTCGCCGGGCCGATCAGCACCGACAGCGCGAATAGCACCGCCATCAACGCCACCAGCCCCAACGCCAGCCGGATCGGATGCGCGCTCATGGCATGGACTCGCGCAGGGCCACAAGCCGGGCAACCGCGCCCAGAACATGCGGCGTGCCGCAGACCCATTCGGCGCTGGTCAGGCTTGCCGTCTGGCTGCCGCGTGTCAGCGCGCGCATCGCGGGATGGTGCAGCACTTCTTCGGCGCGCGATGCGCCCGGATAGGCGCGGCCGGAAATGACCACTTCGGGCGCCAGCATCACCAGTTGTTCCAGCGCAATCGCCCCGGTTTCGCCCAGGCCCATTTCAACGGCGATATTGGCAAAGCCGGCATGGGTCAGAATTTCATGCGCGAGCGAGCGGTCACCGGCGGTGAAATTATCGGCATAATGCAGCAGCGCCGTGGGCGTGCGGTCGGCATCGCCCCTGGCGCGCAGCGCGGCCAGATCGCGCTCAAAGCGCGCCAGCAGCGCGTCTGCCTCGGGTTCGCGGCCCAAAAGCTTGCCCATCTCCGTCAGATTGGCGCGCAGATCATCAAAGGATTGCTCGGGCGCGAATTGCACGACCGTGATCCCCAACCGGCGCAGCAAAGCGATCGTGTTGGCATTGGTATAGGTGCCCGCCAAAACCAGATCGGGTGCAAGGCGAAAAATTTCTTCGGCCTGACCATGGTTGATATGGTATGCGCGGGCCGTCTTGGCCATCGCAGAGGCCAGTGGATCAAGCGCAATATGGGAGACCGATAGAAGCTGCCCGGGTGCGGCCAGCAGCATCGCCATCTGGTCGGTGCACAGATTGACCGAAACCACCCGCATGGGCGGGTGATCCCCGGCCACGACCGGCCCGGCCCAAAGCGCCGCGCCGATCAGCGCGGCGCCAAGGCGCCTAGAAACGGCTGGAAATGCCAAGATATATCGCCCGGTCCGAGGTGCCATAGCCTGCAACCTGCTGATATTGCGTATCAAATAGGTTATCGACGCGCAGTGTCAAATCGGCCGCATCCGTCAAACTATAGCGGACATTGGCCTTTACCAAGGTATAATCGGGCATTTGCTGCGCTGGAAACCCGTCATCGGGGCGATCGGCAACATGGTGTAGCGAAAATTCCGCCCGTAACCGGTCGGTGATCTGCGTATCGGCGGTCAGGGCCAGCGTGTGGGTCGGCACTCGCGACTGCCTTGCGCCATCGGCGCGCCTTGCATCGACATAGGTATAGGCGGCCCCAAGGCTCAGCCAAGCGTTCACCGGATAGCTGCCCGATAGTTCCAGCCCTTTGCGCGGCGAATGCCCGGCGACGTTTTGGTATTGGTTCGGATCGCCCATGACATAATCGATCAGATGATCGACACCGATGTGAAACAGCGTGGCCGAGAGCTCCGCGCCACCGGCCATTCGGTAATCCATGCCGATTTCCGCGCTGATGCTGCGTTCGGGTTCCAGATCCGGGTTCGCGATAATGTTGAACATCGGCTCGCCCAGACGCTCATAGATCGAGGGGGCGCGATAGCCGCGCGCCAGCGCCCCGCGCAGGGTCAGTGCATCCGTGGGATTATAGGCCAGCGCCAGCCGCCCGGTGGGGAAGGTGCCGAAATCGCTGTCATGATCCAGCCGCCCGGTGAGCGAGACATCCCATTGCGCATTCGGCGCCCAAAGCGCTTGGGCGAAAGCGCCGCTGATGCGGTTGGTATTGGGGCCTTGCGTGGGCGTAGTCACGCGTTCGTGCATAGTGTCGAGACCATAGGCCAGCGTCCATGCGTCCGACACATCCGTGGTGCCATGATAGCGCAGTCCGGTGCGGCGGCCATTGTAGATATCGGGATCGGCGCCTTCGAAATTTTCGCGCCGGGTGCGGTAATGGGTAGCCTCAAGCGTATGGGTGCTGCGCGCGGTGGCATATTCGCCAAAGATGCGCGCGCCGGTTTCGTGGCGTTCGATCCGGTTGGTCAGGCTGTCGGCGCCGTAACCGTCGTAATCGGCGCC
>JBBAGE010000111.1:0-8107 GCA_041655055.1 Paracoccaceae bacterium
CGACAGCGCCCCCGCCACCAGCGCGAGCGAGGTAAGATCAAGCCCCGCCACCGAAATCGCCATCAGCGCCGCAAGCGTGATGCCCAGATAGCCGATCCCCACCCGCACGGCATTCTGGCCGCCGGGGTCAAGCCGGGTCTTGGGCAGGACGCTGGCCGCCAGCGCATTCTGCACCACCCGCGTCAACAGATATCCCACCCCGAACACCAGCAAAAACGCCAGCAGATCGGCAGGGGCGACATGGATATCGCCGATGCGCAGGCCTTCGCGCGCGCGGGCCCAGATTTCGGTGATATCGGTGACCCGCGCCCCCCAGATCAGCGCGAACAGCGGCAACGCCAGCGCCACCAGCGCAAAGGCCATCAGATCGGGCAGCAATGCGCGCTCCATCGCGACCTCATCGCGCCGGGTCAGCAGCGCGAACAGATCATCGCCCAGCCGCAAGATCACGACCAGCAGCCCGATCAGCGCCAGGCTGGTGATCATCGGCCAAAGCATCCCGCGTGCGGCGCTGGCATAACCGATCGCGGCCAAAAGCGGCGCCAGCAGGCCCACGATCATTGCCACCCGCCCCACCCCGTCTTGCAGGGTCGAGCGCACGGGGCGCACGGCGGGGGTGGTTTCGTCGGGCGCGGGCACGCCGCCGGCGGTCTTGAACAGCAAGCGGCCAAAGCGAAACAGGATCAGCCCCGCCAGCACCGTCAGCGGGAAATAAAGCACCACGGCCCCTGCCCCGTCGCCCTGGGCCTCGGCCTCGCCCAGAAATTGCGCAAGCGGCGCCGACAGCCCCAGCAACAGGCCAAGCGCGGCGGTTTGCGCCCGGGCAATGCGCCGCTGCGGGGGCGTGAGCAGGAAATGCGCGCGCAGTTTAAGCCCTTCGGTGACGTCTTCGTCGAACAATTGCCGGCCAAGCCAGCGCGCGCCGAAATAGCCCAGACCGACCGAAACCAGCCCCTTGGCCAGCACCATGCCGCGCGGCCCCAAAAAGCCGGTGGCGATCATGGCCTCGGACGCCGCATAAACACCCAAAAGCGGCACCATCAGCGCCGCGAATGACACCAGCGTTTCGGCCAGATCCGCAAGCCTAGGGCGCGATTTTGCCCGCGCCAGCACGGGCCGGGCCAAGCGGTGCAGCCAGCGCGGCGCGCGCGCGATCAGCACCACCGCCAGCACCAGCAGCCCCACCACCAGCGGCAGGTTTTCACGAAACGCCGGACGCTCGGCCCCGATTGCGGCCGTGCTTTCGCCCCAGACGCTACCGGCGCTGTCCGCCAGCACCGCCACGGCATCGGGCCAGTGCACGGGGTTAAGCGGCGACGGCCCCAGGCGGGTCAGCTCGTCGGCCATGCGCAGGCGCAAAACGGTGTCGATCTCGCGGATCAGGCCATCGGTGCGGGTATAGGCATCTTCGGCGGCGCGGCGGGGCGCAGTGGTTTCCGCCAAAAGCGCGGCCAGTTCCGCGCGCCGTTCGGTCAGATCGGCAGGTTCCACCACGCCATCGGCGGGGGGTGGGCCAAGGGCCGCAATCTGGCCTTGTAACGTATCGACCCGGGTCTGGTTTGCCCCCTGCGCCACCAGAAACCGATCGCGCCAGCGCACCAGAACGGCGCGCAAGGCCTCAAGCTCGGTATCCGAGGTGGCGGCCTGCGCCAGCGCCGCTTCGGCATCGGCGGCGATCACCTGCCATGCGGCATAATCGGGTGCGTCAGCGGCGGACACCACCTGCGCCTGCGCGGGCAGGGAAAATGTGGCCCCCAGCGCGCCGCCCAGACAGAGCGCCAGTATGAAAAATACACTGACCCGAAGGCGGCGCATCAATCCTCGAATACTGCCGGCATATCGCGCGGCGCGCCGTCAAGCCATGCGGGCACCGGCAGCCCCTGCCCGTGCAGGAATTCGGGGTTGAACAGCTTGGATTGATAGCGCGTGCCGTAATCGCAAAGCATGGTCACAATCCGATGCCCCGGCCCCATGTCGCGGGCCATTTTCATCGCCCCCGCCACGTTCACGGCGGTCGAGCCGCCCAGGCACAGCCCTTCGTGTTCCAACAGATCAAACAGCACCGGCAGGGCTTCGTGATCCGAGATCTGATATGAGAAGTCGGGCGTAAACCCTTCCAGATTCGCGGTAATCCGGCCTTGGCCGATGCCTTCGGTGATCGATCCACCTTCGGCCTTCAGCTCGCCCGTGGTGTAATAGGAATAGAGCGCGGCCCCCATCGGATCGGCAAGCCCGATCTTGACCCCCTTGGGTTGCAGCGCCATGCCCACCCCCGCCAGCGTGCCGCCGGTGCCCACGGCGCAGATAAAACCATCGACCTTGCCGCCGGTCTGTTCCCAGATCTCGGGGCCGGTGGTTTCGATATGGGCCTGACGATTGGCCACATTGTCGAATTGATTGGCCCAGATCACGCCTTTGGGTTCGGTCTTGGCCAGTTCGGCCGCAAGGCGCTCGGAATAGCGCACATAGTTATTGGGGTTGCGATAGGGCACCGCCGGCACCTGCACCAGTTCGGCGCCCGCCAGCCGGATCATGTCCTTTTTTTCCTGGCTCTGGGTTTCGGGGATTACGATCACCGTGCGAAAGCCCATGGATGCACCCACCAGCGCCAGCCCGATGCCGGTATTGCCGGCCGTGCCCTCGACAATCACGCCGCCGGGTTTCAGCGCGCCGCGCGCGACCGCATCGCGGATAATGTAAAGCGCGGCGCGATCCTTGACCGACTGGCCGGGGTTGAGAAATTCGGCCTTGCCGTAAATATCGCAGCCCGTCGCCTCGGACGGGCCATTCAGCCGGATCAGAGGGGTATTGCCGATGGCCTCAGCCAGATCATTGTTGACGCGCATCGTCGCTCTCCGGTGCTATGACTTACTGCTTATGTGTAGAATCCGCTTTGGCGAAACTCAAGCGCCGGGATGGTTCACGATGTGAAGCGCGCGAAATACCAGATGACCCAGCCGCCCAGCGCGCCCCCCACCAGCAGCGCCCCCATCACCGTGGGCGTGGCCGCCAGCACCGCATAATCGGCCATGGTGACGAACAGGGATTCGATCGCTTGCACCGGCCCGTCGAAATGCATCCGGATCGAACGGCGATAGATATCATAGCCGGCAAAGACGAAAACGCCCCAAAACAGCGTCAACAGCGAAATGGTGATCCCGTAACCCACCATTTGCTGAAACCGGTCAAAGGCGCGGCGCGCCATGAAACGCCAGCCGATCACCACCCCGATCGCGGCGCTGATCTGCAAGAACCAGCCAAGCTGCGTGCCCTCGGGCAATAGCGGCACCACACGCCAGGCCACCAGCGCCCCAAGCGCACCAAACCAAATTGCGGCAACAAGTCTGGGAAAGGTTGGCATAGTATGGCCCCGGTCACTCGATCGCCCCGATCTGGCGCGGCTTGGGGCCGGTGCGCAAGCCCCTCGGCCCGGATTTCGCCGGGCCGTGGCTTTCGCGCCGCTTATGCGGCGGCCTCATCCTCGCCGCTGGCCTGACGGCGCCACATTGCGGCATAGCGGCCATCAAGGCCCAGCAATTCATCATGCCGGCCTTCTTCGCGCAATTGCCCGTCTTCGAGCACCAAAATCCTGTCGGCATCGACAATGGTGGACAGCCGGTGCGCGATGGTGATCACGCTGCGCCCTTGTGACATTTGCCCCAGGCTTTCCTGAATGTCGCGCTCGGTCTGGCTGTCAAGGGCGCTTGTGGCCTCGTCCAGCAACAGAATCGGCGGATTTTTCAGCAAGGTGCGCGCGATACCCACACGCTGCTTTTCACCGCCCGACAGTTTCAGGCCGCGCTCGCCCACCTTGGTCTGATAGCCTTCGGGCAGGCTGATGATGAAATCATGGATACGCGCCGCGCGGGCGGCATCCTCGATTTCCTGCCTTGTGGCCTCGGGGCGGCCGTAGGCGATGTTATAAAGCACCGTATCATTGAACAGCACCGTATCTTGCGGCACCACGCCGATGGCGGCATGAAGGCTATCTTGCGTCACAGCGCGCAGATCCTGCCCGTCGATGCGCACCGCGCCGCCCGTGACATCGTAAAACCGAAAAAGCAGCCGCCCGATCGTGGATTTCCCCGCCCCCGACGGCCCGACAATGGCAATGGTTTCGCCCGGTGCCACGCGAAAACTCAGCCCCCGCAGGATCGGGCGCGCGGGATCATAGCCGAAATGCACATTGTCAAAGACCACCTCGCCGCCGGTCACCGCCAGCGCCGGGGCGCCCGGGGCATCGCGCACCTCGGCCGGTTGTTCGAGCAGGTGAAACATTTCGCCCATATCCACCAAAGCCTGCCGGATTTCACGGTATACCGTGCCCAGAAAGTTCAGCGGCATGGTGATCTGGATCATATAGGCATTGACCATCACGAAATCGCCCACGGTCAGTTCGCCGCGTTGCACACCCACCGCCGCCAGCACCATCATCGCAACCAGCCCGATGGTGATCAGCAAGGATTGCCCGAAATTCAGCATCGCCAGCGAATTATTCCCGCGGATGGCGGCATGTTCATAGCGGGCCATGGCGGCATCATAGCGCGCGGTCTCGCGCGATTCGGCGCCGAAATATTTCACCGTTTCAAAATTCAGCAGGCTGTCGATCGCCTTTTGATTGGCATCGGTATCCTGATCGTTCATTTCTTTGCGGATTTTCACCCGCCATTCGGTGATGCGGAAGGTAAACACCACATAGGCCGCCACCGTCGCCACGACGATGGCCAGATACCACACGTCGAACACGAGAAAGAGCACGACCGCCACCATCGCCAGTTCCAGCACCAGCGGCCCGATGGAAAACAACAGGAATCGCAAAAGGAATTCGACACCCTTGACCCCGCGTTCGATGATCCGGCTCAACCCCCCGGTTTTGCGGGTGATGTGATAGCGCATGGAGAGCTGGTGGATATGGGTGAATGTCTCATAGGCCAGTTGGCGCAGGGCGCGCTGTGCCACCGGGGCAAAGATCACATCGCGCAATTGCTGAAACCCCACGTTGAACAGACGCGACAGGCCATAAACCACCGTCAGCCCCACGGCGCCCAGCGCCGCCAATGTCGCGACCGATCCCCCCTCGCCCGCCAGCACATCCACCGCCGCCTTATACAAGAACGGCGTGGTGACATTCACCAGCTTGGCCAGAAACAGCATGATCAGCGCCCAGACGACGCGCCGCTTTACCCATCCCGCCCCGTCGGGCCACAGATAGGGGATGACCTTGCGCACGATCTGCACAGAATTGCGGGGGCGTTCGGTTGTGGTGATTTCGGCATGGCGTCGCATCGGGGCCCCTTGTGCAGGCAAGTGTTGATTGCGGCGCCTGCCTGATGTATTCAATGATCAATTCAACATTTCATGAGTAGTTAAACTATGGATGAGAGTAAAGCCCTGCTGTGCCTGTCCGCGCTTGCCCATGAAACCCGGCTGGCCATCATCCGCAGGCTTGTGCCACATGGCCGCCACGGGCTTTGCGCCGGTGCGATCGGGCGGCAGGTCAAGGCACCGGCCTCGCGGCTTTCGTTTCATCTGAGCGCCTTGGAACAAGCGGGCCTGATCGGGTCGCGGCGCGAAAGCCGGCAGGTGATTTACTGGATCGAACCCGCGATGCTCGGCGGGCTGATCAATTACCTGCTGACCGATTGCGCCTGCGCAAGGCCCGATCTGCATGGCCCCTGCAGGGGGCAGATGCGCCGCAACGCCGCCTGATCATGCAGACAAGGCCGCCCGGATCGCCGCGCTTGGCGTCGAAGGCTTTTACATAAACACCCCGCCCCGGGATACCCGAATGCCACTGCATGCACCCGGCATCGCCCCGTCACTCGGGCAGCGTGAACACCTGCCCCGGATAGATCAGATCGGGATCGCGGATCGCTGTGCGATTGGCGTCGAATACCTTTACATAAAGCATCCCCGCCCCGTAATTTTCCCGCGCGATGCCCCAAAGCGTGTTCCCCGGTTGCACGGTAATCCGCGACACGGGCGTATCGCCGCCTTCGGGCGCAAGGGCTGCGAGCAATTCGGGCGGTTCGCGCCGGAACGGGGTTTCCAGTCTTGCGGCCACGGCCCCGGTCTCGGTCAGGTGATCGATGCGCAACGTGTGATCACCGCTTGCCACTTCGGGCAGTTCCACCTGCCAATGGCCGTCGCCTGCTACATCCGCATCGACCAGTGGCGCATTATCGAGATAGACCCGCACCACCCCGCCCGAGGCCGCACGCCCCGCAACCGCCACGCCGCCTTCGGCATCATAGGTGATTACATCCATCGTCACCTGATCGGGGCCAAGCGGGCCATCGGCCGCGCGCGGCAACATGCGCACCCCATCCGCGTCCGCGACCAACAGATCGGGGGCCGGCGGCGCATCGGATGCGGGTGCGGTTTCCACCAAATCGGGCGCGGGCGCCATGCGCGGGGCCAGAATCACGCTGGAATCCGATATACGCGCCGCGCCATCGCCGCGCGCTGCAAGGCTCAGAACCCGCGCCGCATCCGAGGGTGCGACATCAAACATGGCCACGAAATTTCCCGATGGGTCAGCCCGCACTTCGGCCAGTTCGGCCCCGTCGAGCATCACCCCCACCGCCGCACCCGGCGCTGCGCGGCCTGCCACCAGCCCCGCCCCATCCGCATCGACGCGCACAAGTTCAAAGACCGGCGCAGGCGTTACGGCATCCGTCGTCTCGGTTGAAAGCGCAAGGTTTTCCGGCGGTTCCGGCAATGCGGACAAGGCCGCAAGCGCCGCGCCCGGCGTTTCGACGGCATCGCCCGCCGGTGCCCCAACTTCCGGGGCGGCTTCCTGCACAATGACATCCGGGCGAGGCGATTCGGGGGGCATGGCTGCAAGCATATCCCCCGGCGCATCTGTCGGCGGGTCATCGGGCAAAGGTGATGTATTTTCTGCGATCAACCCCGCGGTTTCAGAGGGCGCGGCCGCAAGCGGTTCGTCCACTGCTTCGGCCAAGGGGCTATCGTCGGATGATGTATTTTCCGCGTTTTGTTCCTGCGCGGGTGTCATGGCGGCAAACGCCGTATCTTTTTCAGGGCGATCGGCGGTCGGCATTACCGATGCATCGGGCGGCAACATGTCGGGCGATCCCGGCTGATCGGCTTGCGCACTGCCCCCGGCGGGCAACACGCGATCTTGCGCCCAGAACCATATCCCGCCACCCATCACACCGGCCACCGCCACAGCAAGCGCCATTTGTGCCCGCCGCGATCCCCTGATGGCCTTGCCGCTTTGATCCATATGTTTGCCCCCTCACAACGCCGTTACCCTTTCGGCGCTTGAGCGACAATAGCAACCCCGTTATCAGGGGTCAAAATCAGCTTGCAGGAAATGATCCAATGATCTCTACGCGCCCTTCGCTTTGTGTCTATTGTGGCTCGCGCGAAGGCGCACGGCCCGCCTATATGGCCGAAGCCGTCAAACTTGGCGCCGCGATGGCCGCCAATGGCTGGCGGCTGGTCTATGGCGCGGGGGATATCGGCATCATGGGGGCGATCGCCAATGCCGCGCAAAACGCAGGTGGCAAAACCTTTGGCGTCATCCCCACCCATTTGCTGGAATGGGAGGCCGGCAAGCGCGATCTGACCCAGTTCATCGTTACCGAAAACATGCATGAGCGCAAAAAGATCATGTATATGAATTCCGATGCCATCGCCGTTCTGCCTGGCGGCGCAGGCACGCTGGACGAGTTTTTCGAGGTTCTGACCTGGCGCCAGCTTGGGCTGCACCGCAAACCGATCTATCTGATCGATACAGATGGTTATTGGCAGCCGTTGGTCGCGATGGTCGATCACGTGATCGCCCAAGGCTTTGCCGATGCCAGCCTGCGCGATTTCATCACCGTGCTGCCGGATGCAACGGCATTGATCGCCGAGCTGGAGCGGATCTTCGCACCGCAATAAGTGATGAGATGAGAGCTACGCGCCCCGCCTCTGACCAGCCATCCCCTCCCCCCGCGAGGAGTCACTCCGCCTGCCGTTTCTCCAGCCACGCTTCCTGCACATTCGCGACGCCCAAGATCGTCCAGTGATGTCGCGCGCGGGCGGCATTTGCAGCAAGCGGCCACGGGCGAGCCGGTCATTCACCATCAAGGTTTCC
>JBBAGE010000112.1:0-8061 GCA_041655055.1 Paracoccaceae bacterium
CTGATCGCGGATTGGGCGCGGGCGCGGGGGATCGGCGCCGTGGCGCTGGGCCATACCGCCGATGATCAGGCCGAAACCTTTGTCATGCGGCTGGCGCGCGGGGCAGGGGTTACGGGGCTGGCTGCTATGGCTGCGCGCAGCGATCATGCCGGGATTACATGGCTGCGCCCGCTTTTGGCCCATGGGCGGGCCGAATTGCGCGATATTTTGACCCGGCGGGGGCAGGAATGGTGCGACGATCCATCCAATACCGACCCCAGATATGAACGCGTCCGGGTGCGGCAGGCCATGGCGCAGCTTGCGCCGCTGGGGCTTGAACCCGCGCGGTTGGCGGCGGTGGCGGGGCTGATGGCGGGCGCGTCAGAAGCGTTGGCCGTGAAAACCGCAGATGCCGCGCGCGCGTTGGCGCGGATCGATGCCGGCGATGTGGTGTTTGATCGCGCCGGCCTGCTGGCGGAACCGGCCGAGATCCGCCACCGGCTGCTGACCCATGCGCTGCGCTGGGTAGCATCGGCGGAATATCCCCCCCGCGCCGGGGCGATGGCGGGGCTGGATCAGGCGCTGCGCGCGGGGCGCAGTTTCACGCTGCATGGCTGCCTTGTGACCGCGCGCGGGGGCGATCTGCGCATCAGCCGCGAATATCAGGCCGTGCGGCATATGACCGCCGGGGCAGGCGCGATCTGGGATCGGCGGTGGCGGATTTTATCGCCAGATAACATCGGGTTGCAGGTGCGCGCCTTGGGCGATCCTGGCATTGCCCAACTGCCCGGCTGGCGCGCCACAGGCCGCCCGCGCGCGCATTTGCGCGCCCTGCCGGCGCTGTGGTCGGGCAATCTGGTGGTGGCCTCGCCGCTGACGGGGCCTGCAAACGGGGTGCGCGCCGAATTGATCCACGGGCCAGATCATTTCGTCGCATCGTTCATATCGCATTGAACTTGGCGCGCTGATCCCTATTTTATGAGCAAACCCCTTGTTGGGCGCCAAGCCGGGCAATGATTTTCGAGGAGATATCTTTTGGGTAACATGCGTAACCTCGCATTCTGGGCGGTGCTCTTTTTGCTGATACTGGCGCTGTTCAATGTGTTCAGCGGTGGTCAGTCGGGCATGAATGTGCGTCAGGTCGCCTTTTCCGATTTCGTCGCCGCCGTCGATAATGGCGAGGTCAGCGCCGTCACCCTCGATGGGGAACGCGTCACCTATACCGGGCGCGACAATGTGGAATTCTGGACGATCAAGCCGCAGGAAACCGAAATCACCGAACAATTGCTGGCGCAGAATGTCCGCATCACCGCGGAATCGCAGCGGCAATCGGGGCTGCAATCGTTCTTCATGCTGATCCTGCCGGTGGTTTTGCTGATCGGGTTCTGGTTTTTCATGATGAACCGGATGCAGGGCGGCGGCAAAGGCGGGGCCATGGGCTTTGGCAAATCGCGCGCCAAACTGCTGACCGAAAAGCATGGGCGGGTGACATTCGATGATGTCGCCGGGATTGACGAGGCCAAGGAAGAGCTTGAGGAAATCGTCGAATTCCTGCGCAATCCGCAGAAATTCAGCCGCCTGGGCGGCAAGATCCCCAAAGGCGCGCTGCTGGTGGGCCCCCCGGGCACCGGTAAAACGCTGTTGGCGCGCGCGATCGCGGGCGAGGCGGGCGTTCCGTTTTTCACCATATCCGGTTCGGATTTCGTGGAAATGTTCGTGGGTGTGGGTGCCAGCCGGGTGCGCGACATGTTCGAACAGGCAAAGAAAAACGCCCCCTGCATCGTATTCATCGATGAAATCGACGCCGTGGGCCGTTCGCGCGGCGTGGGCTACGGCGGCGGCAATGATGAACGTGAACAGACGCTGAACCAGCTTCTGGTGGAAATGGACGGGTTTGAGGCCAATGAGGGCATCATCATCGTGGCCGCGACCAACCGCCCCGATGTGCTTGACCCCGCTTTGCTGCGCCCCGGCCGCTTTGACCGGCAGGTCCAGGTGCCCAATCCCGATATCAAGGGCCGCGAGAAAATCCTCGGCGTGCATGCGCGCAAGGTGCCGCTGGCCCCGGATGTCGATTTGCGCATCATTGCGCGCGGCACGCCGGGCTTTTCGGGCGCCGATCTTGCCAATCTGGTGAACGAATCGGCGCTGATGGCGGCGCGGATCGGGCGGCGTTTCGTCACGATGGAGGATTTCGAATCCGCCAAGGACAAGGTGATGATGGGGGCCGAGCGGCGTTCCATGGTCATGACCGAGGATGAGAAAAAGCTGACCGCCTATCACGAGGCGGGCCATGCGGTGGTGGGGCTGAACGTGCCGCAGCACGATCCGATCCACAAGGCCACGATCATCCCGCGCGGCCGCGCGCTGGGGCTGGTGCTCAGCCTGCCCGAACGCGATCAGCTTTCGATCAGCTATACCAAATACAAATCCAAGATCGCCATGGCGATGGGGGGCCGCGTGGCCGAAGAACTGGTGTTCGGGCCCGAAAACGTCACCTCCGGCGCGGCATCGGATATTCAGCAGGTCACCCGGATCGCGCGGGCCATGGTCACGCAATTCGGCTTTGCCCCCGAACTTGGCTATGTCGATTATGCCAATGAACAGGACAGCTATCTGGGCGCCTATGGCGGCGGTGCGAAACATTCCAGCAGCACGCAAAAGCTGATCGATGACAAGGTCAAGCAAATCGTGGACGAAGGCTATGACACCGCGAAACGCATCCTGACCGAAAAGCGCGACGATCTGGAACGGTTGGCGCAGGGGTTGCTGGAATATGAAACCCTGACCGGCAGCGAAATCACCCGCGTGATGGCCGGCGAGCCGCCGAAACGGGGCGGTGACGCCGATGATGCAACCCCGCCGCAAGGGGGCGCAAGCTCGATCGTGTCGATCCCCAAAACCCGTGGGCGCAAACCCAAAGAGGATGACAGCGGGCTGGAACCGGAACCCTCGACCTGATCTTTGCAGGTGGTATAGATTCGGGCGTCATCCTTGCAGGGTGGCGCCCGAACCTTTTGGGCCGGGGACAGGAACGGTCAGAGTAAACGGGGGACGGATTTGGATCAGGACACAGATATCGCCATCGCGCGCGCGACCATGCTCAGAGATATTCGCGAAATCGGCGCGGGTCTGGGTATCCCCGAAGTTGATCTGCTGCGCTATGGCCATGACAAGGCCAAGATCAGCGCCCGTTTTCTGGCCGAATTGCGCACAAGCGCCGCGCCGCAGGGCCGGCTGATCCTTGTGACCGCGATCAGCCCCACCCCCGCCGGCGAAGGCAAGACCACCACCACCGTGGGCCTGGGCGATGCGCTGCGCCGGATCGGCAAACAGGCGATGGTTTGTATCCGCGAACCCTCGCTTGGGCCTTGTTTCGGGATGAAGGGCGGGGCCGCGGGCGGCGGCTATGCGCAGGTGGTGCCGATGGAGGATATCAACCTGCATTTCACCGGCGATTTCCATGCGATCACAGCGGCGCATAATCTGCTGGCGGCGATGATCGATAACCATATTTATTGGGGCAACGCGCTGGGAATCGATGAGCGCCGCGTCACCTGGCGGCGGGTGGTCGATATGAACGACCGGGCGCTGCGTGATGTGGTGGTGGGTCTGGGCGGTGTGGCCAATGGATTCACCCGCCAGACGGGTTTTGACATTACCGTGGCGTCAGAAGTCATGGCCTGCCTTTGCCTTGCCCGCGATTTGCACGATCTGGAAATGCGGCTGGGCGCGATGGTCGTGGCGGCGACCCGCGATGGCACGCCGATCCATGCGCGCGATCTGGGCGCCGATGGGGCGATGGCGGCGCTGCTGCGCGATGCGATCCAGCCCAATCTGGTGCAGACGCTGGAACATACGCCCGCCTTTGTCCATGGCGGCCCGTTTGCCAATATCGCCCATGGTTGCAATTCGGTGATCGCCACGCGCACGGCGCTGCGGCTGGCCGATTATGTGGTGACCGAGGCCGGTTTCGGCGCCGATCTGGGGGCCGAGAAATTCATGAATATCAAATGCCGCCAGGCGGGGATTGCGCCCGATGTGGTGGTGCTGGTGGCAACGGTGCGGGCGCTGAAAATGCATGGCGGCGTGGCGCGCGCTGATCTGGGCACGCCCGATGTAGCGGCACTGACCGCCGGATGCGCCAATCTGGGCCGCCATATCGATAATCTGGCGGGTTTTGGCATGCCCGTGGCGGTGGCGATCAACCGCTTTGGCACCGATACCGATGCCGAAATCGCGGCTTTGCGCGATTATGCCCGCGCCCACGGGGCCGAGGCGTTCACCTGCACCCATTGGGCCGACGGATCGGCGGGCGCGGTGGAACTGGCCCGGCATGTGGCGCAACTGGCCGATGCGGGGGGCGCGGATTTCGCCCCGCTTTACCCCGATGACATGCCGCTTTTGTCCAAGATCGAAACCATTGCCCGCCGCATCTATGGCGCGGCCGAGGTGCAGGCATCCCCCGCGATCCGCGCCCAACTGGCCGCATGGGAGGCCGCCGGATATGGACACCTTCCGGTGTGCATGGCAAAGACCCAATATTCCTTCTCGACCGATCCGGGGCTGATGGGCGCGCCTTCGGGGCATATCGTCCCCCTGCGCGAGGTCAGGCTATCGGCCGGGGCGGGATTCGTCGTGGCGATCTGCGGCGATATCATGACGATGCCGGGGCTGCCGCGCGTTCCTGCGGCGGAAACGATCCGGCTGGACGGCGATGGACAGATCGAAGGCCTGTCCTGAATGATGGATGGACGAAAGGGCGCGTGAAATGGATCTCAAACCCGTAGCTGATATCGCGAATATGGAGGATCTGCGGGTCCAGATCGATCAGATCGATGCCGCGCTGGTCCGGCTTTTGGCGCTGCGTCAGGCCCATATCGGCCGCGCAGCCGAGCTTAAACCCGGCGAAGGGCTGCCCGCGCGCATCGATGATCGGGTCGATGCGGTGCTGGCCCATGTGCGGGCCAAGGCCGAGGTGGCGGGGCTGGATGCCGGGCTGGCCGAAACGCTCTGGCGCGAGATGATCGAATGGGCGATCGCCTATGAGGACCGGCATATGAGCCAAAAGAAAGGCTGAGATGAGCGCGATGAAAATCAACGGGGCCGAATCGGCGGCCCGCCTGCGGGCGAAGGTGGCCGATGCGGTCGCGCGGCTGAAAACGGATCATGGCGTCACACCCGGGCTGGCCGTGATCTTGGTGGGCGAAGACCCGGCCAGTCAGGTCTATGTCCGTAACAAGGGGCGCTTTACCATCGAAGTCGGGATGCAGTCGTTTGAACACAAACTGCCCGCCGATGTATCGCGCGATGATCTGTTCGCGCTGATCGACCGGTTGAATGCGGATCCCGCCGTGCACGGGATCTTGTGCCAGTTTCCGGTGCCCGCGCCATTGGTTGAAGCGGATATCGTGGCCCGCATCGCGCCGCAAAAGGATGTCGATGGGCTGCATGTGATCAATGCGGGCCTGTTGGCCAGCGGGCAAAAGGCGATGATTTCCTGCACGCCTTTGGGCTGTCTGATGTTGCTGCGCGAACATCTGGGCAATCTTGCGGGGCTGAATGCGGTGGTGATCGGGCGATCCAA
Organism: Paracoccaceae bacterium; assembly: GCA_041655055.1. Classification (GTDB taxonomy): domain Bacteria; phylum Pseudomonadota; class Alphaproteobacteria; order Rhodobacterales; family Rhodobacteraceae; genus JBBAGE01. The sequence goes on from JBBAGE010000112.1 coordinate 5,567, forward strand.
TCTGGTGGGTAAGCCGCTCGCGCAATTGCTGCTGCGCGATGATTGCACGGTGACCATCGCCCATAGTCGCACCCGCGATCTGGCCTCGGTTGTGCGCGGCGCCGATATCGTCGTGGCCGCCGTGGGCCGGCCGGAAATGGTGCCCGGCGACTGGATCAAACCCGGCGCGACGGTGATCGATGTCGGCATCAACCGCATTGCGGCCGAGGACGGCAAAACCCGGCTGGTGGGGGATGTGGATTTTGCCAGCGCCGCAAGGGTGGCGGGCGCGATCACGCCGGTGCCCGGTGGCGTCGGGCCGATGACGATTGCCTGCCTTCTGGCCAACACGGTGACCGCCTGTTGCCGCATCCACGGTTTTGACGAACCGGCAGAGCTTGGGGCCTGATTCTGTTGCCGGCATCGCCTTGATGTCGGTATGCGCCACCTAAACCACTGATTTTCCCGATGTCGCCCGAACCAACCTGCGGTTGTCGGCCCCCGCGATATTGCATATATAGAGATAGTATGATGATTGGCGCCGTGCGCCGGTAGTGATGAAGATCCCGCATGATTGCGGGCCTGATACAGGAATGTTGACATGGGCAAAGTCGTCCAATTCCTGAAAAACGTGATGGCTGCGGCATTTACCCCCTTCAATCTGCTGTTATGGTTCGCAATCACCGCTGTCGTGACGGTGGCGGCGCCCTTTGGCACGGCGGATATTTCCCTTGGACTGCGTGCCGCCTATTGGGGTGGGGTGGCGCTGGTCACAGGCGTGCTGGGCTATGCGCTGCGCTCGCTGCTGTGTGAATTACGCCCGGATGATGGCCTGCTCGCGCGGGCATTGTCGCTATCAGCGCTGATGGCGGTGCTGGTGACGCCGCTGATTTTGGTGGTCGCGCAATGGACCGCCCCCTATCGCAGCGGGCCGGTCACATCGCATTTCACGATCGCGATTTCGGTTTTTATGATCACCGGGGGCCTTGAATTCGTGCGCTCGCGCAGCTTTGCACCGCGCCGCGCCGAGCGGCCACGCCTGTTGGCGCGGCTGCCGGAAAATCTTTGGGGCGAGGTGATCCGGCTGTCGTCCAACGATCATTATGTCGAAGTCTGCACCGATCGGGGCTGCGATTCCATTTTGATCCGGTTTTCCGACGCGCTGGCCGAACTTGACGGTGTGGACGGATTACAGGTCCACCGCTCGCATTGGGTGGCACGCCACGCGATCCGGCAGAGCGCGCGCGAAGGCGGCCGGGTGTTTCTGGAATTGATCGATGGGTCGCGTGTGCCGGTCAGCCGTGGTTATCTTGCGGCCGTGCGCGAAGCGGGTATTTTGGAAAAGATCCCCGCCGCATAGCCTTTTTTCCAAGCGATTACGCCAATTTGTGCGCTGCGCTTGCCGCGCCGGCAAGGGATGCCGGAACAAAATCGCCGACTTTCCGTTTGCTTGGTGAGCTTCGTCACATGTTGTGATCGAGGCATGACCTTTGGAGGATAAGTGATGAACAGGCTATTGGCAACAACTGCAGTGGTGCTTGTATTTGCCCTGCCGGTAAGCGCGCAGACCCCCGATCCCGCCCCCGCGCCGGAAGCATCCGCGAATTTCGAAACAGATATGAACACCGGCTATTATCAGGCCATGCAGCCCGGCGATCTGCGCGCAAGCGATCTGATCGGGGCCGAAATCTTTACCCATCGCCATGATCAGGATGCCGTTGTGGGCGATGTCGGTCAGGCGCCCGAAGGTGTTCCTGCCGATGGCCAGCAGCTTGACACCCCACCCCCCGTCGCCGCCGATGGTGAACCCGTTGATGGGGCCGTTGTCGCCGACGATCCAATGACGGCGCAGACCACGCCCGACGATCAGATGCGGATGGCTGCGGGCGAACTTGGCAATATGGACTCGATCGGTGAAATCAACGAGCTGATCATCGATCAGGATGGCACGATCCGCGCCGTGGTCGTCGATGTGGGTGGTTTCCTCGGGATGGGTGCGCGTCAGGTGGCACTTGACATGAGCCAGCTTGAATTCAGAACCGATATGCAAGATGACAGCCAGGTCTATGTGATCACGCAGGTCGCTGCGCAAACGCTGGAAACCGCGCCGGAATTCACGGCCGAGCCGATGCAGCAAACCGATCAGGTTGATCCGATGACCGAACCGCAGGCCGACGGTGCGCTGCCTGCCGATCGCGAACCCCTGCCGGATCAAAGTGATCAGGTCGTGACCGATGAGGCCGCGCCGATGCCCGCAGATGCGGTTGAACCCTGGCGCGCAGATCGCGAACGGTTGAACCGCCCGATGCTGGAACGCGAAGGCTATATGGTTGCCGAGGCTGGCAGCGTCTCGGTCGATAATCTGATCGGCGCGAATGTCTATGCGGTTGATGAAAACAACATTGGCAGCGTGAGTGACGTGGTCGTCGGCGAACAGGGCGAAGTCGAATATGTGGTGATCGATGTGGGCGGTTTCCTTGGCATCGGCAGCCGTTCGGTCGCGCTCGGCTTTGACG
>JBBAGE010000113.1:0-8037 GCA_041655055.1 Paracoccaceae bacterium
GACCAGCCTTGTGCGAAACATGGCGGGTGATATCCCCAGCTCCAGCCAGGACATGATCGCCCCGCCCAAAAGCCCCATGATATTGGCAATCAGCCCCAGAATCGGCAGCATCAGCACCAGCGCCAGAATGCGCGGCACGAACAGCACCATGGCCGGATCAAGCCCCAGCGTGCGCATCGCGTCGATTTCCTCGCGCATTTTCATCGCGCCGATCGTGGCGGTAAAGGCCGAGGCCGTGCGCCCCGCCACGATGATCGCGGTCAAAAGGATGCCCAGTTCGCGCAGCACGGAAATGGCGATCAGATCAACGACAAAGACCTCGGCCCCGAATTGGCGCAGTTGCGATGCGCCCTGAAACGCCAGCACAACCCCGATCAGGAAGGCCATCAGCGCCACGATGGGCACCGCTTTCAGCCCCACTTCCTGACAGTGATGCACCAGCGATGTCAGCCGGAATTCGCGCGGGTGGATCAGCGCGCGCGCCAGCCGTGCCAGAAAAAGCCCAAGAAAGCCAACCAGTTCCGCGCCAAAGCGCAGGCCCCCCATGATCGCGCGGCCCAGCGACTCCAGCCGGTCGGCCAGGCTGTGGCGGGCAGAGGCGGCAGTATCGGGGGTGGGCAGGGCCTCTTGCACGCTGGCCATGACATCGCGGATACGCGCATCCTCGCCCGTGATGAACATCTGCCTGCCCGCTGCCGCAATCCGCGCGCGCAGGCTGCACAGCGCCCAGGCACCGGCGGTATCAAACGCGCTGACCTCTGCCAGATCGACATGGATATCGCCATCCCCCGGCAGCGCGGACAGGCGGCGATGCAGGCGGCTTACCTGCGCCAGGGTGATCGGGCCGCGTAGCGTCAGGGCAGCCCCATCCGCGCGGGTCTCGATCGTCAGGTCGGGATCGGCGCTGTCGTTCATCATCCCTCGGGCGCGCGGCGGCGCAGCGTTTCTTTGCATCTGCCAATGTGTTAGCAAGCCCGCGCCGGTGCTGAAAGCCGAAAGCGCCGATTGTAACACAAGGGCGGGGAATTTCACCCATCGGCTTTAACCTGACGCGCGCGCGCGATATATACGCAGTTCGCGCAACAAAGGGTGACCAGATGATCCAGACCCCATACTATCTGATCGACAAGTCCCGGCTTGTTCAGAACATGGAAAAAATCGCATGGCTGCGCGCGGCATCGGGGGCGAAATCGCTGCTGGCGCTGAAATGTTTTGCCACTTGGTCTGTGTTCGATCTGATGAGCGAATATATGGATGGCACCACATCGTCATCGCTTTACGAGGTGCGGTTGGGGCGTGAAAAGTTTCCCGGCGAAACCCATGCCTATTCGGTCGCCTGGGCCGATCACGAATTTGACGAGGTTTTGCGCAATTCCGACAAGGTGATTTTCAATTCGATCGGCCAGTTGGAACGCTTTGGCGCGCGTGCGGCCGGCCATGTGCGCGGTCTGCGGGTAAACCCGGGCGTTAGCAGTTCTGAATTCGATCTGGCCGATCCCGCGCGCCCGTTTTCGCGGCTGGGTGAACATGACCCGGCGCGCATTGCCGCGGTTGCCAATCAGATTTCCGGCCTGATGTTTCACAACAATTGCGAGAATGAAAATTTCGGTCTGTTCGATCAGATGCTGGATCACATCGAAACCCGCTTTGGCGCGGTGATCGGCCAGATGGACTGGATCAGCCTGGGCGGCGGTATCCATTTCACCGGCGAAGGCTATCCGCTTGAGCGGCTGGCCGAACGGTTGCGCCGCTTTGCCGATACCTATGGTGTGCAGGTCTATCTTGAACCGGGCGAGGCGGCGATCACCGGCACGGCCACGCTTGAGGTGACGGTGCTTGATACGCTTTACAACGGCAAACATCTGGCAATCGTCGATAGCTCGATCGAGGCGCATATGCTTGATCTGCTGATCTACCGCGAAAACGCGCGGATCGAACCGAACCGGGGCGATCATGAATGGATGATTTGCGGGAAATCCTGTCTTGCGGGTGACATATTCGGCGAATACCGCTTTGAGGCGCCATTGAAACCCGGTGACAGATTATCGGTGCAGGACGCTGCCGGTTACACAATGGTCAAAAAGAACTGGTTCAATGGGGTCAAAATGCCGGCCATCGTGCTGCGCGAACTGGACGGGAGCCTGACACAGGTGCGCGATTTCGGTTATGACGATTTCGCCGCAGCTTTATCGTGAATCATCGAAACGGAGGAATCCTTGAAGAAATGAAGAAAAACGTTCTCATCATCGGCGCCGGTGGCGTGGCTCAGGTCGTGGCGCATAAATGCGCGCAGAACAACGATGTGCTGGGCGATATTCATATCGCATCGCGCACCGTATCGAAATGCGATGCGATTATCGATTCCGTCCGCCAGAAAGGCAGTTTGAAAAATGAGGGCGTTTTGAAATCGCATCAGGTCGATGCGATGGATAGCGATGCGGTGGCTGCCCTGATCCGCGACACGGGCGCGCAGATCGTGATCAACGTCGGCTCGGCCTTTGTCAACATGACGGTGCTCGAGGCCTGCATTCAGACCGGGGCCGCCTATCTCGATACTGCGATCCACGAAGATCCGGCCAAGATCTGCGAAACGCCGCCATGGTATGGCAACTATGAATGGAAACGGCGCGAGCGCTGCGAACAGGCGGGCGTGACCGCCATTCTGGGCGCGGGCTTTGATCCGGGGGTGGTTAATGCCTATGCCCGCTTGGGCGCGGATGAATTTGTGCAAAATGTCGAAAGCATTGATATCATCGATATCAATGCCGGCAGCCATGGCCATTGGTTTGCCACGAACTTTGACCCCGAGATCAATTTTCGCGAATTCACCGGCACTGTCTATAGCTGGCAGGGCGGCGTCTGGCAGGAAAACAAGATGTTCGAGGTGGGCAAGGAATGGGATCTGCCGGTGGTGGGCACCCGCAAGGCCTATCTGACCGGGCATGATGAAATCCATTCGCTGTCATTTCGCTATCCCGAGGCCGATATCCGGTTCTGGATGGGCTTTGGCGATCACTATATCAATGTGTTCACGGTGCTGAACAATCTGGGGCTGCTGTCCGAACAGCCGATCACCACCGCCGAAGGGGTCGAGGTCGTGCCGCTTAAGGTGGTGAAAGCCGTGCTGCCCGATCCGGCCAGCCTTGCGCCGAATTATACCGGCAAGACCTGTATCGGTTCGCTGGTCAAAGGCACCACGGACGGCCAGCCCGCCGAGGTCTTTGTTTATAACATCGCCGATCACGAAGAAGCCTATGCCGAGGTCGGATCGCAGGGGATTTCCTATACCGCTGGCGTGCCGGTCGTGGCGGCGGCGCTTTTGGTGGCGCAGGGCGAATGGGATGTCGCGCGTATGGTCAATGTCGAAGATCTGGCGCCGCGGCCATTTCTGGAAATCCTTGACCGGCTGGGGCTGAAAACCTGGGTCCGCGATGGTGCGGGCGACCGGTTGTTGACCTATTGATCCTGTGCCGGGGGCGCGATTGCCCCCGGCATTTTCGGGGCTTTGGCGGTTTCGCTTGGCCGATGTCATGCTAAGCTGGCGGCGTAACTGTTTGCAGCGTAACGACATCCGAGGCCCCCGTGACCGATAACAGCCTTTCCGTTCAAACCCGTATCGATGCATCCGGCCTGCGCGCCTGTTGTGTGGCTGCCGATCTTGGATTTGCCACGACGGCGGATCTTGAACCCTTGCCCGAAATGATCGGGCAGGAACGCGCGCTTGAGGCGATCGATTTCGCCGCCAGCATGCGCCACCGCCGGTTCAACCTTTTTGCCTATGGCCCCGAAGGCACGGGCCGCCATTCTGCGGTGTTGCGGATGTTGCACGAGGCGGCGGCCAAGCGCCCGGTGCCCTGCGACTGGGTTTATGTTCATAATTTCGACGCGCCCGATCATCCGCGCGCGGTATCCTTGCCGCAAGGCATGGGGCCAAAGCTGCGTGCGGCGATGGAAATGCTGGTCGATGATCTGGCCAGCGATATTCCCGCCCTGTTCGAATCGGATGATTATCGCAGCCGCCGGGGCGCGATCGAACAGGATTTCGCCGGCCGGCAGGAACGCGCCTTTGCCGCATTGGATGAAAAGGCGCGGCAAAATGGCGTGGCAATCTTGCGGTCGCAAAAGGGGCTGGCCCTTGCGCCCCTGGTAGATGGCGAGGTTCTAAGCCCCGATGCCATCGCCAAGCTGGGTGATGATGAACGCAATGCATTGCAGGCGCAGGTGACCAGCATCCAGCATGAACTGGAACAATTCCTGGCGCAAATGCCGCGGATCGAAAAGGAGCATCGCGCGCATGTCGGGCGGTTGCATTCGGAACTGGCGGAAAAAGCCGTCGATGCCGCCCTGTCCGAGATGATCGATGATATCGGCGAAATTGCGGCATTAGCGCATTATTTCAAAGCTTTGCGCGCCGATCTTGTGGAAAATGCTGAATTGTTTTTGCATGCGGGCAAGCGCGAAAACGACAGCGCCTTTCCGGTCAGCACCCAGCGCGTGCATGCCGATCCGCCGTTTCGCCGCTATGCGGTCAATGTCATGGTCTCAAACCCGCAAGATGCCAAAGGCGCGCCGGTGGTGTTTGAAACCCTGCCGACGCTGGGCAATCTGACCGGGCGGATCGAACATGTGCAGACGATGGGCACGCTGGTCACGGATTTCACGCTGATCAAACCCGGGGCGCTGCACCGCGCGAACGGGGGCTATCTGGTGCTGGATGCGCGGCGTGTGCTGGGCGAACCGCTGGCCTGGGATGCGCTGAAACGCTGTCTGGAAACCGAGGCCGCGCATATCATCACGGCGGCCGAACGGCTCAGCGCCTTTGCCACCACTTCAATTGAGCCCGATCCAATCCCGCTGGATCTGCGGGTGGTGTTGGTGGGCGATCGTGGGCTGCATCTGCTTTTGGAACAATACGACCCGGATTTCAGTGAATTATTTCGCGTTGTGGCCGAATTTGGCGGCGATATGGTGCGCGATGCCGAAACCATGGGGCTTTTTGCCCGATTGGTAGCGCGGGTGGCCAGCACCGAAAACCTGCGCCCTGTTACCGCCGATGGCGCGGCGGCATTGATCGAGGCCGCGTCGCGCGAGGCGGGCGATCAGCGCAAACTGTCGCTGCGGGTCAGTGTGTTGTGGGATATCTTGCGCGAAGCCGATCATCTGGCCGGGCGCGCCGGACTTGCGACGGTATCGGCCACCCAGATCGAGGCCGCCGAGCGTGCCGCCGAACGGCGCGCCGATCGTATCCGGATGCGGATGCAGGAAATGATCGCGCGCGATACGATCCTGATCGCCACATCGGGCGGCGCAGTCGGGCAGGTGAACGGGCTGTCGGTCACCAGCATCGGCGCGCAGCATTTCGGCTGGCCCGCGCGGATCACGGCCCGGGTAAGGATGGGCGCAGGACAGGTGGTCGATATCGAACGCGAGGTGAAACTCGGCGGTGCGATCCATTCCAAAGGGGTGCTGATCCTGTCGGGCTATCTCGCCACGCATTACGCGCCCGATATACCGCTCTCGCTTTGGGCAAGCCTTGTGTTTGAACAAAGCTATGGTGGCGTCGATGGTGACAGCGCCTCGGTGGCGGAACTTTGTGCGCTGATCTCGGCGCTGGCGGATGTGCCGCTGGATCAGGGGTTTGCCGTGACCGGTTCGATCAACCAGATGGGCGAAATCCAACCCGTCGGCGGCGTGAACGAAAAGATCGAGGGTTTTTTCGACGCCTGCAAGGCCCAGGGGCTGACGGGCGGGCAGGGGGTGCTGATCCCGCGGCGCAATGCCGAAAACCTGATGCTGCGCCGCGATGTGGTGGCAGCGGTGGCGGCGGGCCAATTCCATATCCATGCGGCATCCCATGTGGACGAAGCTTTGGCCCTGCTGACGGGCCAGCCGGTGGGCGCGCGGGGCGCGAATGGGCAATTTCCCCCCCGCAGCGTCAATGCCCGGGCCGAGGCGCGTTTGCGCGATTTCGCCCGCGCAAGGCGTGATTTTGGCCGCGCCGATCTGGCCGCCGTGGCCCGGCCCGATGGGGCAGGCCCGCCCGAATGACTGCGGCACAGCGCCGCAAAACCCGGGGTAAAATTCGCGATGCGGCGATTAATTGTTCAATCCTGACCACTTTTACGTTATTGGCGGCCCATTAAACAGAAATGACAGGCTGTAAAAGCCGTAGTGGAGGATGAATTTGGTCAGTCTTGACGAAAAATTGCAACCGATTCTCAATGAGGTGCTGCACCGCAATGCGGGCGAGCATGAGTTCCATCAGGCAGTCCGCGAAGTGCTTGAAAGCCTTGGCCGTGTCATCGCCAAGAATCCCGATTACGCCGGTGAAGCCCTGATCGAGCGGATCTGCGAACCCGAACGCCAGATCATCTTTCGCGTGCCCTGGGTCGATGATCATGGGCAAGTCCATATCAATCGCGGCTTTCGCGTTCAGTTCAATTCGGCCCTGGGGCCCTACAAGGGCGGCATCCGTTTTCATCCATCGGTGAATCTGGGCATCGTCAAGTTTTTGGGATTTGAACAGATTTTCAAGAATGCGCTCTCGGGTCTGCCGATCGGCGGGGGCAAGGGCGGTTCGGATTTCAACCCGCGTGGCCGATCAGACGGTGAAATCATGCGGTTTTGCCAATCCTTCATGACCGAGCTTTATCGCCATCTGGGCGAATATACCGATGTGCCTGCGGGCGATATCGGGGTTGGCGGGCGCGAAGTTGGTTACATGTTTGGCCAATACAAGCGCCTGACCAACCGCTACGAGGCGGGCGTTCTGACCGGCAAGGGGCTTGTTTACGGCGGCTCGCGCGCACGGACCGAGGCGACCGGCTATGGCACCGTCTATTTCGTGCAGCGGATGCTGGGCACGAAAAAAGACAGCTTTGATGGCAAGCGCGTGACGGTTTCGGGATCGGGCAATGTCGCGATCTATGCGATGGAAAAGGCGCTGACTTTTGGCGCGACGATCACGGCCTGTTCGGATTCCAACGGCTATATCGTTGACGAAAACGGTGTCGATCTGGATCTGGTCAAGGAAATCAAACTGGTGCGGCGCGAACGTATTTCGGAATATGCGCGGCTGAGGGGCAAGGGCGCGCATTATATTGCGGGCGGTTCGGTCTGGGATGCGCCTTGCGATGTGGCTTTGCCCTGCGCCACCCAAAACGAACTGACCGGGCGCGATGCGGCGCGGTTGATCAAGAATGGTGTGCTTGCCGTGGGCGAGGGGGCGAACATGCCTTCTACCCCCGAAGCGATCCGCGCCTTTCAGGAAGCGGGCGTGCTGTTTGCGCCGGGCAAGGCCGCGAATGCGGGCGGCGTCGCCACATCGGCGCTGGAAATGCAGCAAAACGCCAGCCGCGATAGCTGGACCTTTGAACAGACCGAAACGCGGCTTGCCGGTATCATGCATGAAATCCACGATCGCTGTGCAGAAACGGCCCATGAATATGGCGCGCCGGGCGATTATGTGCTGGGTGCCAATATCGGCGGCTTTGTGCGCGTGGCCGAGGCGATGCGCGCGCTGGGCGTGATCTAAGACACTGGCCGGGCGGGATGTTTTCCGCCCGCCAGATGGTGGCTGCATTTTTTCGTGATGTTTGCAATACACGAAAATCTGATCCCGGGGGAACCATTCATGCGCTAACTGATTGGTGCACTGCAGTTTGCTTTGCATTGCCATAAGGATAGCAGATGAATCGTTCCGTGCTCAGGGCGTCTACGGCGCTTACCGTTTCGCTTTCGCTTCTTCAGCCGACGGGGCTGATCGCTCAGGCCAATTCCAACGGCGCGCTTGCTGAACGCGCGCAGATCTGTGTGGCCGATCCTTCGGCCGATGGGTGCGAGGAATTGTTGCTACAAGCGCAGCTTTGTGCCGAAGGGGCGGATCTTGAGGATTGCGACGCGCTGCTAGAGGCGCTGCCCGGTTCGGATGACCCGGCCCCGGAGGCAGTGCCCGAAGAGGTCGAACCCGCGCCCGTTCCCGAACCGGACGCCGAAATTGCGCCCGAGACCGAAGTTGCGCCCGAGGAAGTTGCGCCC
>JBBAGE010000114.1:0-7992 GCA_041655055.1 Paracoccaceae bacterium
GGGCATCATCGGTTTGGGTCAGCGCCAGCACGCGGATATGGGGCATGAGGCTGCCGCTGGTGGTCAGCGCGCCCTCTTGCAGCGTGAGCCTTGTGCCGAGGATGTCGAAACGGCCCCGGATCAGTTGCAATTCGCCCACCGGGATGATGTTCGAGAGCGTGCCGCTGATGCGAAACTGCCCGCCCAGCTCGGCATCAAGCCCGCGCCCGCGCACAAAGACCCGCTCGGGCGCGGAAATCAGCACATCAAGCCCGATACCCGGGCCGCCGCCGGTGGTCGCCGTGCTGCGCCCACCATCGCCCAAAAGCCCGGCACGGGCGCGGGTGGCGCGCACGGGGGCGGGTTCGCCCTGATGGGTGATCGCAGGCACTCCGCCGCCTGCGCCAAAGCTGGTCGATGGCACCTGAATTTCGGTTTCGCCCACATCGATGCGCCCGGCCAGCAACCCGCCGCTGCCCATGATCGGGCCGCGCAGCGTCAGCGCGCCATTCAGAGTGGTCTCATAAAGCGCGGGATCGACCAGCGGCACATCGGCGAGCGTAATATCAAGCGCGGCGGTAAAAGGCGCGCTGAGCCCGATGGGGCCCGAAAGGCTGACCCGGCCCGCGCCATCGATGCCGGTGCTGGCTGTGATCCGGGCCTGACCGCCGGAAATGTCGGCCTGGGCGGAAATATTGGTCAATGCAGTGCGCAGATCGGGAAAGACCGCGCGCGCGCCGGTGATGTTGATCTGACCGCTGAGCGATGAAAGTTCGGCCGGCCCCCGCAGCGCCAGATCAAAGCGCGCCGGCCCCTGCACCGAGGCCGAGGGGATGAAATTGCTGGCCAGCGCCAGCGGCGCGGTGCCGGTAACGCCCAGATCAAGGCGCAGCCCATCAGGCCCGCCGGTGATCACATCGCCCGCAAGCCGCGCGCCCGAGCCACCCGGCCCGTTGGTATCAAGCGCCAGCGTCCAGCGGCCATCGGTGCCGCTTGTGGCCGTGCCGCTGGCGCTGGCGGGGCCGGATATCCCCTCGGCAATGCGGCCGACATTATCAAGCCGCGCCGATAGCGTCAGCGCCGATCCGGTATCGGCAAGCGTGCCCGCAAGGGTGATGCCAACGGCAGGCGTTTGCAGCGTCGCATCACGCAAGGTGGTGCCCGCCTCGTCGCGCGCGACCTCGCCGCTGAATGTGGCGCTGCCGGCGATCAGCGGATCAACTGCGCCAATGCCGATGGCAAGGTTGTTGCCGATTCCCTCAAGCGCCAGATCGAATGCGCCGCTTAGTGGCACAACGGTGCCACGCAGCCCCAGATCGGCGGCGCCGCGCAGGCCCGCCTGGCCGGAAATGGCGGCGAAACGCGCCAGATTGTCCAGTTGCAGCTCGGCGGTGGTGGCGGTTTCATAAAGCCGGTCGAAACCTTGGATCTGTGCTGTGGCCGTCAGTGCCGCATCGCCAGCCACCAGCCGCAGGGCGCTGATATCGATGGGCTGGCCGTCCTGCCAGTTCACGCTCAGATCGCCATCAAGATTGCGGCCAAGCGCGGCTTGCAGCGCCGGATCGGCATGGCTGAATCCCAGCAGGTTGAATCCCAATTCACCGGTGACCGCGCGCAGCAATGTGCCGGGCTGATCGCCCGCGCGCCGGCCAATCGTGCCGGTGCCGCGCAAAATCGCGGTTTCAATGGCGATGTCGGAACGCTCAAACCCCACAAGCGCGGCATCGAGCACCCATTCATCGCCATCAGCCGCAGCGTAGCTTGCCTGAAAAAAAGCATGATCGACAAAGGCACGCGGCCCCGATACGGGCAGCATCACCGGCGCGCCGCCAGCTTCGCCCAAGGTCAGTGACAGATCGAAGGCATCGGGCAGCCCGTCTTCTGCCAGGCTAAGCGCGCCTTGCAATTCGACCGCCTCGGCCAGCAGGGCCAGCCGGTCGATTTCCAGTCGCCCTTCGGGTTCCATCAGGCCGGTGATTTCAAACTGAACATCGGGGCCGAAAAAGCTGCGATATTCGGGGATGAACAGCGGCGTGATATCCCCGCCCAGATTGGCAGCAAAGCGGCGGGCGGGGGCGGCATCGGGTTGGCCATCGTCAGCCGCCAATGTGGTCAGGCTGACCTCGCCCTCAACCCGGGGCTGATCATCGGTGGCAAGCACGATATCGGCGACGAAATCGCTGATCGGGCCGTGGCCCTGAATGCTCAGATCGATCGAGGGACGGCCTTCAAGCCCGATCTGTTCGACCAAAATTCCGCCCGGATCTTCGCGCAGGCTGGCGTGGATGGTCAGGATATCGGTAGCATTCGTATAGGCGCCATCAAGCGTCAGCGCCCCCAGCGGGCCATCGGTCCGTTCGATCCGCAATTCGGCATTGCCTTCGCCATCGGCAAGCTGGGCGCTGCCCGACAATTCGGCCACAATCGGCTGGCCCAGCACTTCGGCCCCCAAGGTCACGCGATCGGCGCTGATTTCGCCGATATCGACGCTGACGGGCAATTCGGGCAGCGAAAAGGGCGTCGCATGGGGCGAGGGCAGTTCCGCCTCGGCCGGGTTGGGCAGGCGGGGCATGTCGATTTCGGCCACCGTGATCGCGGTGACTTCAAGTCTGCGGGTGAACAAGGCCGAGCGGTTCCAATCCAGCACCCCGTCGCGCAGGGTAATCCAGACGCCATCGTCATCCGAGATGCTCAGCAGATCAAATTGCGCCTGCGAACTCAGCGCGCCACGAAAACCGTCAATGCGGACGGAATGATGATCGCCCGACAGGTTATCCTCGATCAGCCGGGTCAGAAACGAACGTTCGCGGGCCTCATCCTCGGTTTCCTGGGCAAAGGCAGGGGCGGCAAGGCCAAGCAGACAGGCAGAAATGATCAGCGCGTGTTTCAAAAGGCTTGTCCTATTCCGACATAAAATTGAACACCTCCGCCGGTGTCCCCGGCAATTGGCGTGGCCACATCCAGCCGGATCGGGCCGATCCCGGTGTTATAGCGCAGCCCAAGCCCCGCGCCCGCATGCATCGGGCTTGACCCGTCCGGCCGGCTTGCGGCGTCGATCCAGCCGGCATCGACAAAGCCCACCAGCCCGATCCGCTCGGTTATGCCCGCGCGCAATTCGGCGCTGGTGGCGACAAAGCCACGGCCCCCGGTGCTTAGCCCGCCGCCCAGATCGACATTAAGCGATTGATAGGGCTGGCCGCGCACCGTGCCACCCCCGCCCGAGCGAAACAGCAGATCGGGCGGCGTTTCGGCCAATGATGCCCCCATGACGGAACCCAGTTGCACCCGCCCGGCCAGCACGAAGCGGTTTTCCGCGCCCAGCCCGAAATAGCCGCGCGCATCCGCCGTGATCCGTGCCCCCGATGCAGAACCCGACAGCCCGATAAAGGGCATGGCCTCGCCCGCAAGGTAATAGCCCGATGTGGGGTTGAGCAGATCATCGCGCCGGTCCCAGGTGGCGCTGAAAGGCAGGGTCACATGGGTAAAGCTGCGCTCGCCCAGATCATCTTCGACCACGGAATAGCGAAAGGCGATGCCGCCGCTGGCGCTGAATGTGTCCGAGAAAATGGCCTCTAGCCCGCCGCCCAGATTGACATTGCGCGAATAGAAATCGGGTTCGTCCAGCACCGCGATTTCGGCGTTCAGATAGGCGGATGTATCGGTCCAGAATGTGGCCGGGCGGGTGAACCGCGCCGCAACGCGGTAATCCATCCCGCTGGTTTCGCTGCCGATCCCGGCGATTTCACCGTCAAAGCGCAGCCGTTCCGATCCGCCCAACAGATTGCGATGCATCCAATAGGCCGACACCGTGCCACCTTCGAGCGATTCGATCTCGGCGCCGAAACCGAAACGGCGGGGCGCTTCTTCGACCAGCGCTGCGGTGATATCAAGCGTGTTGCCGGGGCCAAGTGTATCGGCCTCGGAAATCGCGACCGAGCGAAAGGCACCGGCGCGGCGCAGCCGGGCGGCCGCGGCTTCGACATCCGCGGGGGAATAGGCCTCGCCCTCGGGCAGGCCGGCGATTTCATGGATACGATCGGTGCGCACGGCGACATTGCCTTGCGGGATGAAGCGGCCAAAGCGCACGGCCGGGCCGGGGGCAAGGGTGATATCCACATCAAGGCGTTGCTGGGGATGGGTGGCGATGATGCGCTGACCGCGGACAGCGGCCTTGGCATGGGATGCGGCGCGCCACTGATCGATCGCGGCATCCGAGGCATCGGCAACCGCGCCGGCGCGCGCGATCTCGCCGCTGGCGAATGTATCGGGCAGTTCGGTATCTGGGGCAAGCGGCGCGATTGCGGTGCGGCCAAAGGTAAAACGCGGCCCGGTTTGCACGGTGATGCGCACGTTATCGATGCGCGCGGGCACGTTCAGGGGCGCGATATTTGCCGCCTCGCGCCCATCGACCGCGATATTGACCACGCCGCCATAATAACCCTGCCGGTAGAGTGCGGCCAAAATCTGGCGGTAATCGGCTTGGGCGGCGGCAAGGATATCCAGCGGTTCGGTCGTATCTTCGTTCTGGGCGGCAAGGGTGCGCGACGCGTTGCGCAGCGCGTCGGCCACGTCTTCGTCGCCGGTGATGTCGATATTTGCCTCAAACGCGCCGACGGGATGCACCGCCACCAGACAGCCCGCGACGGCCATCACCTTGAAGCTCGTAGATATCCGATAGGGCATGTCCCGCATTCCTTTTTGAGCCAACGCGCCTTTATCATCAAAGGTTCCGGCGGCAGGGCAAAACGATTTTTCGGTGCCGGATGATGAACTTGCTGCGATCAGGCAACAAAAAGGCGGTGTAGAGACACCGCCTGCCTTGTTGGTGCTGCGCGATCAGGAAAGGGTGATATTCACGGCACTTTCACGACCATCGCGGCCCGCTTCGACATCAAACGTCACCTTGGCGCCATCGGCCAGCCCGGTCAGCCCCGACCGTTCCACTGCCGAAATATGCACGAAGATGTCCTTTGAGCCACCCTCGGGTTCGATAAACCCATATCCCTTTGTGGTGTTGAACCACTTAACCGTCCCTTTAGCCATCCCTGTGCTCCTTATGTTGAATGGGGGGCGAACCTGCGCCGACCCGGCCGAAACAGCGCTTAATCGAGCAACTGAAGCCGGATAGAGGAGACAGTGGGTCGATGACGTTAACGCGCCTGAACAAATGCTATGCGGGGTTAATCTTTATTGCAACAAGTGAATCAAAACACGTTGAAAAGGTAAAGCAATATGATGATGGGGATCGGGATGCCGATAACCCAGGCGAGAATGCCCTTCATGTGATGTCCTTTCGATTTTGGTCGAAAGAACAACGTTGCATGCGGCGCTGCGGTTCCCCCGTGGGCGGTGGGTCGCTAGATCGCGTCCACCGCGGCGGCAAGCATTTCGCGCACCTGACCCGCCACCTGTTTGAGCGTGTCATTATCAATCGCGCTCATCGATGCCACGGGATCGACGGCGGAGACTTCGACCCCGGCATCGGTTTCGCGCAGGATCACGTTGCAGGGCAGCATCGCGCCAACACGTGGTTCGATCCCGATGGCTTCCCATGCCATGACCGGATTGCAGGCGCCCAGAATGCGATAACTGGCCATATCGCGGTCGAGTTTGGTTTTCATCGTGGCTTTGACATCGATTTCGGTCAGCACGCCAAAACCGGCATCGGCCAGCGCCGCGCGGGTGCGGGCATCTACATCATCAAAACCGGTATCGGGGAAAAGGCGGGTGATCGTGTATGACATCGCATGGCTCCTGACTGCTATCTATCCAAGATGGGGCAGGCTGGAAACATATGCAAGGGCGCAGATGTATCAGGTCACGATTTCAGGGGGTGGGGTGGGGGCCGCAATGGCGGCAAGATCCGGCGCGCGGGCTGCGCGCCGGATCCGTAATTTTACGCGATCGAAAGGTTGACGGCGCTTTCGCGGCCATCACGGCCGGCTTCGATGTCGAAGGTCACTTGCTGACCGTCTTTCAGACCCGAAAGGCCCGAACGCTCGACTGCGGAAATGTGCACGAACACATCTTTTTTGCCGCCTTCGGGCTCGATAAAGCCGAAACCTTTGGTGCTGTTAAACCATTTCACGGTGCCGTTGGCCATCGTGATAACTCCTGTAGTGTTTGCTGTCCGCACGACGCGACAGCCCGGCTCAGTCAGTGCAAGATCGATGACTGTGGCCTGTAAAGGAGAACAGCAGGTCGAAAGAGAATAACGTTCGCAAATGGCAATATGCGTCATGACCCGCGCGAAATCAAGGGGCATTCGCGGACTAGACGCGACCCGTCAGGAACATCACCAAAAGGATCAGCACGATGATGCCCAGCAAACCCGACGGCCAATAGCCCCAGCCGCTGGAATAGCCCCAAGTTGGCAAAGCGCCGACAAGTGCGATGATAAGAATAATGAGAAGGATTGTCTCGATGCCCATGGCCTAACCTCACGTAAATGTTGCTCGGGCCAACGTGAGGGGGGCGGAAATGTTCCGCAAATATCATGTAGTGCGGTTGCGCCCCCCGGATCGGGTCAGGGGGCGCAAGCCGATATTATCGCGCGAATTTTTTGTATTTCAGGCGTTTTGGTTCCAAAGCATCGGGGCCGAGGCGGCGTTTCTTGTCTTCTTCGTAATCGGCGAAGTTGCCTTCGAACCATTCGACATGGGCGTCGCCCTCAAACGCAAGCATATGGGTGCAAATGCGGTCGAGAAAGAACCGGTCGTGCGAAATCACCACCGCACAGCCTGCGAAATCGACCAGCGCATCTTCGAGTGCGCGCAGGGTTTCGACGTCGAGATCGTTGGTCGGTTCGTCAAGCAGCAGCACGTTGCCGCCCGCACGCAAAAGCCGCGCCATATGAACCCGGTTGCGTTCGCCCCCTGACAGCAGGGACACCTTTTTCTGTTGGTCGCCGCCCTTGAAGTTGAACGACGAACAATAGGCACGCGCGTTTACCTCGGCATCGCCGAGTTTGACGATATCAAGCCCGTCTGCGATGGCTTCCCAGACCGTATCATCGGGGTTCAGATCATCGCGCGATTGATCGACATAGCTGAGCTTGACAGTATCGCCATATTCGATCGTGCCCGCATCGGGTTGTTCCTGCCCGGTCAGCATCCGAAACAGCGTGGTTTTCCCCGCGCCGTTCGGGCCGATCACGCCGACGATGCCGCCGGGGGGCAGGGCAAAGCTCAGATCTTCGATCAGCAGCTTGTCGCCCATGTGTTTCTTCAACCCGTTCACATCGATCACCTTGTTCCCAAGCCGGGGGCCGTTGGGAATGATGATCTGGGCGCGCGACAGCTTTTCGCGCTCGGAGGTTTCGGCCAGTTCGTTATAGGCGTTGATCCGGGCTTTTTGCTTGGCCTGACGGGCCTTTGGCGACTGGCGCATCCATTCCAGTTCGCGTTCCAGCGTCTGCTGACGGGATTTATCCTCGCGCGATTCCTGGGCCAGCCGCTTGGCCTTTTGTTCAAGCCAGGATGAATAATTGCCCTCATACGGGATGCCCCGGCCGCGGTCGAGTTCGAGAATCCAGCCGGTGATATCATCGAGGAAATAGCGGTCATGCGTCACGATCAGGATCGTGCCGGTATAGTTGATCAGGTGCTGTTGCAGCCAGGCGATGGTTTCGGCATCAAGGTGGTTGGTCGGTTCATCGAGCAGCAGCATATCGGGCGCTTCGAGCAGTAATTTGCACAGCGCAACGCGGCGTTTCTCGCCACCCGAAAGCGTGGTCACATCGGCATCATCAGGCGGGCAGCGCAGCGCTTCAAGCGAGACATCGACCTGCGAATCAAGATCCCACAGGTTCTGGGCGTCGATTTCATCCTGAAGCCGGGCCATTTCATCGGCGGTTTCATCGGAATAATTCATCGCCAGTTCGTTATAGCGATCAAGGATGGCTTTCTTTGCCGCCACGCCCAGCATGACATTGCCGCGCACATCAAGGTTGGGGTCAAGCTCGGGTTCTTGCGGCAGATAGCCGATTTTGGCCCCTTCGGCGACCCAGGCTTC
>JBBAGE010000115.1:0-7789 GCA_041655055.1 Paracoccaceae bacterium
TGCGACAGGCCCAGCCCGTCGCAGATCACCTGACGGGCAAAGGCTTCGGGCGACAGACCGGCCAAAGTGGCGTCAAAGGGCAGTTCAAACAGATATTCAACGCCCAGCTTTGCCAGCCGGTTACGCTTGGCCTCGGCATTCATCAGGCGAAAGGGCGGGGCCTCGGGGGCGAAGAATTCCCGCGGATGGGGTTCAAAGGTGACAACACCCAGCGGCCCGGTGCCGCGCGCCAAATCAAGCACGGCCTGATGGCCCAGATGCACGCCATCGAAATTGCCAATCGCCGCGCTGGAACCGCGCGCCGCCCTGTCAATAGTCCGCCAGTCCGTGAAAACCTGCATCCGTCCTCCGGGACCAACCCCGATCCGTTACTTGCTGGGCGCCAGAACCAGCGCTTCGCCTTTGAGAACGACGGTATCGCCCACCATGCAGCGACATTCAAGCGTCACCCGGCGTTTGGCGTGATCGACGGCGGATACTTCGACCTCGGCGCGGACGGCATCGCCGGGGCGCACGGGGGCCAGGAATTTCAGCGTCTGGCCCATGTAAACGGTGCCATGGCCGGGCAGTTGTTCGCCGATCACGGCGGAAATCAGCCCCGCGGTCAGCATGCCATGGGCGATGCGGCCCTTGAAAATCGTGTCCTTGGCATAGTCATCATCCAGATGCACCGGGTTGCGATCGGTCGAAACCTCGGCAAACAGTTCGATATCGCGATCGGTGATGATCTTGTCCAGATGGCGGCTCATGCCGATTTCGATATCGTCGATATAGATCGTTCCGCGGGGCAGGCTATCGCTCATGTCATTCTCATCCTGAGGCAATTTTGCGCACCATAGGGCGGCGGGACAGGCTTGGCAATTCCCGCCTAGCGCAGAAAGGGAATCGCCGCCATCGGGGCGATCTGCTGGGTATCGAACCAGCGCGCCATCAGTGTGGGATCGGGATTTTGCACATCCGGCCCGAAATCGGCGGCCGCCAGCCCGCCGGTGATGAATAACGTATCCAGCCCTTCGCCGATGCCGCCCGATATATCGGTATGGATGCCATCGCCGATGCACAAAATGGCGCTGTCATCGACGCTCGCATGTTTGCGCAGACGTTTGCGCGCAAGATCATAGATCGGCGGATGCGGTTTGCCGAAATAAAGGCTTTCGCCCCCCATTTCGGTGTAAAGTTCGGCCAATGCCCCCGCGCACCATTCCCGGCTGTCGCCGCGATCCACGACGATATCGGGATTGGCGCAGAGCATTTTCAACCCGCGTTCCTTGGCCAGCAGAAACTGCGGGCGATAGGTGGCGGGATCGGCAAAGGGATCGAATGGCCCGGTGCAAACGATCCCCTCGGCCTGATCCAGCGGCACAAGGGTGATTTCGCTGGGATTATCAATGATCTTCAACGGTTCAAAAAAGCCGGTCTCATCGGGGGTGCCGATGTGATAGACCTTGCTGCCCACGGCGCCCTGAAACATCGCGGCGCGCGCGCTGTCGCCGGATGTCGCGATGTCATCCCAGGCGTGATCGGGAACCCCAAAGGCCGCGATCTGATCGGCAACTTCGGCGCGCGGGCGCGGCGAATTGGTGACCAAGATCACCTTGCCGCCGGTTGTGGCGCGATAATCGACCAGCGCTGCAACCGCTTCGGGATAGGCTTTGATGCCGTTATGCACACAGCCCCACAGATCGACAAAAAGCGCCTCATAACGGTGCGAGATCTGCGCCAGATTCTGGATGATTTCGGTCATAGGGCCCTCATGGCAAAAGGGCGCGCCCCGGGCAGGCGCGCCGGATCGGGTCAGAGTTCCAGCGCCGGGATGATCTGTTTCTTGCGGCTCATGATGCCGGGCAGAACGACGCTGTCGCCCTCGACCTTGGCCCCGAAGCTTTTTTCCGCCAGACGGCGCACCAGATCATTGGGCACAAGCAGGGTGGCTTCTTCGGCCAGAATATCGACGACGAAAAGCAGCACCTGATCCACGCCATCTTCGCGCGCGACACCCTCCATGCTGGCCATCAGCGATGCCTTGCGATCCAGCACCAGCCGCGGTGCGGTGGTTTCCAGCACCGAAACCCGGAATGTCGTGTCGCCCAGGGCATATTCCTTGGAATCCATCCGCAGCAGGGCGGCATCGGAAAATTCGGAAATATCGGATTTCGCCTCGAACATTTCGGCGGCATAGGCGGGGAGGTCGATCCCCAGATCGGCGGCCAGTTTCTCGGCCAGTGCGCGATCCTGATCCGTCGTGGTGGGCGAGCGGAATTCCAGCGTATCCGACAGAATGCAGCTTAGCATCGCGCCCTTGATATTATCGGGCATCCGGGCCGCATTTTCGCCCATCAGGTTATACATGATCGTGGCCGTGCAGGCGAGCGGCTTGATCGTGATATCGATCGGCCCGCGCGTGACCAGCCCGCCCGACAATTTGTGGTGGTCGATGATCTGGATAATATCGGCCTGATTGATCGAGGCGGGCAATTCCGCGGGGTTGTTGGTATCCACAATCACCACCCGGTCATCGGCGCTGACATCATCAAGATGCGCCGGTTCGTCAAAGCCCCAGCGGCGCAGCACGAATGCGGCCTCGGTATTGGGGCTGCCCAAAAGCCGGGCTTCGGCGGGGGTGTTGCGGATTTCGCTTAGATACCAGGCCCAGATCAGCGGCGATCCGGTGCTGTCGGTGTCAGGGGATTTGTGGCCAAAAACTTTGATGGTCATGGGGGGGTCCGTCATGGAAAAATCCCCGGCCTTATAGGCGGGTTTGCGCCGCTTGTCACCCACTTGGCGCAAGCCATTCCAATGGGGCGAATTTTCTCGATCGGGCCGGTTGACTTGTTCGTGTGGTCTGCCTAGATCCCCAGTCGTTAGCACTCGCCCCGGGTGAGTGCTAACAAGAATTGAAACCTCGAACCAAGGAGCGTTCCGAGATGGCATTTACTCCGCTGCACGACCGCGTTCTCGTCCGTCGCATCGAAAGCGACGAAAAGACCAAAGGCGGTCTGATCATCCCCGACAGCGCCAAGGAAAAACCCGCCGAGGGTGAGATCGTGGCCGTTGGTGCCGGTGCCCGCGACGAAGACGGCGATCGCATTGCGATGGATGTCAAAGCTGGCGACAAGATCCTGTTCGGCAAATGGTCGGGCACCGAGATCACGCTGGATGGCGAAGAGCTGCTGATCATGAAAGAAAGCGACATTCTCGGCATCATCGCCTGAGATCGTTTTCCCCCATAATTCCAGACGAGGAGCAAGCACATGGCTGCTAAAGACGTCAAGTTCAATACAGACGCCCGCAATCGCATGCTGAAAGGCGTGAATGTCCTGGCCGATGCGGTCAAGGTCACGCTTGGCCCCAAGGGCCGCAATGTCGTCATCGACAAAAGTTTCGGCGCGCCGCGCATCACCAAGGATGGCGTGAGCGTTGCCAAGGAAATCGAGCTTGAGGACAAGTTCGAAAACATGGGCGCGCAGATGGTCAAAGAAGTGGCCTCGCGCACCAATGACGAAGCCGGCGACGGCACCACCACCGCGACGGTTCTGGCACAAGCCATCGTCAAGGAAGGTCTGAAATCGGTTGCCGCCGGCATGAACCCGATGGATCTCAAGCGTGGTATCGATCTGGCGACCGCCAAGGTTGTCGAATCGCTGCGCGCGTCGGCCCGTCCGGTTGCCGATAGCGACGAAGTGGCCCAGGTGGGCACCATTTCCGCCAATGGCGAAGCCGAAATCGGCCGCCAGATCGCCGATGCGATGCAAAAGGTCGGCAATGAGGGTGTGATCACCGTCGAGGAAAACAAGGGTCTTGAGACCGAAACCACCGTTGTCGAAGGCATGCAGTTCGACCGTGGCTATCTGTCGCCTTATTTCGTGACCAACCCCGATAAAATGATCGCCGAGCTTGATGACGCAGTCGTGCTGCTGCACGAGAAAAAGCTGTCGTCGCTGCAACCGATGGTGCCGCTGCTTGAGGCCGTGATCCAGTCGCAAAAACCGCTGCTGATCATCGCCGAAGATGTCGAGGGCGAAGCCCTTGCCACGCTGGTGGTCAACAAGCTGCGCGGTGGTCTGAAAATCGCTGCGGTCAAGGCCCCTGGCTTTGGCGATCGCCGCAAGGCCATGCTGCAGGATATCGCCATTCTGACCGGCGGTCAGGTGATTTCCGAAGACCTGGGCATGAAGCTTGAAAATGTCACCATGGACATGCTCGGCTCGGCCAAAACGATCAAGATCTCGAAGGATGAGACCACGATCGTCGATGGTCACGGCGAAAAGGCCGAAATCGAGGCCCGCGTTTCCCAGATCCGTCAACAGATCGAAGAAACCACCAGCGATTACGACCGTGAAAAGCTGCAGGAACGTGTGGCCAAACTGGCCGGCGGTGTGGCCGTGATCCGCGTTGGCGGCATGACCGAAGTCGAAGTGAAAGAGCGTAAAGACCGCGTGGATGACGCGCTGAACGCCACCCGCGCTGCGGTGCAAGAAGGCGTGATCGTCGGCGGCGGTGTGGCGCTGGTTCAGGCCGCAAAAGCGCTGGTCGCGCTCGAAGGTGTGAACGCCGATCAAACTGCTGGTATTTCCATCGTGCGCCGCGCGCTCGAAGCGCCGCTGCGTCAGATCGCGGAAAATGCCGGCGTTGACGGAGCCGTTGTCGCGGGCAAGATCCGTGAATCGGATGATCCGCATTTCGGCTTTAACGCCCAGACCGAAGAATATGGCGACATGTTCAAATTCGGCGTGATCGACCCGGCCAAAGTGACGCGCACCGCGCTTGAAGATGCGGCCTCGATCGCTGGCCTGCTGATCACCACCGAGGCGATGATCGCCGACAAGCCCGAGCCTGCTGGCGCTGCCGGCGGCGGCATGCCCGATATGGGCGGCATGGGCGGCATGGGCGGCATGATGTAATCTGCCCCCAAAGCGCATAAAAAAAGGGGCCGTTCGCGGCCCCTTTTCATGTCTGGATCACGGGTTCAGTTCGCCGGGCCCAAAATGCGGTTGATATGGCCCATCTTGCGGCCGGGGCGGGCCTCGGCCTTGCCATAAAGGTGAATGGCCAGATTGCGTTCGCGGGCGAATGTGGGGATCTGGTCGATATCATCGCCAATCAGATTGATCATTTCCACATTGGAATGGCGCGCGCCATCGCCCAGCGGCCAACCGGCTACCGCGCGGATATGCTGTTCAAACTGATCGACCGCGCAGCCATTCTGGGTCCAATGGCCCGAATTATGCACACGCGGCGCGATTTCGTTCACGATCAGCCCGCCGTCGGTCACGAATAATTCGACCCCCAGAACGCCCACATAATCGAGCGCGTTCAAAATCCGCGCGGCGATCAACACGGCATCGGTGCGCTGATTTGGGCTTAGCCGCGCGGGCAGGGTGGTGCTGTGCAAAATCCCGTCGCGGTGGACATTTTCGCCCGGATCGTAACAGGCGATTTCGCCATCCACGCCGCGCGCGCCGATCACCGATACCTCATGGCTGAAAGCCACGAAGCCTTCCAGTATCGCGGGCGCGCCGGACATGGCGGCAAATGCGCCATCTGCATCATCCTTTGCCTTGATCCGGACCTGTCCCTTGCCATCATAGCCCATGCGGCGGGTTTTCAGGATCGCTTGCGTCCCAATCCGCCCCAGCGCGGCACCCAGTTCATCGCGCGTCGCTACAGGGGCAAAGGGCGCAGTGGCCAGCCCCAGCCCGGTCAGAAATTCCTTTTCGCTCAGCCGGTCCTGGCTGATGCGCAAAGCTTCGCGCCCCGGGCGGATCGGACGCAGATCTTGCAACAGATCCAGCGCCGCGGTCGGGATATTTTCAAATTCATAGGTGATCACATCCACCGACTGCGCGAATACGCGCAGGGCGGCGTGATCCTCATAGGGGGCGGTTGTCACGGCATGGGCCACATCACCGGCGGGCGGGTTCGCGGCCGGTTCATAGATATGGCAGCGAAAACCCAGCCGCGCGGCCGCCATTGCCAGCATCCGGCCCAATTGTCCTCCCCCAAGAATGCCGATCGTGGCACCGGGGGCGAGCGGGGTTGGTGCGCGATCACTCATCACAGGGCACGTCCGGAATTGACGCGGAAAGCGCCGCCCGCCAGGCATCAAGCCGCGCCGCCAGCGCCGCATCGCCCGTGGCCAGGATCGCGGCGGCCATCAGCCCGGCATTCATGGCGCCAGCTTCGCCAATCGCCATCGTGGCCACGGGAAAACCTTTGGGCATCTGGACGATGGAATATAGGCTGTCCAGCCCGCCAAGCGCGCGCGTCTGGATCGGCACCCCGATCACCGGCACGCGGGTTTTCGACGCCACCATCCCCGGCAGATGCGCCGCCCCTCCGGCACCCGCGATGATGACCCGCAGCCCCCGTTCGGCCGCCGTTTTGCCGTAATCCCACAGCCGGTCCGGCGTGCGATGCGCGGAAACGATCCGGGCCTCATGCGTGATGCCCAATTCATCCAGAATTTCAGCGGCCAGTTTCATGGTGGGCCAATCGGATTGGCTGCCCATGATGATCCCAACGTCTATGCTCACACTTATGCCCTTTCGCTCGCAGGCGCGCACTATAACGCCCGATATCGCCTGCGCAATCAGGCAATGATATCGGGGGTCAGCTTGTCCTCGATCTGGGCAATCTGATCCTTGAGCGCCAGTTTTTGCTTTTTCAACCGGCGCAGGCGCAGGGCATCGACATGGCCGGACTGGCTTAAGGCATGGATGGCCGCGTCAAGATCGCGATGCTCGCGCTTGAAAACCTCAAGCTTGATGCGCAGAACCTCCTGCGTATCCATTTGCGACGAAATATTCATTCATGCTGGCCTGTGAGTCGGGCGGATGTTGTCCGGCTAACCTAGCGAATTTTCCCGTGCAGGCCAAGGTATTCGCGCAACCCCGCCCTTGCACCGGGGGCATCTCCGCCCCATATCATAACTCAGAAGGCCGCCGGAACGGGGCCAAACCAGGACGTTGCTTTTACAAGGACGTGTCGATGACGAAAATGATGCTGGGATCACATCCCTTCCTTTTGGGGTTTGATCAATTGGAACGGCTGGTAGAACGAACCGCCAAGGCCGACGCGGGTGGCTATCCGCCCTATAACATTGAACAAACCAGCGGAAATTCCTATCGCATTACGCTGGCGGTTGCCGGTTTTGCCGAGGATGACCTGTCCATCACGCTGGAGGATCGGCAGCTTGTGGTGCGCGGCCGTCAAATCGATACCGATGAGCGGCGGATATTTTTGCACCGCGGCATCGCGGCACGGCAGTTTCAGCGCAGTTTTGTGTTGGCCGACGGGGTCGATGTGGCGGGGGCCGAAATGGAAAACGGCCTGCTACATGTCGATCTGACCCGAACCGTTCCCGAAACCTATGTGCAAACCATCACGATAACCAAGAGGTAACAGGCATGGATACCAGTTATGAAGCACTGCCCGCAGCCGAGGATCGTATCGTCTATGTGCGCCCGGTAAAGGTTGCGGATCTGCCCGAAGATGTGCGGGCCGAACTTGGCGATAGCGACAGCATCTTTGCCGTCCACAGCGCCGAGGGTGAACGTCTGGCGCTGGTGCGCGGCCGCCGATTGGCGTTCTTTCTGGCGCGCCAGAATGATCTGGCCCCGGTCAGCGTGCATTAATTCGCCAATAATTTGACGAACGCCGGTCCTCGGGGCCGGCGTTTTCGTTTGGATCAGTGTAGCGCGCCAAGAGGTTTGCGCACTTCCGCCAAGAGGTTTGCGCACTTTTCGGACCCCCGTTTGAGCGCCATTTAAACACTCTCAAACACCTCGTT
>JBBAGE010000116.1:0-7660 GCA_041655055.1 Paracoccaceae bacterium
GTATCACCGCCATCGCCCCCGAGGCCATGGCCGATCTCGATGCCCTTGCCCGGATGCTCAGCCCGGGGGATTTCCGCCAGACGGTGGAAAAGCTCGCGCTGTTCAAACATGGCGACACCACCCCCGCCAGCCCCGCCGATATCATCGCCTGCGCCCCCGCCACGACCGAGGCCACACTGGATGATCTGCTGAACGCCGTCGCCGAAGGCCAGCAAAAGGACATCGCCCCCCTGATGGTGCGGCTGGGGGCGCAGGGCACGCAGCCCGTGGGCCTGTGCATCGCCGCCACCCGGCATTTTCGCACGCTGCACAGCGCTGCAAGCCATCCGGGCGGTGTGTCTGCGGGTATTGCCGCCATGCGCCCGCCGGTTTTCGGCCCAAGACGCGATCGCATGACAAGACAGGCCCAGAACTGGGGCATGCGCCGGCTGGAATCGGTGCTGGAAATGCTGACCGATACGGATCTGCAGCTTCGATCCGCGGGACAGACCGCGCCTGCCATGGCGCTGGTGGAACGGATGCTGATCCGCATCACCATGCTGGCCGCGCGGCGTTGATAACGCAGCATTTGAACTTTGCGCCGATCCGCAGCACACTGGTAAAATTTTTGATGAAAGGCGCTGCTGATGATCCCCTATTCGCTTCTTGATCTTGCCCCCGTTCCCGATGGCGTATCGACGCGCGATGCCCTGCTCAACATGCGCGATCTGGCACAGCATGCCGAAGGCTTGGGCTATCACCGCTATTGGCTGGCCGAACATCACAACATGCCCGCGATTGCCTCGGCCGCCACCGCGGTGCTGATCGGCGATGTGGCCAGCGTGACGAAAACCATGCGCGTCGGCGCGGGCGGGATCATGCTGCCCAATCACGCGCCGCTGATGGTGGCCGAGGCATTCGGGACATTGGCCGAGCTTTACCCGGACCGCATCGATCTGGGCCTTGGCCGCGCACCGGGCACCGATGTGCCGACGATGCGCGCGCTGCGCCGCGGGCTTGATCACCCCGACAGCTTTCCCAATGATGTGGTCGAGCTGATGCATTATTTTTCCGATGCCGAAGGCACGGTGCGCGCCTATCCCGGCCATGATACGCATGTGCCGATCTGGATGCTGGGATCATCGCTTTATGGCGCGCAACTGGCCGCGCATCTGGGCCTGCCCTATGCTTTTGCCTCGCATTTCGCGCCGGCGGCTTTGCGCGATGCGGTGGCCGCCTATCGGCAGGGGTTCCGGCCATCGGCGCAATTGGACAAGCCTTATTTCATGCTGGCCGCCAATGTTTTCGCCGCCGATACCGAGGCCGAGGCCCTCTATCTGCGCACGTCGATGCAGCTTACATTCGCGCGGATGCATACCGGCGGGCGGCCCGGCAAATTGCCGCGCCCGGTGGAAAACATCACCGATCATGTGCCCGCGCAGGTGCTGGCGGGGCTGGAACAGATGCTGTCGGTCACCGCGACCGGCACCCGCGACATGGTGCGCGATCAACTGGCGGGGTTCATTGACGCCTATCAGCCCGATGAAATCATCCTGACCGGCACGATCCACGATCACACCGCCCGCAAACGCAGTTTCGAAATCGCGGCAGAAGCGATGCGTTCGCTCTAGGATGCGTTCGCTCTAATAACCGGCGGCCCCGCGCCCGGCGGCAAGACCGGTGGCAAGGCAGGCATTCAACAGCCAGCCGCCGGTCGGGGCCTCCCAATCCAGCATTTCACCGGCGGCAAACACGCCCGGCATCCGCGCGATCATCAGATCGGGGGTCAGTTCGGCCAGCGCGATGCCCCCGGCGGTCGATATCGCCTCGTCCAGCGGACGCAGCCCGGCATGGGTGATGGGCAGCGCCTTGATCCGCCGGGCAAGCGCGGCGCCTTGCGGCAAATCGGGGGTAAATTCGCGCAGCAACGCGATTTTCACCGCATCGAGCCCCAAAACCTTGCGCAAATACGTGCTGGTGCTGGCCTTGCCGCGCGGGCGGGCCAGCCGCGCGGTGATCTGTGCGATATCGCGATCAGGCAGCAGGTCGATCACCAACCCCGCCCCCGTTCGCAGCGCGGGCGCCAGCGGATAGATCCCGCCGCCCTCGATCCCGCGCGCGGAAATCACGCATTCCCCGCGCGAATCCATGCCCCCGGCGCGCAAGGCGATGGATTTCAGCGGCATGCCGAAAAACCGCGCCATATGGGCCGACCAATCCACCCGCAGCCCCGCATTCGCCGCGGCAAAGGGCGTGATCGCCACCCCCCGCGCGGCCAAAAGCGGCGCCCATGCGCCGTCTGATCCCAGCCGCGCCCAGCTTGCGCCGCCCAGCGCCAGCACCACGACGCGCGGCACGACCTGCGCGGAGCCCTCGGGCGTGGCAAAGGTCCAGGCCGCGCCCGTCCAGCCCGTCCAGCGCCAGTTTCGCCGCAATTCCATCCCGCGCGCCGTCAGATCGGCCAGCCATGCACGCAGCAGCGGCGATGCCTTCATCGCGCGCGGAAAGACCCGGCCCGATGATCCGACGAATACATCCTGCCCCAGACCGCGCGCCCAATCCTGCACCGCATCTGCATCAAAACCGGCGATGATATCCGCCAGAAACGGCGCGGCATTGCCATATTTCGCAATGAATTCGGCAGGCTGCGCGGCATTGGTCAGGTTCAGCCCGCTTTTGCCCGCCATCAGGAATTTGCGCGCGGGCGATGGTTTGGCCTCGGCCACCAGCACATGCCGCCCGGCGCGCGCCAGCGCATCCGCCGCCATCAACCCCGCAGGCCCCGCGCCGATCACCAGCGCGTCGGGGGCATCGTTCATCCGATCAGCGCCTTGATCGCGGCCGCATGTTCGGGCGTTGCCCCCAGCACGCCCGCCGATAACGCGGCCAGCGTATCGTCAAGCGCATCGCCTTCCACAACCCGGTCGATCAGGCCAAAGGCCAGCGCCTCGGCGGCGCTTAGCCGGGCGCCTGCCATCAACACCAGCTTGGCGCGCGCGGGCCCGGCCAGCGCCACCATGCGGCGCACATCGGATGGCTGCGGCATCACCCCCAGCCGCATCACCGGATAGAAAAATCGGGCCTCCGGCACCGCGATGCGGATATCGCAGGCCAGCGCCATGCCCGTGGCCCCGCCCGCAACCGTGCCATTCAGCGCCGCAATGCTTAGACTGGGCAGCGCCGCCACCGCGCCCGACAGCCGTTCCCATTCCGCCGACAGGGCCAACCCCTGTGCCACATGATCCAGATCAGCGCCGGCAGAAAACACCTTGCCCGCGCCGCGCAGCACAAAGACCCGCGCCTGTCCCGCCGCCTCAAGCGCGAAATCGGCCAGCGCGGCCAGCATCGATTCGGTCAGGGCATTGGCCTTGTCCGGCCGGTTCAGCATAGCGGTCCAGATGCCGTTGTCGCGGGAAAAATCAATCATGCTTCAGCCCCAAAATTCTGCGGATCGCGGGATCGCGCAGCCTGATTTCCGTTCCGATATAGGCATCTGCCGCCGGGCCGCACATCCACAAAAGCGCGCGCGCCGGCCATTCGGGCGGCACATGATCGGCCCAGTCCAACCGGCTGACCGGGTTGATGCCCGATGCCTTGATCGCGCGCTGCATATCGGTTGCCACCGTGCCCGGCGACAGGCCCATGGCGCGGATGCCATTGGCGCGTTCTTCCAGATCAAGTGCTGCGGTCAGCATCGCGGCACCGGCCTTGGTGGCACAATAGGCGCTCCAGCCGTCTACCGGGGCATGGGCGGCGCCCGACGATACCGTCACGATCGTGCCCCCGCCTGCGGCCTTCATCCCCGCCAGCACGGCGCGGGTGGCGTGATAGACGCCCTTGAGATTGATATCCACCGCCCGGCCCCATTCGGCCGGATCGGTATCGGCAAGCGCGCCGATCGGCGCGATGACGCCCGCATTGTTGATCAGCACATCCACAGGGCCAATCGCCGCCACCGCATTCGCGACCTGACCATAATCGCCCACATCGCAGACCATGGGTCGCAGCCCCGGCCCGACATCGGCAGCCAGCGCACCAAGCGCCGCGCCATCGCGCGCCAGCCCCGCCACCTGCGCGCCCGCCGCCACAAAGGCGCGCACCGCCGCCGCCCCGATGCCCCGGCTTGCGCCGGTAATCATCACCACCTTGCCCTGCATCCTGCCCCCCGATTTTCCACGCGCCCTTGCTAAACTTGCGCCGCGCAAAGCGCCAGCCCTTGACCCGGGGGCGCGCGCGCATGACACTATGCGCAACATGGTTCCAAGCAACAAGGTGACAGCCTATGACCTATCTCAAGCCGCTGGGCGCCGGTGCCGCCCTTTCGGCGCTTTTGGCCACGACCGCGCTGGCCGACATCAGCGCGCAAGATGTCTGGCAAGACTGGCAGGAACAGGCCGCGAATTTGGGCCAAAGCATCGCCACCGGCAGCCAGGAGGAAAGCGGCAACACCCTGCGCCTGCGCGATATCACCATGCGCAGCGAAACCGCGGGCGTCACCTCGACCACCACGCTGGCGGAACTGGTGTTTGAAACCCGCCCCGATGGCAGTGTCGCGATCACCCTTGCGCCCGAAATCCGGCTGGCGTCGGAAATGCCGGATATGGATGACGGGCCCGACAGTTTTGCCTGGCTGATCACCCATCAAAACCTGTCGCTGATTGCCACGGGCAATCCGGGTGATATCAATTACACCTATGAGGCCGACGCCCTGAACATGGTCAGCAGCGAAAGTTTCAGCGATGACGACAGCGACGTTGACATGCAGATCACGTTCAACGCCAATGACCTGCGCGGCAGCTATCAGCGAACCGCGCGCAGCGATGGCCGGTCGGATCTGACCCATACCACATCGGCCGCTAGCTACAGCGTCGGGATCGATGCCAATGACAGCGGGGGCGAAAACAACCGCTTGCGGCTGACCGGTTCCACCCGGGATCTGCAATTCGAGGGCACCGGGGTTTTGCCCAATCTGGGCAGCGATGCCGGTGCCAATGGCGATAATATCGAATTCAGCACGCTTTTGACCGAAGGGTTTGCGATCGATGGCAGCTATACCACCGGCAGCAGCGAATATGCCTTTGGCTACCGCGATGACAGCAGCAGCGCATCGGGCACGTTCACCGCGCAAAGCGGCGGGCTGAGCGTGGCGCTGTCGCAGGCCGGGCTTGCCTATGACGGGCAGATGAATGATCTGACGGTAACGATCGAGGCATCGGACCTGCCGTTCGGGCCGATGAATTTCACGCTCGCGAATTATGGGTTCGGCTTTGCCATGCCGCTTGTCCCCAGCGATACCGCACAGGATTTCGGGCTGAAGATCGATCTGAACGATCTGACGCTGGATGAACAGCTTTGGGCGATGTTCGATGCGGGCAACCAATTACCGCGCGATCCGCTGCGCTTCAGCCTTGATCTGAGCGGCAAGGGAAGCTGGGACATCAATATCCTTGAACTCGATCCCGATGACGCGATGGATATGGACAGCGCCCCCGGCTCGGTCGAACAGTTGACGCTCAATGATCTGACGCTGCGCGGCGCGGGTGCGGAACTGAATGCCGATGGCGAAATGCAGCTTGAATCGATGACGCCGATGCCGCGGGGCGAAGGCCGGCTGACGCTGCAGCTTTCGGGCGGATTTCAACTGCTTGATAAACTGGCAGCAATGGGCGTGATGTCCCCGATGGAGGCCGGCATGTATCGCGGCATGATCGAACAGATGTCGCGCCCCGGCGAAGGCGATGACACGCGCATCACCGATTTCGAAATGACGCCCGACGGGTCGATCTCCGCGAACGGCATACCGCTGCAATAAGCGCGCAATCTTGTGCAAGGGCCGCCCCGGCGGCCCTTTTGCATTCGCCATGCCTTGCGGCGCGCAGGGCGACAGCTTACCTCGGCCCATGATGCCGCATTCGCAAAGGCCCATTGCATGAAGACTTCGCTTTCCGATCTGACTGAGGCCCTTTTGGCCGCCGCCAAATCCGCAGGCGCCGATGCCGCCGATGCCATGGCCATTGATGGCGCAGCGCTTTCCATCGATGTGCTGGGCGGCAAACTGGAACATGCCGAACGGGCCGAGGGTGTGGAAATCGGCCTGCGGGTGATGATCGGCCAGCGCCAGGCCAGCGTTTCCGCATCCGATATCAAGCCCGACACGATCGCCACCATGGCCGAACGCGCCGTGGCCATGGCCCGCGTGGCGCCTGTAGACCCATATATCGGCCTTGCCGATCCCGCCCAGCTTGCGCGCGGTTGGGATATCGGCGCGCTGGAACTTTACGATCCCACGCCCGAACCCGCCCCCGCCGATCTGGTGGATGACGCCGCCCGGGCCGAGGCGGCGGCGCTGGCCATGGCCGGCATTTCCACCGTGCAATCCGCATCCGCCGCCTATTCATCGCGCCGGCTGCATCTGGCGGCCAGCAACGGCTTTGCCGGCGGCTATCAACGCAGCGATCGCGGCCTGTCATGTGTGGCGATCACCGGCACCGGCACGGGGATGGAGCGTGACTATCACGGCGAAAGCCGCATTTTTCAGGCCGATCTGCCCAGCCCCGAACATATCGGCCGCATCGCCGCCGAACGCACCTTGGCCCGTGCGGGGGCGCGCAAACCGCAAAGCGGCAATTTCCCGGTGCTGTTTGACGAACGCGTGGCCTCCAGCCTGATCGGGCATCTGCTGGCCGCGATCAACGGCGCGGCGATTGCGCGCGGCGCAAGCTGGCTGCGCGATGCGATGGGGCACGATGTGCTGCCCGCGGGCCTGTCGCTGATCGAAGACCCGCTGCGCCCGCGCGCCACCGGATCGCGCCCCTTTGACGGCGAAGGGCTGCCCACGGCGCGCCGCGTGATCGTGGACGATGGCGTTTTGCAAAGCTGGACGCTGGATCTGGCCACGGCGCGCAAACTGGGGCTGCAAAGCACTGCCAATGCCGCGCGCGGCACATCCGCCCCGCCCAGCCCCGGCATCAGCAATGTGGCGCTGAGCCAAAGCGATTACAGCCGCGATGATCTGATCGCCCAGATGGGCACCGGGCTGCTGGTGACATCGATGCTCGGCGCGTCGATCAATGCCACAACGGGCGATTATTCGCGCGGCGCGGCTGGATTTTGGGTGGAAAACGGCCAGATCACTTATGCGGTCAATGAATGCACCATCGCCGGCAATCTGCGCGACATGCTGCGCGGCATCATTCCCGCCAATGATGCGCGCATGCACCTGAGCCATGTCGTGCCCTCGATTCTGGTAGAAAGGCTTGCTATTGCCGGAAAATGACCTTGCCCTGCTGATCGACGCCGCCGAAGCCGCGGGCACCATCGCCGAGGGGTTCTGGCAGACCAACCCCCAGACCTGGGAAAAGCCCGGCGGCGCCGGCCCCGTGACCGAGGCCGATCTGGCCGTGGATCGGATGCTGCATGCGGAACTGACCGCCTCGCGCCCCGATTATGGCTGGCTGTCCGAGGAATCGGTCGATACCACCGCCCGGCTGGACCGCGAATATACATTCATCGTCGATCCGATCGACGGCACCCGCGCCTTTGTGGCCGGGGGCGAACACTGGTCGCATTCGCTGGCCATCGCGCGCGGCGGCCAAGTCACGGCGGCGGTGGTATTCCTGCCGGTCACCGGCATGCTTTATGCCGCGACGCTGGGCGGCGGGGCGACGGTCAATGGCACACC
>JBBAGE010000117.1:0-7635 GCA_041655055.1 Paracoccaceae bacterium
GTTACAGACGCGCCATCTGCGCGTCGGTCAGCCAGAAAAGATCGCTCATGTCACCGCTCCGTTTTTCGAGCCGTGAATCACGCAGCGCAGTGAAAATCAATGCATCCTGACCCTAAGCGGCAAAAGCGCATCTCGACTGAGCGTGCCCGGTGTGTGTGGATAAATATACAATCTTCCCTTAGCGTCGCACCATGCCGGAAACAGATCCGCACCAAAACCACCAATCTGCTGTAGTTTAAGTGTCACGCCACTCCACGTGCTACGCTGCGCTGCCAGCCCATCGGAAATCATCCGATCGGTCAGCGCAAGCCATTCCTGCGCTGCATCGTCTGCGCTTTCTGCATTCAATAACACGGCGAAGTCTATGTCATTGTCATGAGCAAGTAAGGTGCCTTCACGAACCAGTCCTAGCAGTGTCCCGGAATTTGCGAAAACGACCAGCCCATAAGCTGAAAGCCGTTCTATGACCGCGCCTGATTGTGCAAGAATCACACCTCTATCGCCAGTTCCGAATGACTGCGAAAATTTCCCATTAATGGGCCGCAGCAAGCCCAATTCTTCAAACAACATTTCCATGAAGGCTACATATTCGGCAGTCAGCTTGCGGCGGCGGCTGATGCGGTTATATTTGGAAATGTAAGCCTGTGTCTTGATCGCTTTCTTTTTCGTCAAGCAATGCAGCAAGATCCAGCAGCGCAACCACAGTGTCGAAGATTTATCCTCCTTCTCACTAAGTAGCTTGAAAAACCTCTGGTAAGCCTTGCGATCCAGCGTGCCTCGCTGGGCAGCCTCGATGATCTTCGCCAAAGTATCAGCACTAAGGCCCGACTCTTCGCCGCTATCTTGCGCCGCCGAGATGACCGCTTTCAACGCAGTAGATGAAATATCCTTCGTGCGCGGCAGATAGACGACCTCGCAGATGTCCGCCAGATCATCAAACTTGCCCACCCAGTCATCGCCCATAGCGAAGACGTCAATCTTTTCACGCAGGATATCTTCGCGCTTTTGATCCCAATGTTCCTCAGGCAGCACGCGATCTACAAACCGGCAGGCAGCCACCACTTCTGCCCGTTGCGCATAGGGCATTACCGCCGTCTTGCCTTTAAGCGCGTTGAACTCATCCGTCGAAACGCAGACCGTTAAATGATCGCCTAGCGTCTTCAGTCGCTCCAAAAGCCGGACATGCCCAATGTGAAATAAGTCAAAAGTCCCGTAAGTTATGATTTTTCTACTCACGCCTGCCATCGTTACTACCCCGCCAACGCGAGTATATTACATTGAAAACCGCCGATCCCAAGTTATTATCAGCAGATTTTACGCCGTTGCCAACCCGGGTTCAGCCGCAGTGGCAGCCTCTGCGTCGCCTGAGATCGTGAAAAGGTCTTGGAAAGATGGTGAGCCGGCAGGGATTCGAACCCTGGACCTACTGATTAAAAGTCAGTTGCTCTACCAACTGAGCTACCGGCTCTCATCACCTTGGGCGGACGTGCTGTCTGCCTGAAGCGCTTCTCTAGAAAAGGCGTGGGGTAGGGTCAACCCCTCTTTTTGGTCTTTTCGCCGCTGTGGCTGGTAAATTTCGCGATGCGGCTCTATATGCGCGCTCATGGACGCGCAAAACAGCCCCCGATCCTTGCCCTTCACCAAAATGCATGGCGCAGGAAATGACTTTGTGATCATCGATTCACGCGGCGAATCTGCGCCCCGGGTCGTGCCGGCGCTTGCGCGCGCGCTTGGGGATCGGCATCGCGGCGTCGGTTTCGATCAGTTGGCCGAGATTCGCGCGGGCGCGGATGGCGCGGATATCACGCTCGATTTCTGGAATGCGGACGGCACGATGGCGGGGGCATGTGGCAATGCCACCCGCTGCGCAGCGCGGCTGGTGATGGATGAGAGGGGCCGCGACGCGCTGGCCATTCGCACCACGCGCGGCATGTTGCAGGCGCGGCGCGAAGGTGGCGCGATCTGGGTCAATATGGGGCCGCCGATTCTGGACTGGGCGGGAATTCCGCTGGCCCGCGATATCGACCCCGCGCATCTGCCGCTGCCGGGCGATCCGGCGGCTGTGGGCATGGGCAATCCGCATTGCGTGTTTTTCGTCGATGATGCGGAGGCGGTCGATCTGGCAGCGCGCGGGCCGGTGGTCGAGCATGATCCGCTGTTTCCGCAGCGCACCAACGTGGAATTCGCCCAGATCCGGGGGCGCGATGATATCCGCATGCGCGTTTGGGAACGCGGCACGGGGATTACGCTGGCCTGCGGGTCGGGCGCCTGTGCCGTGGCCGTGGCCGCCCATATGCGCGGGCTGACCGATAAAAACGTGCGGATCGAGGCTGATGGCGGCTGGCTGGGCGTCGATTGGCGCGATGACGGCGTCTGGCTGAGCGGGCCGACGGCGCTGGTGTTTTCGGCCATGGTATCGCCCGAATTGCTGGCGGGGCTGTGATGGGCAATCCGCCGATTTTCACCACGCTCGGCTGCCGGCTTAACGCCTATGAAACCGAGGCGATGAAGGAACTCGCCGCAGGTGCCGGGATCGGCGATGCGGTGATCGTGAACACCTGCGCCGTGACATCCGAGGCCGTGCGCAAGGCGCGGCAGGAAATCCGCCGCCTGCGCCGCGACCACCCCGAGGCCCGGCTGATCGTCACCGGCTGCGCCGCCCAGACCGAGCCCGAAACATTCGCCGCCATGGCCGAAGTCGATCTGGTGATCGGCAATTCCGAAAAAATGCAGCCCGAAACATGGGCGCGGATGGGGCCCGATTTCGTGGGCGAGACCGAGCGCGTGATGGTCGATGATATCATGTCGGTGCGTGAAACGGCGGGGCATCTGATTGACGGGTTCGGCACGCGTAGCCGCGCCTATGTGCAGGTGCAAAACGGCTGCGATCACCGCTGCACATTCTGTATCATCCCCTATGGGCGCGGCAATTCGCGTTCGGTCCCCGCCGGTGTTGTGGTCGATCAGATCAAGCGGCTGGTGGATGCGGGCTATCACGAGGTGGTGCTGACCGGGGTGGATTTGACATCCTGGGGGGCGGATTTACCCGCAACGCCACGGCTGGGCGATCTGGTGATGCGGATCTTGCGGCTGGTGCCGGATCTGGCGCGGCTGCGGATCAGTTCGATCGATTCGATCGAGGCCGACCCGGCGCTAATGGAGGCGATCGGGTCACAGCCGCGCCTGATGCCGCATCTGCATCTGTCGCTTCAGGCCGGGGATAATATGATCCTGAAACGGATGAAGCGGCGGCATCTGCGCGAGGATGCGATCCGGTTTTGCGCCGATGTCCGCGCCTTGCGCCCCGATATCACCTTTGGCGCCGATATCATCGCCGGTTTCCCGACCGAAACCGAGGCGATGTTTGAAAACTCGCTGCGCCTGGTCGAGGAATGCGGGCTGACCTGGCTGCATGTCTTTCCCTATTCGCCGCGCCCGGGCACACCTGCGGCGCGGATGCCAGCCGTGGATGGGGCCGCGATCAAATCACGCGCCGCGCGGCTGCGTGATGCCGGTGCGACCCGTGTGGTGCAGCATCTGGCGGGCCAGCTGGGCCGCACGCATCGCGTGTTGATGGAAAGCCCGCATATGGGTCGGACCGAACAATTCACCGAGGTGGCATTCACCGCCCCCCAGCCCGAGGGCGCGATCATTTCGGCCCGCATTACCGGCCATGATGGCCAGCGGCTGACGGCCTGAGGCCTGCCGCAGTTCAGAACCGAAAACTCAGCCCCAGATTCACCGCATTGGTAAGGATATCGGTCTTGATCTCGCCCCCGCCATCAAGGTCGATCGTATTGGCGGAATAGCTGCCCTGATATTCGCCAAAGACCGACCAACTCGGGCTGATGTCATATTGCACGCCCGCCATGATCCGCGCGGCCGGGCCGGTAAGCTGATATCCAAACGTATGCGCGCCACCCGGCGCGCGGATATCGACATGGGGCATCGCCACACCCACCCCGCCACCGACATAGGGCGTCAACATCCCCCAGGCATCGGGCCAGCGGCGATAGGCGTTCAGCGTGATCAGATTATGGCCATCGGTCAGTTCAAACCGTTCATACCCCGTGGCCGCCAATGTGGGCCCATCGGCATAGACCTTGGCATGGGTAAATTCGATCCCCCAGCCAAAGGTGGGCGTGCGCCACATCGTGGCGCGGATGCCGTAATAGGGGGGGATC
Organism: Paracoccaceae bacterium; assembly: GCA_041655055.1. Lineage (GTDB taxonomy): Bacteria > Pseudomonadota > Alphaproteobacteria > Rhodobacterales > Rhodobacteraceae > JBBAGE01. The sequence continues at coordinate 4,185 of JBBAGE010000117.1, forward strand.
GCGGTGCTGTTACCCTCCCACCCGGCGGTGAACCCACCCAAGGGAAAGGCCGGGTTCTGCGGATCGCTGCCCGTGACCGAGGAATCGGGCGCGGATTGCAGCCCGCCATAGATGCCGATTTCAAATTCCGCCAGCGCCGGGCTGGCGCCAAGGCCGAATACCACCGCCAGCGGCGCCAGAAACCGTGCCGCAATCGCTGTCATTGCTCGCATCCTTACGCCCCTTTTGATGGTGGCCGCCGCGAGGCAACCGGGCGAAAATTATAGGCCGCGCACCCCCGCAGGGCAAGCCCCGCCGCCCGAAAGCCCCGCATAACCCGATGCCATCGCGCAACAGCGACAAACGGCGCGCCAATGTATACTGGACGTTGGCCCATGCCATCGCTAAAACGCGGGCAAAGGGCTGCGGGCTGCGTAGCCTTCTTCGGTATTTGGCCGGTGCATCCCGGCCCAGAAATGGAGAAACGACCTTGTCCCACGCAGAAGAAGACGAAGGCACCCGTCGGGATTTCCTCTATTACGTGGCTGGTGGCACCGGCGCGGTGGCGACCGTGGCCGCCGTCTGGCCGCTGGTCAATCAGATGAACCCTTCGGCCGATGTGCAGGCGCTCAGCTCGATCCGTGTGGATATCAGCGGGGTGCAGCCCGGCACCCAACTGACCGTCAAATGGCTGGGCAAACCCGTTTTCATCCGCCGCCGGACCGAGGCCGAGATCGCCGATGCCCGCGCGGTCGATCTTTCGGCGCTGCCCGATAACGATGCCCGCAACCCCAATACCGCCACCACCAGCGCCGCCGACCAAAACCGCGCGCTGGATGATGCCGGCGAATGGCTGGTGATGATGGGCGTGTGCACGCATCTGGGCTGTGTGCCGCTGGGCGACGGTGCAGGCGATTTCGGCGGCTGGTTCTGCCCCTGCCACGGGTCGCATTACGATACATCGGGCCGCATCCGCAGAGGTCCGGCCCCGGAAAACCTGCACATTCCGGTTGCGCGTTTCGATAGTGAAACCGAAATCGTTCTGGGCTGAGGGAGGAATACATGGCCGGAATACCACACGACCCTTACGAGCCCAAGACGGGCGCCGAAAAGTGGCTTCACAAACGTTTGCCGATTGTCGCGCTTCTTTATGATACGCTGATGATCCCCACCCCCAAGAACCTTAACTGGATGTGGATCTGGGGCGTTATCCTTGTGTTCACGCTGGTGCTGATGCTGGCCACGGGCATTCCGCTGGCGATGCATTACACCCCGCATGTCGATCTGGCCTTTGCCAGTATCGAACATATCATGCGCGATGTGAACGGCGGGCATATGCTGCGCTATCTGCATGCCAATGGCGCGTCGCTGTTCTTTTTTGCCGTTTATATCCACATGTTCCGTGGGCTTTACTATGGGTCGTATAAATCCCCGCGCGAAGTGACCTGGATCATCGGGATGCTGATCTATTTCGCGATGATGGCCACGGCCTTCATGGGCTATGTGCTGCCATGGGGTCAGATGTCGTTTTGGGGCGCGACCGTGATCACCGGCCTGTTTGGCGCGATCCCGCTGGTGGGCGAATCGATCCAGACCTGGCTTTTGGGCGGGCCTGCGGTGGATAATGCCACGCTGAACCGCTTTTTCTCGCTGCACTATCTGCTGCCTTTCGTGATTGTGGCGCTGGTGCTGGTGCACGTCTGGGCGTTCCATTCGACCGGCAACAGCAACCCCACCGGGGTTGAGGTTCGCCGCGATTCCAAAGAGATCGCCAAGAAAGATACCCTGCCCTTCTGGCCCTATTTCGTGATGAAGGATCTGTTCGCGCTTGGCGTCGTGCTGATCGTGTTCTTTGCGATCGTGGGCTTCATGCCCAACTATCTGGGCCACCCCGACAACTATATCGAGGCAAACCCCCTGGTGACCCCCGCACATATCGTGCCGGAATGGTATTTCCTGCCGTTCTACGCGATCTTGCGCGCCTTTACCGCGGATGTCTGGGTCGTTCAGATCGTGTCGTTCCTTACCGGCGGTATTATCGATGCCAAATTCTTTGGCGTGCTGGCGATGTTTGCCGCGATCCTTGTGATCGCGCTGGCGCCCTGGCTTGATACATCCTCGGTGCGCTCGGGCCGCTATCGCCCGATGCTGAAATGGTGGTTCGCGCTGCTGGTGGTGGATTTCATCGTCCTGACATGGGCAGGCGCCATGCCGGCGGAACCGCCGTATTCGACCATCTCGCTGATCGGTTCGACCTATTGGTTCGCCTATTTCCTCGTCATTCTGCCCCTGCTGGGCGTGATCGAAAAACCCGGCACACCGCCGGCCACGATCGAGGATGACTATAACGCCCACTACCCGAAGGCCGCATCCCAAGATGCGCCCCCGGCCGAGTGAGAAAGGATCAGAGAGCATGATCAAGAAACTCACCCTTTCCGCTGTTGCTGCGCTTGGCCTTATGGCCGGCGCCGCCCAGGCCGCAGGCGACGCTGCCCCGATCGATGATGTGAACTTCACCTTCGAAGGGCCGTTCGGCACCTATAACCAGTTTCAGCTTCAGCGCGGGCTGCAGGTCTACACCGAAGTTTGCGCCGCCTGTCACGGGCTGAAACAGGTGCCGCTGCGCACGTTGGCCGATAGTGATGGCGTCGGCCTGCCCGAAGATCAGGTGCGCGCCTATGCGGCCCGGACGTTCCGCGTCTTTGATGCAGAACTGCAGGCCGAGCGTCCGGCAACGCCGAACGACTATTTCCCCGATTCGATGATTGAAAACGCGCCGGATCTGTCGCTGATGGCGAAATCGCGCGCGGGGTTCAGCGGGCCTTATGGCACCGGGATCAACCAGTTTTTCAAGGGTATGGGCGGACCGGAATATATCTCGGCGATCCTGACATCCTATACCGGGGTGCAGATGGAACAGGCCGGCACCGTGCTTTATGAAAACACCGCCTTTCCGGGCGGCTGGATTTCCATGGCGCCGCCGCTGACCGCGCAGGCTGTCGAATATGCCGATGGTCACCCGACCACGCTGCAGGCCCATGCACAGGATGTATCCGCATTCCTGATGTGGGCGGCCGAGCCGAAAATGATGGCGCGCAAACAGACGGGCTTTCTGGCGGTCACCTTTCTGGTGCTGCTGACGGTGCTGCTCTATCTGACGAACAAGCGGCTTTGGGCCCCCCACAAGGCCCGCAACCGGGTTGAATAAAACACCAAACGCGCCCTCCGGGGCGCGTTTTTTTATGGGCCGAGATAGGCGCGCAATCCCGCCGGCGGATCGGCCAGCAGCGCCGCGGTCGGCATCGGCGGATGCGCCATCCCCGCATCAAGCCAGATGATCTGCCCCGCGATCCGCTGCGCATCGCTGATATCATGGCTGACCATCAGCATCATGGCCCCGGTTTCGGCACAAAGCGCGGCCACCAGATCCAGCATTTCCGCCCGCAAGGCCGGGCCAAGCGCGGCAAAGGGT
>JBBAGE010000118.1:0-7557 GCA_041655055.1 Paracoccaceae bacterium
GAGGGTCTCTATGCCAAGCAGATGTCGCGCGCGAAAGGTCATGGGCACCCCGTTCGGAATTGTGCCCGGCTTATACCAACTGCGCCGGCCCCTTCAACTGCTTTGGCGGCGGCTTTGACCATTTACCTTGGCGACGGTGGCGCATAGTTTCGGGGCATGGATCATCACACGGCATTGGCGCTTTTGAAATGGCAGATCGAGCTTGGCGCGACCGAGGCGATCTGTGATGCGCCGATATCGCGCTATGACGCGCCCGCCGCCCGGCCCGCGCCCGCTGTGGTTGACACGCCGCCTGCCGCCCCCGCCGATCCGCTGGCGGATGCGATTGCCGCCGCCGGAGCCAGCGCCGCGCGCGCGCATGATTTGGCGTCCCTGCGCGCGGCAATGGCGGAATTTGAACATTGCAACATGCGCCGCGGCGCGCGCAATCTGGTGTTTGCCGATGGCCAGCCCGGCGCAAGGGTGATGGTGATCGCGGACGCCCCCACCCGCGACGAAGATCTGGCCGCGCGCCCCTTTGTGGGCGGGGCGGGGCAGCTCTTTGATCAAATGTTTGCCGCCATCGGGCTGGCGCGGGCTGCGGCCGAAAACCCGCCCGCCGCGCTTTATATCGCGCCTGCAGTGCCGTGGCGGCCCACCCATCCGCGCGGCCCTGCGGGCGATGATATCGCGATGCTGCGCCCGTTTCTGGAACGCCATATCGCATTGGCCGCGCCCGAATACCTGGTGTTGATGGGCAATCTGGCCTGCCAGATGTTGCTGGGGCGCGACGGGATCACGCGGCTGCGCGGGCAATGGGCCGAGGTGGCCGGCCTGCCGGCGCTGCCGATTTTCCCGCCCGATTTCCTGCTGCGCGAACCGATTGCCAAGCGCGCGGCCTGGGCCGATCTGTTATCCTTGCGCGCGGCGCTGGACGCGCCCCCACATGAAAGGCCAAAGACATGAGCCGGATTGACGAAAGCCTTGATTTCATCCCTGTCCGGATCGCGGTTCTGACCGTATCCGACACGCGCAGCCTGGATGATGACGTATCCGGCGCCACCCTTGTGGCGCGGATACAGGATGCGGGCCATACCGTCGTTGACCGCGCCATCCTGCCCGATGACCGCGCCGCGATTGCCGCGCGTTTGCGCAAATGGTGCGCCGATGCCAATGTCGATGTGGTCATATCCACCGGCGGCACCGGGCTGACGGGCCGCGATGTCACGGTCGAGGCGCATCGCGATGTCTATGAAAAGGAAATCGAGGCCTTCGCCACGGTGTTCACCATCGTCAGCATGAACAAGATCGGCACTTCGGCGGTGCAAAGCCGCGCTACCGGCGGCGTGGCGCAGGGCACATATCTGTTTGCCCTGCCCGGCAGCCCCGGGGCCTGCCGCGATGCCTGGGATGAAATTTTGCGCTTTCAGCTCGATTATCGGCACCGGCCCTGCAATTTTGTGGAAATAATGCCTCGGCTTGCGGAATCCATGCGACGGAAATAGGGCAATGGGCCGTAACATTCTTGTGGCTTGGGCCGGATTGCGCCGAAGTTTATAGTCAACGGCATATATGCGCCCAAAAACAAGGCTTCGATGATGCGATTTCTGCGCCGGTCCCTCTCGGGTCTATTTCTGTTGGCGGTTACGGTCGGATTGCTGGTTTGGGCAGGCGTGGCGCTGAACACGGCCATTCAGGTGCGGCTTTCGGCCGAAAGCCGGCCGGGCATGGCGCAGGAACGGGTTTTTGCCGTCAATGTCGCGCGGGTCGAAACGGGGGTGGTGGCGCCGATCCTGACCACCTTTGGCGAGGTTCTGTCGCGCCGCACGCTGGAATTGCGCGCAACCACGGCCGGAGCGATCGTCGAGCTGGCCGATAATTTCGTCGAAGGTGGCGTGGTGACGGCGGGCGATGTGCTGTTGCGCATCGATCCCACCAATGCCGAGGCTGCGCTGGCCGTCGCCCGTGCCGATCTGCACGAGGCCGAGGCCCGGTTGCGCGAAACCGAACGCAGCCTGGAAATCACCCGCGACGATCTGGAAAGCGTGCAGGCGCAGGCCGCATTGCGCGAACAGGCGTTGGAACGCCAGCGCAGCCTGCAGGCGCGCGGCGTTGCCACCGATGCCGCGGTCGAGGAAGCGGCCCTTGCCGCCGCCTCGTCGGCGCAGGCGGTTTTGTCGCGCCGTCAGGCCGTGGCCAATGCGCAATCGGCACGTGATCAGGCCGATACCGGATTGTTGCGCGCGCAGATCGCGCTGGCGGCTGCCGAACGGGATCTGGCCGATACGCAGATCGTGGCCGGGTTTTCGGGCACTTTGGCCGGAGTGCGCGCGGTCGAGGGCGCGATTGTCACGCCCAATGAACAGATCGGCAGTCTGATCGATCCCGATGCGCTTGAAGTATCGTTTCGCGTATCGGCCGCGCAATATGCCCGGCTGGTGGACGAGGCCGGGCGGCTGGTGGGCGGCGATGTGACCGTGTCGCTTGATGTGTCGGGCGTCAATATCATGGCGCGCGGGCGGATCAGCCGCGAAAGCGCCAGCGTCACCGCCGGCCAGACCGGGCGGCTGTTGTTCGCGCGCCTTGATCAGGCGGGCGGGTTTCGCCCCGGCGATTTCGTAAGCGTAATGATCGAAGAACCGCCGCTGGCCGATGTCGCGCGGCTGCCGGCCAGTGCGGTCGATGCCGGGGGCGGCGTGCTGATGGTAAGCGCGGATAACCGGCTGTCGGCCGAACAGGTCACGATCCTGCGCCGACAGGATAATGACGTGCTGGTATCGGTGCCCGATCATCTGGTGGGCCGCGATATCGTGGCCGAGCGCACGCCGCTGCTGGGGGCGGGGATTTTGGTGCGCCCGCTGGGCCGCGCAACCGCGCCCGATGGTATCGTCGATGATAGCGCGTTGCTGGAACTGACCCCGGAACGGCGCGCGGCGCTGGTGGCCTATGTCGAATCCTCTGATGCGATGCCGGCTGACCTGAAGGCCCGGATGCTGGCGGAATTGGGCAAGGATATGGTGTCGGCCAGCATGATCGCTCGGCTTGAACAACGGATCGGGGGCTGATCATGCGCAAACCCGGCGGAATTCTGGCCTATTTCGCGGCGCATCGCACGGCGGCGAACCTTTTGCTGGTGCTGATGGTCGCGGGCGGGCTGGTGGCCATTCCGCAGATGCGCGCACAATATTTCCCCGATGTGGTGGTTGAAAACGTCCGGGTTTCGGTCGGCTGGGCCGGTGCCGGTGCCGAGGATGTCGATGCCGCCATCGTGCAGGTGCTGGAACCGGCGCTGATGGTGGTCGAGGGGGTGGAACGCACAGTCTCGACCTCGTTCGAGGGGCGCGCCAGCATGGTGCTGACGTTCGAGCCCGGCTGGGATATGGCCCGCGCCGCCGATGATGTCGAAGGCGCGATCCGGGGTGCATCCAACCTGCCGGCGGATGCGGATGACCCCTCGGTGCGCTGGGGCGGCTGGCGCGATCGGGTTACGGATGTGATGATTTCGGGGCCTGTGGGCGTCGAACAACTGGGCCGTTTTGCCGATGAAATGGTCACGCGGCTGTTTGCCGAGGGCATTACCCGCACCACCATTCGCGGCATGGCCGCACCTTCGACGATTATCGAAGTGCCCTCGGTTGCGCTGATGCGCCACGATGTAAGCATGGCCGACATCGCCGCCGCCATCGGGCGCGAGGTCAACGCCAGCCCCGCCGGCGATGTGGGCGGCGCGAGCGCGCGGGTGCGCGCCGGTGTGGCCAAGCGCAGCGCCGATGAAATCGCCGCCATCGTGCTGCGATCGAACCCCGATGGATCCACGCTGACCGTGGGCGATGTGGCGGATATCCATGTCGAGGGCATCGACCGCGATGTGGCGTTTTTCGTGGGCGATCATCCCGCGATCAGCGTGATGGTCGAACGATCCGCCGATGGCGATGCGATCAAGATTCAGCGCCAGGTCGAAGATGTCGCGGCCGACATGTTGCTGACCCTGCCCGATCGGGTGGTGGTCGAGCTGACCAACACCCGGGCCGAGGAAATCACCGCAAGGCTGACGATCCTGCTGCAAAACGGCGCGATGGGGTTGGCGCTGGTGGTGGGGCTGCTGTTCCTGTTCCTTAATGCGCGCACGGCATTTTGGGTGGCAGCGGGAATTCCGGTGGCGATGATCGCGGCCATCGGGCTGATGTATGTGTTCGGCTTCACGTTCAACATGATCTCGCTTTTCGCGCTGATCATCACGTTGGGCATTGTCGTCGATGACGCGATTGTCGTGGGTGAATATGCCGATTTGCGCATCCGAAGGCTGGGCGAGGCCCCGCTTGTGGCCGCGCAAAACGCCGCCATCCGCATGTGGAGCCCGGTGTTTTCGGCCACGATCACCACGGTGATCGCCTTTTTCGGGCTAACGATGATCGGCGGCAATTTCGGCGCCATGATCGCCGATATTCCGTTCACGGTGATTGTGGTGTTGATCGCATCGCTGGTGGAATGTTTCCTGATCCTGCCCAATCACCTGTCGCATGCCAGCGCCGCCGGGCAGGAACGCTGGTATGACATGCCCAGCCGGGTGGTGAATGTGGGCTTTGTCTGGGTGCGCGAGCGGCTTTTCCGGCCGTTGATGGCGGGCGTGGTCTGGGCGCGCTATCCGGTGGCGGCGGTGGCGTTGCTGCTGCTGGCCACGCAAAGCGCGCATTTGATCCGGGGCGATCTGCCATGGCGGTTTTTCAATTCGCCCGAACAGCCTTCGGTTTCGGGTAATTTTTCCATGGCGCCGGGGGCGGTGCGCGCGGATACGATGGAAATGATGCGCGAAATGCAGCGCGCAACCGAAGCCGTGGCCACCCGGTTTCAGGGCGAATATGGGCTTAATCCGATTGCCTATGTCAGCGCGCAGGTGGGTGGCAATGCGGGGCGCGGCCTTGTCAGCGCCGAATCCAAGGAACCCGACCAGTTGGGCGCGATTTCCATCGAATTGATCGGCGCGGATCTGCGCCCCTATTCCAACGCGCAATTCGTATCGGCCCTGCAACAAGAGGTGATCAACCACCCCCTTGCCGAAGAGGTCAGCTTTCGCGGCTGGCGTTCGGGGCCGGGGGGCGATGCGCTGGATATCCAGCTATCGGGGGCTTCGGCAGACGGGCTCAAATCCGCGGCCGAGGCGCTGAAAACCGCGCTGTCGCAATATCCCGAAGTGTCCGCGCTTGAAGACAGTCTGGCCTATGACAAAGAGGAACTGGTGCTGGAACTGACCCCGCAGGGGCAGGCTTTGGGCTTTTCCATCGATGCGCTGGGGCGCACGCTGCGCAACCGGCTGGCCGGGATCGAGGCCGCGACCTATCCCGAGGGCACGCGGTCAGCCGCGATCCGGGTGCAGTTGCCGCCCGATGAACAGACCGCCGATTTCCTTGAAAGCACGCTGATGCGCACGGCAGGCGGCGTCTATGTGCCGCTGGCCGATATCGTCAGCGTCGAAACCCGCAGCGGCTTTTCCTCGGTCCGGCGGGAAAACGGGGTGCGGCTGGTCAATATTACCGGCGATCTGGGCGAAGACGATCCCGCCCGCGCATCAGCCATCATGGCCGAGGTCGAAACCGCGATTCTGCCCCGGATTGCCGAGGAACATGGCGTGTCCTTCCGGCTTAGCGGGCTGAGCGAACAGGAAAGCGAATTTCTGTCGGATGCGGCCTTTGGGTTCGCGCTTTGCGCGCTGGGGATTTATCTGACGCTGGCGTGGATTTTCTCAAGCTGGGGCAGGCCGCTGGTGATCATGTCGATCATGCCCTTTGGGCTGATCGGGGTGGTTTACGGGCATATGTTGTGGGATGTGCCGCTATCGCTGTTTTCCATCGTCGGGCTGATCGGCATGGCGGGGATCATCACCAATGATTCGATCATTCTGGTGTCTACTGTCGATGAATATGCGCAAGATCGTGATATGTTTCGCGCGATCATCGATGGCGCGGCGGATCGTTTGCGCCCGATCCTGCTGACCACGCTGACCACGGTTCTGGGGCTTGCGCCGCTGCTCTATGAGGGATCGTCCGAGGCGCAATTCCTGAAACCCACGGTGATCACGCTGGTATATGGGCTGGGCTTTGGCATGGTGCTGGTGCTGTTGGTAGTGCCGGCGCTTATGGCGATGCAGGTCGATGTGATGCGCCAGTTTGCGGCGCTGCGCCGCGCGCGGGGCCTGCGCACGCGCGAACCGGTGCTGACGCGGGTTCTGGCGCTGGCGGCAGTGGCGATGGCGGGGCTATTTGCGGGGATCGTGGGGCCGCTGCTGTGGCCCGGGGCGGGGGCGGATACGGCGCAGATCGCGCGGGCATTTGCCCTGTTTGCAGCCGCTGCGGCGGCGGTTGCGGCGCTGGCCTATGGGGCCGGGGCCCATGCGCTGGCCCGCGCCGGACGGCGGGCGGGGCCGTGATCAGCCGCCTTCGCAGCCGCGGATATCCACCGCGCCCTGCGCGCCAAAGACGGTGATGCGCAACTCGGACCGGTTGAGCAAAAACGGCGTGGTGGCGGGATAGATATCGGCCACGGCCAGCAGCGCATCGCCCTGACGGGTGGTATCGGTATCGGCCACCCAGACTGAGGGATCGGCCAGTTCGATTACGCTGGCCTCATCCCCGCCCATGGGCGGCATGTCGATGCTGGCCGACAGGCGCAACCCCCCGTCAATCGGCACAGCGGTGCAGGTGATCTTGCGCAAACCGGCCTCGGCGGGGGTGGCGGGACGGTCGTTCAACGCGGCACTGATCGCGGGATCGGGCGCGGTATGCGCGGTGCCCAGATCCGCCACCAGCCGCAGCCCCAGCGGGATGCAGATATCATCGCACACCCCGATATCCACGCGGCCCACCAGCGCGATCGGCGCCGATGGATCGCGCGGCACGAACGTGATCGGCACCACCACCTGATCGCGGTAACCGATGGCGCGCATACCGCCTTGTTCAAACACATGCGGCACCGGCCAGTGGATACGAACCGAGGCCAGATTGTCTGAGCCCTGCCAATCAAAGCGCGGCGGAATGCCCGCCTCGCCCGGGGCGCGCCAATAGGTTTTCCACCCCGGCGCCAGCCGGATGCGCAAAGCCGCCACATGCGTGCCCGCCGCGCCATCGCGCCATCCGGGCAACAGATCGGCCTGCGCGCGGCCTGCAAATTCCCCGGCCATGGCGGGGCCGGCCATCAGCGGCGCCAGCATCAGCGCCAGAAAGGGAATCTGCCTTGCATTCATGCGCAGACCATATGGGCCGGGCCGCGAATAGAAAGTCACAAATAGGCGATAGCCCCGCCGCTGTGGCGCAATCCACGCAGTTTCGCTTGCGCAAGGTGCCGATATTTGGGCATCATTGGCCCATGAAGGTGCCGCGTTCCGATATCAACCTGACTGGAAAACTTCTGATCGCGATGCCTCAGATGGGCGATACACGTTTTGCCACCAGCGTCATCTATGTCTGCGCCCATACGCCCGAAGGCGCGATGGGGCTGATCGTCAACAAACCTGTGCCGATGCTGCGGATGGATGATCTGCTTGAACAGCTTGATATCGAAGCGGGCGATGGCAGCGCGGGGGTG
>JBBAGE010000119.1:0-7359 GCA_041655055.1 Paracoccaceae bacterium
AAATGCCATCAACCCGGCAATCAGCGCCGGCATCTGATCCAGCGGGATCATGTTCGGCCCGTCTGATGGCGCGGTATCGGGCGCTTCATGCGTTTCAATGAACACCGCCGCAATGCCCAGCGAAACGGCTGCGCGCGCCATCACCGGGGCAAATTCGCGCTGCCCGCCCGATGCGCCGCCAAGCCCGCCGGGTTGTTGCACCGAATGGGTGGCATCCATCACCACCGGATAGCCGCCCTTCATCATTTCGGGCAGCGCGCGCATATCGGCGACCAGCGTGTTATAGCCAAACGATGTGCCGCGTTCGGTCAAAAGGATGCGGGTGTTGCCGGTGCTTGCCACCTTGTCCACGACATTGTGGATATCCCACGGTGCCAGGAACTGGCCCTTTTTGATATTGACCACCGCGCCGCTTTCGCCGGCGGCGATCAGCAGGTCGGTCTGGCGGCACAAAAACGCCGGGATCTGGATCACATCGACCGCGGCCGCAGCAATGGCGCATTGTTCGGCCGTGTGGATATCGGTCAGCGTCGGCACGCCAAGCGCATCACGCACGCCCGCCAGTATCCGCAGCCCGGCATCAATCCCCACCCCGCGCCTGCCCGAAAGCGAGGTGCGGTTTGCCTTGTCGAACGATCCTTTGAAGATGAACTGCGCACCGACGGCGGCACAGGCATCGCGCATCCGCCCCGCGATCATCTGCGCGTGATCCGCGCTTTCAAGCTGGCATGGCCCCGCGATCACGGTCAGCGGGCGGTCATTGCCGACGCGCAGCGCGCCGATCTCGATCTCTTTCATCATGCCGATACCTGTTCACGCAGAACCGAGGCTGTCAACGATGCCATCAGGTAAATCCCCGAAAAGATAAGAAATGCCAAAAGCGTATTTTCAAATTTGCGCGGATAGCGGGCCTGATCGGGGGCCACGGGGCTGACCCCTTCAGAGAGATAGCGCACCTGGCGGTTTGCCTCGATCCGGGCGGTTTCAAGCTGTTGCAGCGCCTGTTGCATCATCAACTGGCGGGTTTGCAGATCCACCTCGGCCACGCGCAATTCCGATGTGATCCGCGCCAGCGATGCGTTCGATGCACTGCCCGATGTCATCTGCCCGCGCAGCTCGGCGATGATCCGTTCCAGCCGCCCGATATCGCCCTGCACCCCATCGACGCGCGCCTGATTGGGGCTGCGGTTATCCAGCAACTGGCTAAGCTGCAGGCGCTTTTCCTGAAGCTGGATTTCAAAGGTGCTGATCTGGCCCATCAACGCCCCGCTTTCGGATGCGGGGTCGAGCACGCCCATCTGTTCTTGCAATTCGACCACGCGCATCTGGGCCTCGATCATCCGGGCCTCGGCGTTTTCATAGCTGGCGGTCGCGCCCTGCATCTGATCCTCGCGCAGGCGCTGGGTCAGATGATCGACGCGTTCTTCGGCATAATCGATCAGGGCGCGGGAATAGGCGGTGCTGATGGCGGGATCGGCGGCCACGACCTCCATCTTGATGATGCCCTCGGTGGGATCATAGCCGATGGTCACGTTCTTGCGGTAAAGGGCATAGGCCTCTTCGTTGGTGGCATCGGCGGGCAGGCGCTGGATCTGGTCGATGGCGGGATCGCTGAAATGCGCCTTGAACCCGATATCGGCATCAAGCCGCAACATCGCATCGCGCGACTGCAGATAGCTTTGCACAGCGATACTGTCTTGGGATGTGGCAAAGCTGGTGCCCGAAAAAAGCCCCCCCAGCGCGCCGCCGGCGGCGGGTTCGGCCTGTTGGATCACGAATTCGGAATTCGACGCATACATGGGTGTGGCGATATTATAGTAATAATAGCCCGTCAGCAGTGTCGGCACCATGACGAAAAACGCCAGCCGCGTTATCAACAGCAGCAGTTTGCGCCGCCGCCTGCGGGCGATATCGCGCTGGATCTGGGTGATTTCCTGTTCGCGCCGGGCCTGATCATAAATCGTGTTGGGCGCGGGCAATTGCGACATCATCGGATTGCGTTGCGGCAATTGCGCGCTGGCAGCGTCATTCGCGGGCCGGACCAGCTCTAGCAGCGTTTCACGGCGGAACGGATCGATCCCTTGCGCGCGCAACAGCCGCACCGCGTCATGATCGGATGCCGCCGCGATGCCGCGTTTTTGCGCGATCCGGCGGGCCATGCGCAACTGGCGCGCGGAAAGCCCCTCGGCCTCGATCGAGGCCAGATCATCAGCGGCGGCCCGTTTGGGCGGGGTTATGGGGCCAAGCCCCTCGAACCCGTCGCCATCCTGGGCAAAGGGCATCGGTTCGGCCGGGGCGGCGGCAGCGTGCAAGGCATCGGGGCGAATGCGAAATTTTCTAGCTTTGGGCTTGGTAGTCATAAAGCGCCTTCGCCTTTTCCAGCGTGTCGAACATATACAATTGCCCGTCGCGCAGCACGGCTGCGGAGTGGCAGAACTTTTCCAGCGTCTGGGCCTGATGCGATACCACAACCACGGTCGTGCGTTCCAGCCGTTCGCGCATGATCGCCCCGGCCTTGCGGTTGAATTCGACATCGGTGGTGGCGGGCATGCCCTCGTCGATCAGATACATGTCGAAATCAAGCGCCAGCAGCAGCGCGAAATTCAGCCGCGATTTCATCCCCGCCGACAGCGTGCCCACGGGCATGTCGAAATATTCGTCGATATCCACCAGCCAGCGGCAAAAGGCTTCGACATAATCGGGATCAAGCGCATAAAGCCGGGCGATGAAGCGCACATTTTCGCGCGCCGTATGCCGGCTGACCATCCCGCCCATGAACCCGAGCGGAAAGGAAATGCGCGCACTGCGGCGGATCTGCCCCTCATCGGGTTGTTCCAGCCCGGCCATCATGTTGATGACCGTGGTCTTGCCCGTGCCATTGGGCGCCAGAATCCCCAGCGAGCGGCCCCGTTCCACCCGAAAAGACGCGCGATCAAGGATCACCTTGCGCTGCTTTCCCGTCCAGAATGATTTCGACACGTTGTAAAATTCAAGCATCTTGGGCCCGGCCTGCGAAACAGCCTTTCATTTTATCTTCAATAGGGTGAATTCATGCGCTGCGATAGTCCGAACACTCCTGCAATTGTCGTGGATAATGCTTATCATCACAGGCGTTGCCACTATGTTAACGCCGTGGTGGTAAATTGCGGGCCTGTCCTGGGCGCGGCTGCCATGTGAAAGGGGCTTGCAGATGAATGAAACGACCGTGCTTGACCGCGCCCATGCCGCGATGGAGGCCGCGCTCGGCGATGATACCGCCCGGCTGCAGTTTTATGAGCGGCTGGCCGATGGCGAATTGTTCATCTTGCTCGACTCTGATGCCGAAGGGCAGACCATCGCGCCCCAGATCTTCACGGTCGAGGATACGCGCTACGTGCTGGTCTTCGATCGCGAATCGCGGCTTGCAGAATTTGTCGGCGGGCCCGCGCCCTATGCGGCGATGTCGGGGCGCAATCTGGCGGCGATGATGGCGGGGCAGGATATCGGGCTTGGGGTCAATCTGGGCGTGGCGCCTTCGGAGATCCTGATCCCGGCGGGGGCGGTGGATTGGCTGCATGAAACGCTGGGCCATGTTCCCGTGCAGATCGAGGCCCGGCCCGTCGAAATCCGCGCACCCGCGGGGCTGCCGCAGGCTTTGGTGGCGGCGCTGGATACGAAGCTCGCGATTGCGGGGGGGCTGGCGCGGATCGCCTATCTGGCGGGGGTCACCTATGACGGTGGCCGGATCGGGCATTTGCTGGGCTTTGTCGATGTGGTGCCGGGGGCCGAGGAAACGCTGGCGCGGCTGGCGGGCGAGGCGCTGACCTTTTCGGGGCTTGAGGCGGGCGAAATGGATGTCGGTTTTTTTGCCCCATCCGATCCGGTTTGCGCGCGGCTGGCGCGGGTGGCGCTGCGTTTCGATCTGCCGGCGCCGGTCGTGGAGGCAGGCCCCGGCGCCCCCGGCACCGATCCCGATCGCCCGCCCCGGTTGCGTTAGCGGCGGCGGCTTTTCCCGGTGCGCAGAGCACCTATATCTAGGCCATGGATGATCCCCTTGTTGCCGAGATTTCGGCCTGCCGCCTTTGCGCCGCACGTTTTGCCGTCACAGCCACCGCCCATGCGCCGCGCCCGGTGCCGTGGTTTGCGCTGGGTGCGCGTATCTTGATTGCCGGGCAGGCGCCGGGGATGCGGGTGCATCAAACGGGGCGGCCTTTTTCGGATGCCTCGGGGGTGCGGCTGCGCCAATGGCTGGGGATGAGCGAGGCGGAATTCTATGACCGCGCGCGGGTGGCGATCGTGCCGATGGCGTTCTGCTTTCCGGGTTATGATGCCAAGGGCGCGGATCTGCCGCCGCCGCCCATCTGCGCCGCCACATGGCGGGCGCGGGTGATCGCGGCGCTGCCTGATCTGCGGCTGACGCTGCTGGTGGGGGGGCATGCGCATCGCTGGCATCTGGGCACGCGCGCTGGGGTGACCCAGACTGTGGCGGGCTGGCGCGATCATGCGCCTGATGTTTTCGCGCTGCCGCATCCGTCGTGGCGCAATACCGGATGGCTGCGCAAGAACCCGTGGTTCGAGGCCGATGTTTTGCCAGAGCTGCGCGCGCGGGTGCGCGATATTTATGCCGATTGATGCCTTATTTGCGCCCGCGCGGGCGGTGGATATGCGCGCTTTGCACCAAGCCAAAGCCGATCATCAGGATCAAAAGCGCCGATCCCCCGTATGATACCAGCGGCAGCGGCGCCCCCACCACCGGCAAAAGCCCCATCACCATCGACATGTTGATCGAGAAAAAGAGGAAAAACGCCAGCGCGATCCCCAGCGTCAGCAGCGCGCCAAAGCGATCCTTGTTGCCAATGGCCGAGGCAAAGCAAAACACCAGCACCAGCGCATAAAGCCCCAAAAGCGACATGCCGCCGACAAAGCCGAATTCTTCGGCCAGCGTGGTAAAGATGAAATCCGTATGCTTTTCTGGCAGGAAATTCAGCCGCGACTGGGTGCCCTGCATATAGCCGCGCCCGGTCACCCCCCCCGACCCCAGCGCGATCTTGGATTGGGTGATGTGATAGCCCGCGCCCAAAGGATCGGCAGAAGGGTCAAGAAATGTGTCGATCCGGCGATATTGGTAATCCTTGAGCAATTGCCACGGCGTCCCGCGCGACAGGAACACCGCCGAAACCGCGCCCACGCCCGCCGCGATCACGACGCCGAAATAGATCCAGCTTACACCCGCCACAAACATCACCAGCGCGCCACCCATCAGCAGCGTCAGCGACGTGCCCAGATCGGGCTGGCGCAGCACCAGCAACACCGGCACCACGATCAGCACCACGGGCGCCAGCACCCAAAGCGGGCGCGAGGTTTTGTGGATATCGAGCCAGTCGTAATAGGCCGCAAGCATCATCACCAGCGTGATTTTCATCAGCTCGGATGGTTGCAACTGGATGAAGCTCAGATCGATCCAGCGTTTCGCCCCCATGCCGGTGGCGCCAAAGAATTCGACCACCAGCAGCAACGCCAGCGACAAAAGATAGGCCAGCGCCGCCATGTTGCGCCAAAACCAGATGGGCACCATGGCAATGACGAACATCAACGCCAGCCCCATGCCAAAGCGCTTCATCTGTGGCTCGACCCAGGGCGACAGCGATCCACCGGCCACCGAATAAAGCATCAAAAAGCCGACCGCCACGATCGCGGTGATCAGCAGCAAAAGCGCCCAGTTGAAATAGAGCACCTTGCGCAGCCCGGTGGGCATCGTCTTGACGTTATATTCAAGGTAACTCATGCGTGATCCCGGCCTTCGGGCACCACGTCAAAGGCGCGCAGCGGCAGCGTATTCTGCCTTTCGCGGATCGTGCCGCGCTGGTTGGCGGGATAGGCCGAAAGCGGCGGCGTGCCATCGTATAGCGTTTGCAAGATAATATCGCGCGCAATGGGGGCGGCGACCGATGACCCGCCGCCGCCATGTTCCACCACGACCGAAACCGCGACGCGCGGGGCCTCATAGGGGGCATAGGCCACGAACAGGGCGTGGTCGCGCTGTTCCCATGGCACGTTGGCGTTATTGACCACGGCGCTGCGCACCTGGCTGGTGCCGGTTTTCCCGGCCATGCGCATCGTTTCCTCGGCGATATGCGAACTATAGGCGGTGCCGCGCATGTCGTTGGATACCGCATACATGCCGCGCTGAACCGCGCGCAAATAGGCGGGGTTGAGATCCATCGATGGGGCCTCGGGGGGGATCTGTTCGATCCCGTCGATGCTGCGCACCAGCCGGGGCATCACCATCTGTCCGGTTGCAATCCGCGCGGTCATCACCGCCAGTTGCAAAGGCGAGGCGAGCACAAAGCCCTGCCCGATCGAGGCGTTGAGCGAATCGCCGATCACCCAGTCTTCGCCGCGCCGTTCACGCTTCCACGCGCGGGTAGGGGTCAGGCCGCTGGCAATGCCCGACATTTCGATATCGAACCGCTCGCCCATGCCGAAACGGCGCGCCATGGCGGAAATGTTGTCGATACCCACCCGTTGCGCCAGTTCATAGTAATACACATCGCAGCTATGTTTCAGGCTATCGTGCAGGTTGACCGCACCATGTCCGCCGCGCCGCCAGCAATGAAACCGCCGCCCGCCAAGTTCGGTATGGCCGGGGCAATAGAATGTATCTTCGGCGGTGATCACACCCGATTCCAGCCCCGCCAGCGCCGTCATCATCTTGAAGGTCGAGCCGGGCGGATAGGTGCCTTGCACCGCCTTGTTGGCCAGCGGGCGATAGATATTTTCGGTCAATTCGCGGTAATCGGCCACGGAAATGCCGCGCACGAATTTGTTGGGATCATAGGATGGCGTCGATCCCACCGCCAGCAAATCGCCATTATGCACATCCATCACCACGGCGGCGGCGCTTTCATGCGCAATGCGGGCCTGGACATAGTTCTGCAATTCGGCATTCACGGTCAGTTGGATATTGGCGCCCGGCTCGCCCTCGACCCGGTCAAGCTCGCGGATGACGCGACCCACGGCATTGACCTCGATCCGGCGGGTGCCGGCCTTGCCACGCAGATGCTGTTCCAGCCGGGTTTCGACGCCGATCTTGCCGATCTGAAACTTGGGGATCTGCAGCAGCGGATCGGTATCTTCCAGCCGTTCCAGATCGTAATCCGACACCGGCCCGACATAGCCCACCACATGGGCGAAATCCTCGATCAGCGGATAGCGGCGCGACAGGCCGACTTCGGGCGTGACACCGGGCAGGGCAGGGGCATTGACCGCAACAGCGGCGATATCGTTCCATTCCAGCCGATCCGCGATGGTCACCGGCACAAAGGGCGACAGACGGTTGAGTTCGCGCCGCGCGCGCTCGATCTCGTCGCCGTCAAGGGC
>JBBAGE010000120.1:0-7298 GCA_041655055.1 Paracoccaceae bacterium
CTTGGCCCCGAGGCGATGGCGCTTTTGCGCGCGAACCCATGGCCCGGTAATGTGCGCCAGTTGGAAAATGTCCTGCGCCGGGTGATGATCACCGCCACCGATGGCCCGATCACGGCCACCGAGATCGAGCGCGCTTTGGGCAGCCAGCAGGCCGCCATCCCGGCGGGTGCCGAGCATGGCGAAAAGCTGGCCGGATCGGTGGCGCGGCATTTGCAACGTTATTTCGATCTGCATGACGGGGCCTTGCCCGCGCCGGGGCTTTATCAACGCATTCTGCGCGAGGTGGAAATCCCGCTGATCGAAATTGCGCTGGATGCTGTGGGCGGAAATCAGGCCAAATGTGCCGATCTTTTAGGCATTAACCGCAATACTTTGCGTAAAAAGATCACCGACCTGGATATTGAGGTGACACGCCGCCGCAAGTTGATGTAAATTCGCAACAGGAAATGTGGCAAAACAGGCGCAAAGCCACAACTGAGCGGGGGCGGAATGCGGGCCAAAATCCGATCACGGGGCTGGAACCGGCTATTGACGTTGCGTCGTCTGCAACATGCAGCGACGCCTGTCATCGTGACACTGGGGCCGGTGCTGGCGCTGGCAACCTTTTTCGTGCTGGGGCCGCTCGATCAGGACGCAAGCTCGCCGGCATTGCGTTATGTGCTGCTGGCGGATCTGGTCTATGTGCTGGTGGTGGCGGCGATGGTGTTGCAGCGCGTGGCCCAGATGATCGCGGCGCGGCGTGCGCGCTCGGCCGGATCACGGCTGCATTTGCGGCTGACGGGGGCCTTTGCGCTGATCGCGCTGATCCCGACGGTTCTGGTCGCGGTTTTTGCGATGATGACGGTGAATGCCGGGCTGGAAGGCTGGTTTTCCGACCGCGTGCGGCAGGTTGTGGGCACATCGCTGGCCGCAGCCGAAGCCTATAAGGCGGAACATCGCGAAGATCTGATCGAGGATACCCGCGCGCTGGCGGGCCTGCTGACACAGGCGCGGCGTCAGGCCCTGTTTCTAGAGGATGGCGATCTGCGCCAGATCCTGCCGCAGGGCCAATCCATGGTGCAGCGCGGGTTGCGCGAAGCCTATATCATCGATGCCACCGGAACGATCCGCGCGCGCGGCGACAGATCCTATCTGTTTGATTTCGAACAACCGTCCGAGGCCGATATGCTGGCCGCAGGCGCGGGTGAAGTTATCATCATAGAGGATTGGGATATCAACGAATTTCGGGGATTGATGAAAATCCCCGGTTTTGCCGACCGCTATCTTTATGTCAGTCGCGATGTTGATGGCGCGATCCTGAGCCTGCTTGACGATACGCAAGAAACCGTGCGGCTTTACAATCAGCTTGAAAGCGATCGCGGGCGGTTGCTGTTTGAATTCGGGCTGCTTTATCTGGGTTTTGCGGTGCTGCTGATCCTGGCCGCGATCTGGCTGGGGCTGTGGTTCGCCGAACGTCTGGCACGGCCGGTTGGGCGGCTGACGGGCGCGGTGCAGCGTGTGGGTGCGGGCGATTTCGATGCCCGCGTGATCGAGGAACAGGGCGACGATGAAATCGCCATGCTGGGTCGGATTTTCAACCAGATGACGCGCCAGTTGAAAACCCAGCACGAAACGCTGGTGGAACATTCCGAACAGATCGACCGGCGCCGGCGGCTGTTCGACAGCGTGCTGGGATCGGTCACCGCCGGGGTTGTCGGGCTTGATGCGCAGGGACAGGTGGCCTTTGTGAACCGATCGGCCGAACGGATGCTGGGGCTTGGGCCCGACGGCGGGCAGATGGTGTCGCTTGCGGTGGCGGTGCCGGAATTTGGCGATCTGTTTGCCCGTCTGCGCGCCGGTCAAAGCGAAGTGGCGCAAGAGGAAATCCGTGTCCTGCGCGGCGGCAAACAGGAAATCCTGCTGGTGCGTATGGCCACGCGGCGCGCGGCGGATGGCACGCGTGAAGGCTATGTGGTGGTCTTTGACGATGTAACGGATCTGGTGTCGGCGCAACGAATGGCGGCATGGGGCGATGTGGCCCGCCGGATCGCGCATGAGATCAAGAACCCGCTAACGCCCATCCAGCTATCGGCAGAGCGGATAAAGCGCAAGTTTTCCCGACGCCTGGACGACGAAGATGCCGCATCGCTTGAACAATATACCGATGTGATCGTGCGCCAGACCGGCGATTTGCGCCGCATCGTCGATGAATTTTCACGCTTTGCCCGTATGCCCGAACCCGACCGCCGCCCCGAAGATA
This sequence comes from Paracoccaceae bacterium, assembly GCA_041655055.1. Taxonomy (GTDB): domain Bacteria; phylum Pseudomonadota; class Alphaproteobacteria; order Rhodobacterales; family Rhodobacteraceae; genus JBBAGE01. The sequence goes on from JBBAGE010000120.1 coordinate 2,240, forward strand.
TGGTCGCATTGGTGCGCGGTGCGGTGCTGTTGCAGCAAAGCGCGCAGCCGGGGGTGGACATCCTGGCGCAACTGACGGATGCGCCGGTCATGGCCCATGTGGATGCGACGATGATCGGACAAGCGCTGACAAATCTGATCAAGAATGCCGGCGAAGCGATTGATATGCTGTCCGAAGCTGGCGCGCCCAAAGGCCACGTGCCGCGCATTTCCGTCACGCTGGATCAACAGGGCGAGGAATTGCGCATCGTGATCTGCGACAATGGCATCGGCCTGCCCGAAGATCGTTCGCGCCTGTTTGAACCCTATGTGACCACACGCGAAAAGGGCACGGGGCTTGGCCTGCCGATCGTCAAGAAGATCATCGAGGAACATGGCGGCAGCCTGACGCTCGGCGATGCCGAACCGCTGGACGGATCGGGCCAGATCGGCGCACGCGCGGAAATCCGGCTGCAGGCCGTGGCCGATGTGAAACAACAACCCAAAAAATTGGCAGTATGACGGAAAAGGGGCAAATGATGGGTGACATCCTGATCGTGGATGACGAACGCGATATCCGCGAATTGATCTCGGATATCCTGAATGATGAAGGGTTTACGACGCGTCTTGCAGGTAATTCCGACGATTGTATGCAGCAGATCAACGCCGAACCGCCGGCGCTGCTGATCCTTGATATCTGGCTCAAGGATAGCCGGATGGATGGGATCGACATCCTTAAATCGGTCAAGCGTGACAATCCTGATATTCCGGTGGTGATCATTTCGGGCCATGGCAATATCGAAATTGCCGTCGCGGCGATTAAACAAGGCGCCTATGATTTCATCGAAAAACCGTTCAATATCGATCAGCTTTTGGTGGTGATTTCGCGCGCGATGGAGGCATCACGCCTACGGCGCGAAAATTCGGCCCTGCGGCGGCGCGAAGTTGCGGCGGTGACGATGATCGGATCAAGTTCATCCTTCAAGATGTTGAAATCCAATCTGGATAAGGTCACTAAATCCAATGGCCGTATCATGTTGACCGGGCCGGGCGGCGCCGGCAAAGAGATGGCCGCACGCTATATCCACGCCCAGTCGCCGCGGGCCGAGGCGCCCTTTGTCGTAGTCAATTCCGCATCTATTGCACCCGAACGGATGGAAGAGGTGCTTTTTGGCCGCGAAACTACTGAACGCGGTGTGGAACCGGGCCTGCTTGAACAGGCCCATGGCGGGGTGCTGTTTTTTGACGAAGTGGCCGATATGCCGCTGGGCACCCAATCGAAAATCTTGCGGGTGCTGGTGGATCAGCAATTCAACCGCGTGGGCGGCGGCGACAAGGTGCGTGTCGATATCCGATTTATTTCCAGCACAAACAAAGACTTGTTATCCGAAATTGATGCAGGCAGGTTCCGGCAGGAACTCTATCATCGGCTGAATGTCGTGCCGATTCAGGTGCCATCGCTGCAAGAACGGGTTGAGGATATCCCCGATCTTGCCCGCGCCTTTATCCGCCATTTCAACGAAACGCAGGGCCTGCCGCTGCGCGCGCTGTCCGACGACGCCATAGCACTGTTGCAGACGATGCCCTGGCCCGGCAATGTGCGCCAACTGCGCAACATGATCGAGCGGGTGCTGATCCTTGGCGATGACACGGGCGAAATCGGCGCCGCCGATCTGCCGGCCATGGATGAGGGCAATGGCGAGGATCGCGGATTGTTGTCGGGCGCGATGGCGGCCCTGCCGCTGCGCGATGCGCGGGAATTGTTCGAACGCGAATATCTGCTGACCCAGATCAACCGCTTTGGCGGCAATATTTCGCGCACCGCCACCTTTGTCGGGATGGAGCGCAGCGCGCTGCACCGCAAATTGAAATCGCTTGGCGTGGTGACGATGAACAAGGCCGGTAATCGCGTGGCCTTTCTTGAAGAAGAAGATGCCGGATAGGGCAAATCCGCATTTGGGGCTGGAATCTCGGCACTTGCGTCCCCATAATGATAAACAGACGTAAAATAATCCTGCCGCCGAGAGGCAGATCGCACAAAGCGCAATAAAAAGGCGAAACTACATGGCTGCCGATAAACAAAATTTGCAGGACGCATTTCTGAACCACGTCCGCAAAACCAAGGTTCCCGTCACGATTTTTTTGATCAATGGTGTGAAACTGCAAGGCGTCATAACCTGGTTTGATAACTTCTGTGTGTTGCTGCGCCGGGATGGGCAATCGCAGCTTGTCTATAAACATGCGATTTCGACGATCATGCCCTCGCAGCCGATTAACCTTTACGATGGTGAAGAATAAATTTTGAGCGAAATTGAACTTCGCGATACCCGCGCCTGGGTTATCCACCCGGAACTGACCTCGGATCGCGCGCGGCGCGCCCCGCAGGCTGCGTTGGATGAGGCCGTGGCCCTTGCCGCGGCCCTGCCGGGGCTAGAGGTTGTGGGGGCGGAAGTCGTGCGCCTGCCGAAACTGCATGCGGGCATGTTGTTTGGCAAAGGCAAGATTGAAGAAATTCGTCAACATCTTGAGGCCGATGAAATCGGGTTGGTGCTGGTGGATGGGCCGGTCAGCCCGGTGCAACAGCGCAACCTTGAAAAAGCCTGGAAAGTCAAACTGCTGGACCGCACCGGGCTTATCCTGGAGATTTTCGCCGATCGTGCGCGCACCCGCGAAGGGGTGTTGCAGGTCGAACTGGCCGCGCTCAGCTATCAGCGCACGCGGCTGGTGCGCGCCTGGACCCATCTGGAACGTCAGCGCGGCGGGTTTGGTTTTGTCGGCGGTCCGGGGGAAACCCAGCTTGAGGCCGACCGGCGCGCGATCGACGATCAAATCGTGCGTATCCGCAAACAATTGTCAAAAGTGGTCAAAACCCGCGAATTGCACCGCGCCGCGCGGGCCAAGGTGCCTTATCCGGTGGTGGCGTTGGTGGGTTATACCAACGCGGGAAAATCAACGCTTTTCAACCGGATAACCGGCGCAGAGGTGATGGCGAAGGATATGCTTTTCGCCACGCTCGACCCGACGATGCGCGGCGTGACCCTGCCATCGGGGCGCGAAATCATCCTTAGCGATACGGTCGGGTTCATTTCCGAATTGCCCACGCAGCTGGTTGCGGCATTTCGCGCCACGCTTGAGGAAGTGCTGGGCGCGGATCTGGTTGTGCATGTGCGCGATGTGTCCCACGCCCAAAGCGCCGAACAGGCCGAGGATGTGGAAACTATCTTGCGCGAATTGGGGCTGAACCCGGATGTCCCCCGGATCGAGGTGTGGAACAAGATCGATCTGGTGGCCGGCGAAGCGCGGCAGGCTCTGGAAACCCAGGCCGCGCGGACCAAGGATGTGTTCGCGATTTCCGCGCGTGATGGCGATGGCGTGCCCGAATTGCTGGCCGCGATTTCCGCCACCTTTGAGGAAGAAAAATCCGAGCGCAGCTTGACCCTTGGTTTTGACGAAGGGCGCAAGCGTGCATGGTTGCACGCGCAGGGCGTTGTGCAAAGCGAACAGCAGTTGGAACAGGGCTACCGTATCGATGTGCGCTGGACCGCGCGGCAGGAATTGCGCTACCGCGAATTGTGATCGGTTTTGGGCCCGGGGCGCAGGGTGGTGATCCCCACCGGGGCCGCGCGCGCCAGATTGGGATCAAGCGACATCGGCACATATTCCCCGCGCCGCCAAAATCCGCCCAGATCATCGTAATGGCGGCTTAGAAAATGGCCCGATTGCCCGGTGGATGTGACGAAAACGGAACTGTCGGGATCAGCGAAATCATAAACGCCGCGATATCCTGCGCCATGCACGTTCAAAAACGGCTGCGGATCACTGCCTTTGGTCAGGCCCCGCATTAGCGTATTATCCCCGCCAGAGGTGCTTTGCCGGATGTTGACGAACCAGCGCAACACGGGCACGCGGCCCAGAACCGGGTGATCATGCGTGGCCTGATGCGCATCGCCCCAGCGCAGGCTTTCGAGCGCGCCGGGGTGGTTTTCCGCGATCCAGATCAACGCATCGTCCAGCGCCATGCGCGCGATATCGGTGCAGCTTTCGACGGGTGCGGATTGGATCACATCGCACCAGATGCCGGCGCCATCGGTGTTGCGAAAGGCGCGTTCGATGAACAGCGGCTCGATATGGGTGATGCGGCGGGCAAGCGGGCCCAATTCATCGCGGATCATCCGGTCTTGCAGCGCGCGCATCCATGCGGAATAGATCAACGGTTCAGGCAGATGTTCGCTCATCTCGCCATTCCATTCGGCCAGCAGCGCCAGCGCGCGCTGGCGCCGGCGCTCCGGTGTGCCTTCGGTCGCGGCCTCGCCGGTGAACCACAGATCGGCGGCAACCAGCGGCAGCAGGGCGCGCGCATCGGGGGCGACGGTGTCGTTCTGGGCCTCGATAAAACTTTCGCGGGTGTGGACTTCGCGGCTTTGCATCAGGCGCTGCCAGCGGCCGACCCGCTGGTGATCGCCCCAGACATGGCTGACGTGATCCGGAAAGGGCTGATCGATCAGCTTGTTGTTGAAATTGCCCAAAATCCCGCCTTCGGGGCGAATGAACGCAGGGTTTTCGTCATAATCGACAATGCCTTGCCAGCGGTTGTTTGCAATCCAGCCGGGTGCGGGGATGCGGCCCTGGCTTTGATGCGCGGCGCTGCGTTTCGGGATTGCGCCTGTCAGTTTCAGGGCGATGCCATCGCCCTCGGCCATCGTCAGGTTCAGCGCGGGGGCGATCATATCGCGCCCGGCGGCGATACCATCTTCGATATTTTTGGCCTGCATCAAGGATATAAGCGCGTTCATTGATGTATCGGATGCACTCAGCCCCGTCCAGCCAAGCGCCACCACATGGCCCGGCGGCGTGATCGCGGCCAGATCGAATTGATCGGCGGGCAGGATCGGGCCATTCGCGCTCCAATACAGATCGAGCGTGACGGGGGGCGCATCCTTGACCTGCACGATGGATTGGCGGGTGGCCATGGGGCGGTAGCCTTGGGGGCTCAGGGCTTCGGCCGGATCGTCGGGGTTCAGCCGCTCGATGAACAGATCCTGATCATCGACGAAAGCCGTGGTGATCCCCCAGCCGAATGC
>JBBAGE010000121.1:0-7265 GCA_041655055.1 Paracoccaceae bacterium
CCCGGTGCGCAGGTGCCCGTCGATGGTGTCGTGACCGCGGGCGCATCCTATATCGACGAATCGATGATTACTGGCGAGCCGGTGCCCGCCTCCAAAAGCGCGGGGGCCGAAGTCGTGGGGGGCACGATCAACACCACCGGGGCCTTTACCTTTCGTGCGACACGGGTGGGCGCAGATACCGTGCTGGCACAGATCATCCGCATGGTCGAAGATGCGCAGGGATCGAAACTGCCGATCCAGGCGCTGGTGGATCGGGTCACCGCATGGTTCGTGCCCGCCGTGATGGCGATAGCGGCGCTGACCTTTGTGATCTGGCTGGTCTTTGGGCCGGATCCGGCGCTTGGCTTTGCGCTGGTCAATGCGGTGGCGGTGCTGATCATCGCCTGCCCCTGCGCGATGGGGCTGGCTACGCCGACATCGATCATGGTGGGCACCGGGCGCGCGGCGGAAATGGGCGTGCTGTTTCGCCGGGGCGAGGCGTTGCAGGCGCTGCGTGATGTTGCGGTCGTCGCATTCGATAAAACCGGCACGCTGACCAGAGGCCGGCCGGAACTGACCGATCTGACGCTTGCCGACGGTTTTACCCGCAACGAGGTGCTGGCGCTGATCGCCGCGGTCGAGGCGCGCTCGGAACATCCCATCGCCAGCGCCATCGTCGCGGCGGCCAAGGCGCGCGGGCTGCAAATCGCCACGCCCGATGGGTTCGCGGCGGTGCCCGGTTATGGCGTTGCCGCCACGGTGGACGGGCGTTCCGTCGCGGTCGGGGCCGATCGCTATATGGCCAAACTCGGGCATGACGTGGGGCCATTCGCGAACGAAGCCGCGCGGCTGGGGAATGCGGGCAAAACGCCGCTCTATGCCGCGATCGATGGCCGGCTTGCGGCGGTGATTGCCGTTGCCGATCCGATCAAGGACACCACCCCCGAGGCAATCCGCGCCCTGCAGAATATGGGGCTGCGGGTTGCGATGATCACCGGCGACAATCGCGCAACCGCCAATGCCGTGGCGCAGATGCTTGGCATTGACGAAGTCGTGGCCGAGGTGCTGCCCGATGGCAAGGTGCAGGCGATCCACGATTTGCGCGCGGGCGGGCGCAAGCTGGCCTTTGTCGGCGACGGGATCAACGACGCGCCGGCACTGGCCAAGGCCGATGTGGGCCTTGCGATCGGGACCGGCACGGATATCGCCATTGAATCGGCCGATGTGGTGTTGATGTCGGGCGATCTGCGCGGGGTCGTGAATGCGATTGCCCTGTCGAAAGCGACGATCCGCAATATCCGCCAGAACCTGTTCTGGGCCTTTGCCTATAATGCCGCGCTGATCCCGGTGGCGGCTGGGGTGCTTTATCCGCTGACGGGCACCTTGCTTTCGCCGGTGCTGGCAGCGGGCGCGATGGCCCTGTCGAGCGTGTTTGTGCTGACAAACGCATTGCGGCTGCGCGCCTTTCGGCCCGTGGTCGCCACCGATGCGCACCCCGTGCAATTGGCCGAAGCCACCCGCCAACCCATATAAGAACAAGATAGAAGGAGAAAACAGATGAATATCGGGGCCGCCGCGCGCGCATCCGGGGTCAGCGCCAAGATGATCCGCTATTACGAACAAACCGGACTGATCCCCAAAGCCGCGCGGCGCGACAGCGGCTATCGCGACTACGACGCCGCCGATATCCACCGCCTGCGGTTTATCCGAAGCGCGCGCGATCTTGGCTTTACCGTCGAACAGATCGGCGAATTGCTGACATTGTGGAGCGACCGCGACCGGGCCAGTGCCGATGTCAAAGCTTTGGCGCTGGGCCATGTCGAGGCGCTGAAACAAAAACAGGCCGAAATCGCGGCCATGATCGCGACGCTGGAAAATCTGGCACAGCGCTGTCATGGCGATGACCGGCCCGATTGCCCGATCATCGAAGGGCTTGCCGAAAACGACAGCCCGCCCGCCAAGGCCACCCCCCGCCGTTTCGGCAAGATGGGCGATCTGCGCCTTTAGGGGCCACATCGCGGTGACGTTGTTTTGTGGCCGCTGCCGGGATATATCCCAAGGCAGGACAGAGGGCCTTGCGTGCAACAACACAACCATCAGCGCCCCACCCGCCGGGCGGGTCTTTGGAACAGACCGGCGGGCTGGCTGATTTCTGCGGCCCTGTTCGTCGCGTTGACGGGTGCGGGCTTTGTCGTTGTCTCGGCGCTTTCTGGCGGCGCACTTGCGCGTTTCGATGCAAGGCTGATCCAGCCGCAGGCCGTGGCGATGATCGCCGGGTTTGTGGCGGTTTATTTCCTGAGTGACGGGCTGCGGCTTTATTTCGTGCTGCGCACGATTGGCGCGCGGATCAGATTGCGCGCGATATTCCCCCTCATCTTCATCAACATCCTGTTTTCGAACGTGACGCCGCTGGCGACGGGGGGCGGTTTCGCGCAGGTCTGGTATCTGCAACGCCATGGCGTGCCCGTGGGCGCATCGGCGGCGGCAACGACGATTCGCACCATTCTGGCGATGCTCGCGATCTTTCTCATCGCGCCGCTGTTTCAGTTTCTGCAGCCCGCGACGAATGGAGCGGTGCGGATCACGTTGCAATCGCTGTCGGGGCTGATCGTGCTCTATCTGGCGGGTGTGCTGATCGTGCTGTTCCGCCCCTTCTGGATCGCGGCGCTTTTGGACCGGATCTTTGCGCTTGCGCGCCGCATCGGCCTGATCAAAGGCGAAAGGCAGACCCGTTGGAGCGCGGCTGTCCACCGCGAAACCACCGAATTTTCCGCAAGTTTCACGCGGTTCATTCGCGGGCCGCGCCGCTATGCGCTGGCGGCGGTGATCGCCACGCTTCTATTCCTGCTGACGCTGTTTGCCCTGCCGGCGGTTTTGCTTGAGATCCTGGATTACGATGTCGATTGGGTGCGGGTGATCGGCACGCTGTCGGTGGTCACATTCTTGATGTATTTCGCCCCCACACCGGGGGGCGCGGGTTTTGCCGAACTGGCCTTTGCCGGATTCATGGCCGGGCAGATGGCGCCGGGCGATCTGTTGCTTGTGGTCTTTGCCTGGCGGTTTTTGACCAGCTATCTGGGCATGGCGATTGGTGTCGTGGCCACATTCACCGCATTTCGCCCAAAGGTGCAGACCCGATGAAACGGGTGCTGCTTTCCCTTTTTTTCTATGCAAATGTCGTGATCGTTCTGACGATCGGGGGATATCGGCTCTATCTCTATGCCTCGGCCCCCGACACCAGGGCCCTGCTGGCCGGCCAGATCGGCCGGATCGAAGCCGGGGTCCGCCCCGACCAGCCGCTACATTTCGCCGTGGTGGGCGAGGGCAATAATTCCATCGGTGTTCTGGAACGTCAGGTCATCCCCCGGCTGAATGCGTCCGGGGTGGATTTCGTCGTATCGGCCGGCAATATCGTCAGCGGCGGCGGCGAAGACAAATACCGCGCGCTTTTGGGAACGCTGTCGCATCTCGACATCCCCTATCTGCTGACCTTCGCCAATAATGAATATGACGAATTCGGTAGTGCCCGGTTCTATCAACGGTTCGGGCCGCATTTCTATGAACTGAGCCTGCCGCAGGCGCAGCTTGTGTTCCTTGATGGAACGGGGCGCACCCCGATCGATTGGCAGGAACGCTGGCTGCGCGATATCGTGCACCCCGAGGATACCACACCCGTCATTGTCTTTGTCGGCCATCCGCTGATCGAACCCCGGCAGGAAACGCTTTTCCCGCCCGAAACCGGCGCCTGGTCCGAGCCGCCCGATCGCGATCGGATTCTGGCCATATTCGCGGAATTGGGCGTCGATACAGTGATTTCAGCCGGGGCCGCGACCTATTCGGATCAGACGCTGGACGGCATCCGTTATCTGGTGACCGGCGGCGCGGGCGGCTTTGTCGTCAATGATGAGACCAGTTTTTATCACTATCTCGACCTGCGCGTCGATCAGGGCAGAATCGATGTCGAAATGATCCCCGTGGATACCACGCCCACATCGCTTGCGCGTCAGATCGAGGGGCTTTGGTTCTTTATCTATGCGCTGTTTTATGTCGGCTGGCTTAATTTTCTGTTGATCTTTTCGGCCTTTGTCATCACCGGCGTTTATCTTTACAACCGGCTCTTTCGCGAACGCAGCTATTATCCCGATTACAATCTGCGCGCCCCGGTCGATCTGGGCCGCCCGCTGCGGGTGGTGATGTTTACCAACACCTATCTGCCCTTTGTCGGCGGGGTGGCGATTTCGGTCAATCGCCTGCGCCATGGGCTGGAACAACTGGGGCATGAGGTTCTGGTCGTCGCCCCCGCTTATGACCCCGGGCCGCATGAACCGGGTATCGTGCGGGTGCCGACGCTTTTTGGCACCGGCGGGCTGATCCGGGTGGCCAATCCGCTGCATCCACGCAGCCGGCGCGCGGTGCGCGATTTCAAACCCGATGTGATCCATATCCACCATCCGTTCTGGCTGGGATCGCTCGGGCTGCATATGGCGGGCAGGCTGGGCATTCCGGCGGTGTTTACCTATCACACGCGGCTGGAACAATTCGCCCATACCATCCCCCTGCCCGGCGCGCTGTTTCGCAATGTGATCGCGCATTGGCTGGTGCGCCGCTTTGCCAACCGCTGTGATGAAATCATCGTGCCGACCCCGGTGACGCGTGATTATGTGCGCCTGATCGGCGTGGACCGGCCGGTGCATATCCACCCCACCGGCATCCAGATCGAACGTTTTCAGGCGCATGATCCCGCCCGCCTCGCTGATCTGCGCGCGCGGCACAATCCCGATGGGCGGATGATCCTGATAACGGTCTCGCGCCTGTCAAAAGAAAAGAACCTCGATTTCCTGCTGGCCGCGATGCGGGAATTGCGTGATCGCCACGCCCCGCCATTTCGGCTGTTGATCATCGGCGATGGCGAAGAGCGCGCGCATCTGGCGCAGGTCATCGCCGACAAGGGCCTTGGCGCCGACGTGCGGCTGATCGGCGTGGTTCCCGAACAGGACATTCCCGATTACCTGGCGATTGCGGATTTGTTCGTCTTTGCCTCGACCTCCGAGACGCAGGGCATGGTGATCCTCGAAGCGATGGCCGCCGGGCTGCCGGTCGTGGCCGTGAATGGAAGCGGCGTGAACGCCTTTGTCCAGCACCGCCAGACCGGCCTCTTGACCGAAGAAAACGTCGAGCCCTGGGCCGATGCCGTGCATGCGCTGCTCGTGAACCGCGCGGAACGCCACGCCATGGCCCGCGCCGCGCTGGACGACGCAAGGCTGCACTCGGTCGAACGATTTTCCGCAGATGTCGCGAAAGTCTACCAGACGGCGATCGGCACAAGGCAGCGAACGGGCAAACCGCCTCGGTAGCCCCGGTATTTTCATCTTCGTTGACTCGCCCCCGCCGAGGCTTCAGGCTCATGTCACCCGCCTGCATCTGCCGGGCTGTGACCTGGCAGCAAGAACAAAATCGCGGGCGCACAACAGGAGGAAACAGAATGGCCAAGGGAAGTATGGGTGCCATTGCCGGCCTCGGGATCACCCGGATGTCGCGCGAATGGATGGGGCCTGCGCCGGTGCTTGCGGCGGATGCGATCCGCCGGGCGATCGAGGATGCCGGGCTGGAGAAGAAGGATATCGACGGGCTGCTGATCAACGCCGGGCTTTCGAGCGGCAAGTTCGGCGCCAATTCGCTGACGGTTTCGACGCAGAACCTGCTCGGGCTGCGCGACATGGGGCTGACGGCCGAGATGGTCGCCCAGGGTTCGACCACGGGGCAGATGGTCCAATATGCGATGATGGCGATTGAGAAGGGCATGTGCAACGCAGTGGTCTGCGTCTATGCCGATGCGCCGATGCAGCCGGGCACCAGCGCCGGCGGCAGCTACGGCATGGGCCGGGTGGCGGGTGCTGCCAACGTGACCACGATGGACATGCTCGATCTGCAATATGGCATGACCGGCGCCAATGCGATGTATGGGCTTGCCGCCCGCCGGCACATGGCGCTTTACGGCACCACGCAGGAAAGCTTCGCGGAAATCGCGATCTCGAACCGGCAATGGGCCACGATGAACCCCCATGCGATCTACCGCGATCCGCTGAGCTTTGATGAGTATTTCGCCTCGCGCTGGATCGCAGAGCCGTTCCGGCTTTACGATTGCACTATGGTCAACAACGGGGCGGTGGCCGTGGTGGTCACTTCCGCCGAGCGGGCGAAGGATCTGAAGCAGCCGCCGGTGCATGTGCTGGGCATGGGTCAGGGCCATCCGGGCAATCCGAAGAAGAAAGGCTATGAGAACGAGGTGAACTCGGGCGCACAGCAATCGGGCAAGACCGCTTTCCGCATGGCCGGCATCACCAAGGACGATGTGGACATCTGCGAGCTTTACGATTGCTACACCTATACCACGCTGGTCACGCTTGAGGATTACGGCTTTTGCGCCAAGGGCGAGGGCGGCGAATTCGTCAAGGGCGGCACGCTGGCCCCCGGCGGCGCGCTACCCACCAATACCGGCGGCGGCCAGCTTTCGGCCTATTACATGTGGGGGATGACGCCGCTTTCCGAAGCGGTCATTCAGGCCCGCGGCCAGGGCGGCGAGCGGCAGGTGAAGAAGAACGATATCGTTCTGGTCTCAAGCCAGGGCGGGCTGCTCGATCACCACGCGACGCTGATCGTCAGCCCGCATGAAACCGTGCATTAAGGAGGCGCAGATGGACAAGATGAACACATCCGAGGTCGAGGCCATCATCCAACCCGACGAGGCGTCCGCCCCCTTCTTCGACGGGGCCGCCAATGGCCGCTACATGCTGCTGCGCTGCAAAGCCTGCGGCGAGTGGCATGCGCCGCAGGCGGTGATGTGCATGGAATGCGCCTCGCCCGATCTGGAATGGCAAGAGGCGTCGGGCAAGGGCAAGCTGCACAGTTTCGTCATCGTGCACCGCGCGCAAATCCCGGGGATCGAGGCGCCCTATAACCTTTCGGTCGTGGAAACCGACGAAGGCCCGCGCGTCGTCAGCCGGATCGTCGGGATCGACAATAACCAGATCGAAGTGGGCATGGCGTTGAACGTGACCTTCGGCAAGCTTACCAACGGGATGAGCCTGCCCTATTTCACCCCCGGTTGAGATGGCCCCCTGTCGCCGCAGCGCGCGGCGGCAGGGCATTTGCGAAACGGGCGGTCGAGCTCCGCCATCGCAAAATACGCGCTGGCCTTCTTCAGGATCTCGTTGGCCTGGCGCAGTTCACGAACCTCCCGCTCCAGTTCCTTGATCCGATCCTTCTCGGCACTCGTCAGCCCGCCG
>JBBAGE010000122.1:0-7148 GCA_041655055.1 Paracoccaceae bacterium
CCACCGCAAGATCCATCGCATTGGACGTGCCCACCAGCCCGCCGCGATCGTCGATCAGCCGCACGGTTGATGCGCGCACGCCGCCGGCGGAATAGGTGCCCGCGCCCGGCGCGCCGCGAATCACGAAGGATTCGAAATTGGCCTCGGTCCGTTTATAGCCAAAGGTGCTTGAATTCGCGATATTATCGGAAATCGTCGCAAGCCGTGTGGCATTTGCATTCAGGCCGGCAACGCCGGCATTCAGAGCGGAGGAAATCGACATTACAGCGCCTTTCTGCTATTTTCCCCAAAGGGTCCGACAGCAGGAATACCCCCGCCGCCTTAACACCCGCCTAACATTTAAAATGTGATGCATTTCTCAGCGGGCCTTGCGCAAAAGGATCAGTTCGACCCGGTTGTTGCGCACGGCCATCGGATTGGCGGCCACCTGTTTGCGGTCGGCAAAGCCGGAAATACGCTGGATGCGTTTGGCGGTGATTCCGTGCGATTCCAGCAGGCCGCGCATTGCATCGGCGCGCCTGCCCGACAGATCCCAGACCGGATTATCCGCCACCACAACCGATTGCGACGCCAGATGCCCGTTGATCGCAAGATCATTGGTCACCAGCGCGAAAATACCCGCCAGCATCTGGGCCAGTTCGCGCAGAATCGGGGCGGGATCGGCGGTTTCGGGGGCAAATAGCGGGACATCGGGCAGATCGAACAGTTCGATGATCAGCCCTTCGTCGGTGACGCGGGTCACGATATGGCGCAGGGCCTCTTCGGCGACCATGCTTTCACCGCTAAGCGCGCTAAGCGCATCTTGCACAGCGGCGATGGCGGCGGCATCCGCAGCTTCGGCATGCACATCGTCGGTATTGGCATCGGCATCGCCACGGGCGCGTTCGGCATCGGTGGGGTGACGCATCGCCGCCCCGATACCGTTGCGTGCCAGCGATTCCTCGGAAAAGATGCTGTCGCCGCCAAAGGCCCCATCGCCGCCGCCCGACACCCGGTTGACCGGGATCGTCGGGTTGAAATAATCGGCAACGCCCTTGCGCTGTTTTTCGGTTGTCGCATTGATCAGCCACATCAACAGGAAAAAGGCCATCATGGCGGTGACGAAATCGGCATAGGCCACTTTCCACGCGCCGCCGTGGTGGCCACCGCCGGCCACGACCTTTTTCTTTTTGATGATGATCGGCGCGTTTTGCTTCGCGCTCATCCCACACCTCGTTCATTCACCCGAGGTGTGGGATATCAGCCAAAGATAAACGCCCGGCTAACCCTTACAGTTGTTTGCAGTTTACGCGCCGCCAATATGCCGGGTCAGACCTTCCTGGGCGATATTGGCGATCATGCGGCCATCGGCGGTATAGATCCGCCCGGTGTTGAACCCGCGCGCGGCACCGGCCCAGGGGCTTTCGGTCACGAACAGCATCCATTCATCGGCCCGCGCATCGCCATGCAGCCAGAGCGCGTGATCCAGACTGGTGACCTGCATGCCGGGGGCGGTATAGTTTTTCCCATGCGGTTTCATCGAGGCCGTCAGCACCCCCAGATCAGAGGCAAAGGCAATCGCACCCAGATGCAGGCGTGGATCGCTGCCCAGATCGCCGCGCACGCGGAACCAGAAATCATAGCTGGGCGCAGACATATCCTCGGCCGCAAGATCGCGCCGCCATGTGCGCCGGGTTTCCACCGGAAAGCGGAAAATCAGGCTCGAATCCTCGGGCAATTCATCGACGCGCAGCATATCGGGCATCGGGGTGGCGTGGCTGAACCCATCCTCGCGCGCATGGAACGAGGCCGAGAAATTCAAAATCGGCCGCCCGTTTTGCAGCGCGATCACCCGACGGGTGGAAAAACTGCGCCCGTCATTGTCGCGTTCCACCTGATAAAGGATCGGCGCCGTCGCATCGCCCGGGCGCATGAAATAGGCATGCAGCGAATGACAGATCTTGTGGGGTTCGACCGTTTCGATCGCAGCCATTGTGGCCTGTGCGATCACCAGCCCGCCATAGGCCCGCCCGATCTGCCAGTTTTCCAAGGCCGGGCCCTGATAATAATCCTGTTCGATCGGCTGCACCGTCAGCACATTTGCCAGCATATCGGCAAATTCCTGATCGGTCATCATTTCGGGGGTCTTGGTCATCATTCCTCACTATCTGTCGGGCCATAGCTTTTGGCGCAATTGGTCGGCAATACGCCCCGCGAATGCAAGGTGTTTTTAGCCCGTCTGTCCCCAGCCGCCACCGCCGGGGGTCAGGATTTCGATCGCATCGCCCGCTTGCAAATGCGCCTGATCATTGCCGCGCAGCACTTGGCGCGCTCCATCCGCGCGCAGCACCGCGTTTTCGCCCAGCGCCCCGGCGCCGCCACCGGCCGCGCCCAAAGGCGGCACCACCCGGTGCGATGTCAGCAGCGTCACCGTCACATCATCGCAAAACCGCAAGATCCGGTGCAGCCCGTCGCCGCCGCGCCATTGGCCCGCGCCACCGGAATCGGGGCGCAAAGCGCAGCATTCGACCCGCACGGGAAAGCGGGTCTCTAGCACTTCGGGATCGGTCATCAGCGTGTTGGTCATATGGCTATGCACGCCGGATGCCCCGGGAAAACCCGGTCCGGCGCCGGTTCCGCCTGCAATCGTTTCATAATTCTGGAAATCTTCGTTGCCCCAGACGAAATTGTTCATCGTGCCCTGCGATCCGGCCAGCACCCCCAGCGCGGCGAACAGGCAATCGGCGATGGCCTGGCTCACCTCGGTATTGCCGGCAATCACGGCGGCGGGATAGGCGGGGTTGATCATCGATCCCTCGGGCAGGATCAGACGGATGGGGCGCAAGCACCCCTCGTTCAGCGGAATATCCCGGCCGACGATGGTGCGAAAAACATAGAGCACCGCCGCCTTCACAATGCTGGCGGGGGCATTGTAATTCAGCGGATGCTGCGGCGATGTGCCGGTAAAATCAATCACCGCTTCGCCCGCAACAGGGTCTGTTTCGATCACCACGCGGATCACGCTGCCATCATCAAGCGGATAGGTGCATTCGCCCCCGCGAAGGCCGCGAATGGCCTGACGCACGCTGGCCTCGGCATTGGCCTGCACATGGCCCATATAGGCCAGAACAGGCTCTATCCCATAGGTTTCGATCATCCGGTGCACCTCGGCGATGCCGGTGGCATTGGCGGCGATCTGGGCCTCTAGATCGGCCATGTTATGATCGATATTGCGCGCGGGATAGGGGCCAGAGGCCAGCAGCGCGCGGGTGGCCTCGCGGCGCAAATGCCCGCCATCGACCAGCCGGAAATTGTTGATAACCACGCCCTCTTCTTCGATCCGGCGGCTGTCGGCGGGGGATGATCCGGGCGTGCGCCCGCCGATATCGGCATGATGCCCGCGCGATCCGGCAAAGAACAAAATCCGTTCGCCAGCGGGGTCAAACACGGGCGTTATCACCGTGACATCGGGCAAATGCGTGCCCCCGTCAAAGGGCGCGTTCAGCATGAACGCATCGCCCGGGCGCATGTTGCCGGCATTGCGCTGTGCCACCACGCGCACCGCATCCGACATCGATCCCAGATGCACCGGCACATGCGGGGCATTGGCCACCAGATTGCCCTGCGCATCAAACAGCGCGCAGGAAAAATCCAGCCGCTCCTTGATATTCACCGAATGGGCGGTATTGGCGAGCGTGGCGCCCATTTGCTGCGCAATAGACATGAAAAGATTGCTGAAAACCTCAAGCATCACGGGATCGACATCGCTGCCCACGGGGCGGATATGCGCGCGCGGGGCAATGCGGGTCAGCACAAGGTTGCCCAGACCGTCGATCCGCCCCTGCCAGCCGGGATCGATGACATTGGTGCCGGTTGGTTCCGTGATAATCGCCGGGCCGGGGACGGTCGCACCTGCGGGCAGGCCGTCGCGCGCATAAAGCGGCGCATGGATATGCTTTCCCCCGCAATAGAGCCTGATTTGCGCCTGCGGCCCGGGCATATCGCCCGATGCGGGGCCGGGCGCGGCGGCGGGCGCGGTGGTGCCGATCACCTCGGCCACCAGCATATCGAAATGCAGCGCCCGGCCCACCGGTTCAAACCCGAAACGGGCGCGATGCGTGGCGGCAAATTCGGCGGCCATATCGGCAGGCGCGCCAAAACGCACCGGCAACGATTGATGCGCGCCCTGATAGCGTAAATGCGCCCGCATCCGGGTCGAAATATCGGCCTGCGCGATGCCTTGGGCCGCAACCTCGGCGCGCGCATCCGCCGCCATTTGTGCAAGCCGCGCACCTGCGGCATCCACGGCCGCGATCGGCTGATCGAACTGGGCCTCGCGCAGCGCCCGCACATCGGCAAGCCCCATGCCAAAGGCCGATAAAACCCCGGCATAGGGATGGATCAAGACACTATTCATGCCCAGAACATCGGCCACCTGACAGGCATGTTGCCCACCCGCGCCGCCGAAACTGCACAATGTATAGCGCTGGATGTCATGCCCGCGCTCGACCGAGATTTTCTTGATCGCCTGGGCCATATTGCCGATGGCGATGGTCAGGAAACCTTCGGCCACATCCTCGGGGGTTTGCGGCTGGCCGGTGGCCTGCGCGATATCATCCGCAAGCGCGGCAAAACCCCGCCGCACCGCCTGGATATCAAGCGGCGCATCGCCGTTCGGGCCGAAAACGGCGGGAAAATGCGCGGGCGTCAGCTTGCCCAGCATCACATTGCAATCGGTCACCGTCAGCGGCCCGCCATGGCCGTAACAGGCAGGCCCGGGAAAGGCCCCGGCGCTTTCGGGCCCGACCTTGTAGCGCCCGTCGCTGAACGCCAGAACCGAGCCACCGCCCGCTGCGACCGTGTGAATATCCATCATCGGCGCGCGCAGACGGGTGCCGGCGATCACGCTTTCAAAACTGCGCTCAAATTCCCCGGCATAGTGACAGACATCGGTGGATGTGCCGCCCATGTCAAAGCCGATGACGCGCGATATCCCCGCCATCTCGGCGGTGCGCGCCATGCCAACCACGCCCCCCGCAGGACCGGACAGAATGGCATCGCGCCCCGAAAACAGCGCCGCATCGGTCAGGCCACCGCTGGATTGCATGAAATAGAGCCTGCTGTCAGTGCCTAATGCGGCACTTACCTGATCCACGTAACGGCGCAAAACCGGCGTCAGATAGGCGTCAACCACCGCGGTATCACCGCGCCCGACCAGCTTGATCAGCGCGCTTGCCTGATGGCTGGGGGTGATTTGGGTAAAGCCTTCGTCGGCCGCGATCGCTGCGGCGCGCAATTCATGCACCGGGTTGCGATAGCTGTGCATGAAGGCAATGGCCACCGCACGCAGCCCCGCCCGATAGGCACTGCGCAGAGCCGAACGCAGGGCATTTTCATCCATGGGCCGGATCACCGCACCCCGGGCATCAAGGCGTTCCTCGACCTCGGCCACGCGGGCATAAAGCGGTTCGGGCAGGTGAATATCAAGCGCGAACAGATCCGGCCGGGCCTGCGTCCCGATCCGCAACAGATCGCCAAAACCGCGCGTGATCAGCAACAGCGGCGGCGTGCCCTTGCGTTCCAACAGCGCATTGGTGGCGATGGTCGTGCCCATCTTGACCGCCGCGATGGGGTGACCGGCAAAGGGCCCCGCGCGCAGCCGCGCAATGCCCTCGGTCGCGGCATCGGCATATTGACCGGGGTTTTCGGACAGCAGTTTCAGCGTATGCAGCCCACCGTCAGGCGCGCGGGCCACAATATCGGTAAACGTCCCGCCCCGGTCGATCCAGAATTCCCACGCCATCCGGCCCCCCGCTGATGTCATTCCCCCGCATGCGCATGGGCTTCATCGGGGGCCTTGGGCATCCGCCGCGTGACCCACCGACCAAAGCTGTCGATATATGTCAACATCACGGGCACCACCACCAGCGTCAGCAGGGATGAACTGATCAGCCCGCCGATCACCGCATGGGCCATGGGCGCATTCTCGCCCGAGCCGCCATGCAGGTTCAACGCCAGCGGCATCATGCCAAAGATCATCGCCAGCGTGGTCATCACGATGGGGCGGAACCGGGTCACACCGGCTTCGACCAGCGCATCAAAAAGGTTCATACCCTCGCGCGTGCGTTGGTTGGCATTATCCACCAGCAAAATGGCGTTTTTCACCACCAGCCCCATCAGCATGATAAACCCGATGATCGAAAAGACGTTAAGCGTCGATCCCCCGACCAGCAGGCCCAACATCACCCCGATCAGCGCCAGCGGCAGCGAGGCCATGATCGCCAGCGGTTGCAGGAAACTGCCAAACTGGCTGGCCAGCACCATATAGATAAAGATGATCGCCAGCATCAGCGCCGCCAGCGCACCGGCTGCGGTATCGGCAAGCTGTTCGGCGTCGCCACCCATGGAAATGCGGTAACCCGGCATCAGATCCATCGCGTCCAGCTCGGCCTGAATCAGCGGCATGGCATCGCCCAGTGTCAGCCCATCGAGGTTGGCGGTAATCGTCACGCCCCGCGCGCGGTCCTGACGGTTGATTTCGCCCGGACTTTCGGATTGCGTGATCTCGGCCACCTGATCAAGCCGGGTCATGCCGCCCGACTGGTTGGGGGCAATCGGCAGCGCGCCCAGAATGTTGACGTCATCGCGGAATTCACGCGGCAGCCGCACGACCACATCATAGGTATTGCCATCGGGCGCGGTCCAGACCGACACCGTTTCACCCCCCAGCATCGGGTTCAGCGCCGAAGAAATCGTCGCAAGGCTGATCCCCAGATCAGAGGCCGCATCGCGATCCACCCGCAGGCCCAGCGTCGGTTGCGGGTTATCAAGGCTCGATTCCACGTCGATCACACCGGGAATGGCCGCCAGCCGGGCGCTAAGCTGGTTATCCAGCATTTCCAGCACTTCGAACCGGGGGCCGGTGATGGTGATGCTGACCGGCGGCGCAACGCCCCCGATCCCGACCGCCGCCGCCACCAGATATTCGGCGCCGGGCACGACCTGCAAGGCTTCGCGCACCTGGGGCACGATCTGGGTCGGGGCAAGGGTGCGCTCGGACGGGGGGACCATCTGCACGATCAGCATGGCGCGGTTGTCGCCGCTGGTCGTGCCCGCGTTGATCGTGGCATAAGTGCCGGAAATTTCGGGAAAGCGCATCAAAACATCAT
>JBBAGE010000123.1:0-7064 GCA_041655055.1 Paracoccaceae bacterium
GACGGCCGGTGATAAAACAGATCATCTGTATCAACTGGGGCACCAAATACGGGCCGCGGTTCATCAACCGGCTTTATGCCATGGTTGCGCGCAATATCACGCCGCCCTTCACATTCACCTGCTTCACCGACAACACCGATGGCATCCGCCCCGAGGTTGCCTGCGAACCCCTGCCGCCGCTGGATGTGGCCATGCCCACCAACACCAAGGGGATCTGGCCCAAGGCCCGCCTTTGGGGGCATGAGCTGGGCAGTCTGCGCGGGCCGGTGCTGTTTTTGGATCTGGATCTGGTGATCACCGGCAGTCTGGATGATTTCTTCAGCTATGGCGATCCCGATGCGGTTATCCTTGCGCGCAATGCCGCGCTGCCGTTTGAACGTGTGGGCCAAACATCGGTATTTCGCTTTCCGGTGGGCAAGCTCGCGCCGCTGCTGGATATGTTTCGCACCGATCCGCAGGGGATTGCCGATAGATACCGGTTCGAGCAACGCTTTGTGTCGCGCAATGCGCCGGGCGGGTTCGATCTGTTCCCGCGCCGCTGGGTGCGCCATTTCCGCTATCAATGCCTGCCGGCCTTTCCGCTCAATTACCTCTGGCCGGCGCGGCTGCCGCGTGATGCGCGGATCGTGATCTTTCCGGGGGGCGTGCTGCCCGAACATGCGATTGCGGGTGGCTGGCGCGGCGGGGTCGGGCTGAATGCCCGCGCCCATATCGCGCGGCTCCGCAGCCCCGTGGGCCGGGAAACCGCCTTTCGACACCTGCGCCATTTCATGCGCCCGGTGCCATGGGTGGCCCGACACTGGCGCGAATGATGCCGACGGCATGTCCCGCTACGTAAGGGGCCCGGAACACCCCCGGCACCCGCGCGCAACCGCCGAGCGCAGCGAGGCCGGGCCCAACGGGATGAGCCCGCCCGCAGGGCGGCGCGAAGACGGGCGGGAGCCCTACCCCGCCGCCTAATGCGCCTCGGCCCAGTTCAGCCCCACCCCGGCATCGACCAGCAGCGGCACATCCAGATGCACCGCCGGATGGGCGGCGCTTTCCATCACGCCTTTCACCACGGCGATGGTTTCATCAACCGCAGCCTCATCCACTTCGAACAGCAATTCGTCATGCACCTGCAGCAACATCCGCGCCGGCAGATGGGCGATCGCATCCTCCATCCGGATCATTGCGCGGCGGATCACATCGGCAGCCCCCCCCTGAATCGGCGCATTGATCGCAGCGCGGCGGGCAAAGCCTGCCTGCGGGCCTTTTGCATCGATTTCGGGCGTATTGATGCGCCGGCCAAACAGGGTTTGCACATAACCATGCGCTTTGGCAAAGGCCACCGTTTCATCCATATAGGCACGGATACCGGGGAAGCGTTCAAAATAGCGGTCGATAAATCCCTGCGCCTCGGCCCGGGGGATACGCAGGTTACGCGCAAGGCCAAAGCCCGAGATGCCATAGATCACGCCAAAGTTGATGGCCTTGGCCTGACGGCGGATCATCGGGTCCATCCCCTCGATCGGCACGTTGAACATTTCGCTGGCGGTCATCGCGTGAATATCCAGCCCGTCTTGAAAGGCCTGTTGCAACTGCCCGATACCCGCCACATGCGCCAGAATCCGCAATTCGATCTGCGAATAGTCAAGCGACACCAGCCGCTTGCCCGGCTCGGCGATAAAGGCTTCGCGGATGCGGCGGCCTTCGTCGCTGCGCACGGGGATGTTTTGCAGGTTCGGATCGGTCGAGGCCAGCCGCCCCGTATTCGCCCCGGCGATCGAATAACAGGTATGCACCCGCCCGGTATCCGGGTTGATATGATCTTGCAGCGCATCGGTATAGGTGGATTTGAGCTTGGAAAGCTGGCGCCAATCCAGCACGCGTGCGCAAAGCGCATTTCCCTCGGCCGCGAGATCTTCCAAAATATCCGCCCCGGTGGCATAGGCGCCGGTTTTGCCCTTTTTGCCGCCCGGCAGGCCCATTTCATCAAACAGGATCTCGCCCAGTTGCTTGGGCGATCCGACATTGAAACTGCGCCCGGCAAGGGAATGGATTTCCGCCTCAAGCCCCGCCATTTTCTGGGCAAAGGCGTTCGACATCCGCGACAGCGTATCACGGTCCACCTTGATCCCCGCCATTTCCATCCGCGCCAGCACCGGCACCAGCGGGCGTTCCAGCGTTTCATACACGGTGGTCACCTGCGCGCGGTGCAATTGCGGCTTGAATTTCTGCCACAGGCGCAGGGTGATATCGGCATCCTCGGCCCCGTAACGCACGGCATCCGCAACCGGCACCCGGTCAAAGGTGATCGCGGATTTACCCCCGCCCAGCAGCGATTTGATCGGCACCGGCACATGCGCCAGATAGGTTTCCGACAGGATATCCATGCCATGCCCATGCCGCCCGGCATGCATCGCATAAGACATCAGCATCGTGTCATCGATCGGCCCGACATCGATGCCCAGCCGGGCAAGGATCTTGGCGTCATATTTCATGTTCTGGCCGATCTTCAGGATCGCGCGATCTTCGAGCATCGGGGCCAGCGCCGCCAGCGCCGCATCGAAATCCATCTGCCCCTCGGCCAGATCATCGCTGCCAAACAGATCGCTGGCCGCCGCCGCGCGGTGGCGCAACGGGATATAACAGGCCTGCCCCGGTTCGATACACAGCGACACCCCCACCAGTTCGGCGCGCATGTCATCGAGCGAGGTGGTTTCGGTATCCACCGCGACATAGCCACGCTCGCGCGCCTGGTCGATCCAGCGGGCAAGGGCCGCGGCATCGCGGATCTGTTCATAGGCGGCATGGTCGATTTGCGGCGGCGGCGGCGCCACGGGGGCGGCGGCTTCCATTCCGGCGGGCGCAGCGGGCGCATCGGCGATGGCGGGCGGTTCCACCCCCAGCTTGGTGGCCGCGCGGCGCAAAATGGTGCGAAACTCCATTTCCGCCAGAAAACCCAGCAGCGTATCGGCATCGGGGGACATGACCTCCAGGCTGTCAAACGCCAGATCATAATCCATTTCGCAATCGAGCTTGACCAGACGTTGCGACATGCGGATCTGATCGGCGTGATCGATCAACGTCTGCCGCCGCTTGGGCTGGGGGATTTCATGCGCGCGTTCCAAAAGGCTTTCCAGATCGCCATATTCATTGATCAAAAGCGCCGCGGTTTTCACCCCGATCCCCGGCGCGCCCGGCACGTTATCGACACTGTCACCGGCCAGAGCCTGCACATCGACCACACGTTCAGGGGGCACGCCAAAACGCGCCTCGACCCCTTCGCGGTCGATGCGGACGTTTTTCATCGGGTCGAGCATTTCAACCCCGCCGCCAACAAGCTGCATCAGATCCTTGTCCGATGATATGATCGTCACCCGCGCGCCGGCATCACGGGCGCGGCAACTTAGCGTGGCGATGATGTCATCGGCCTCAAACCCTTCGACCTCAAGGCAGGCGAGGTTAAAGGCCCGCGTCGCGCGCCGGGTCAGCGCGAATTGCGGCACCAGATCTTCGGGCGCTGGCGGGCGGTTCGCCTTGTAGGCGGGGAAAAGATCGTTGCGGAAACTGCGCCCCGAATGGTCAAACACCACCGCCACATGGGTGGGCGCATCGGCGGATGTGCCATTGCCATCCAGATAGCGCGCCAGCATCGCGCTGAACCCTGCCACGGCGCCCACCGGCAGCCCGTCGGATTTGCGCGTCAGCGGCGGCAGCGCGTGATAGGCGCGGAAAATATAGGCCGATCCGTCGATCAGATGCAGATGGCTGCCCCTGCCAAAGCCTGTTTCCGTCATCGCGCGCCCCTGCATCAATCCAAACCGGCCCCAGATTACAGCGCATAGTCCGAAATGACCATGGCGCGCTGTCAGCCTTTGGGCGCGGCACGCATCGATTCATGCACGAATTTCTTGTCGCAATAACCGCATTCGACAAAGCCCAGATCCTGCGGGATTTGCAGCCAGACACGCGGATGGCCCAGCGGCCCTTCGGCCCCGTCACAGGCCACACGCCATGCGTTGACATATTCGGTTTCGGGCGCGGGATAGGCGTCGGACATGGGGGCCTCATGGCAGCATTATGGGATGGGCGGCTTGCCGCCGGGCGCGATGCACCCTAAGTCTGGCGACATGATAGCGATAAGACGGACGCGGGCAAGGGACAGATATGGCAAAAAATGCGATTGAGATCAAAGGATTGCGCAAAACCTATCCGGCGGCCCGCAATGTCCCCCCCAAAGAGGCCCTGCGCGGCGTCGATCTGGCGATTCCCGTGGGCTCGATCTTTGGGCTTTTGGGCCCGAACGGGGCGGGGAAATCGACGCTGATCAATATTCTGGCCGGGCTCACGATCAAGACCGCCGGACAGGTGCAGATCTGGGGATTTGATCAGGACAAAAACCCCCGCCAGTCGCGCGCCGCCATCGGGGTGATGCCGCAGGAATTGAACCTTGATCCTTTCTTTGCCCCCCGCGCCGCGCTTGAGGTGCAGGCAGGCCTTTATGGCGTGCCCAAATCGCAGCGCCGCACCGAGGAAATTCTTGAAATGATCGGGCTAAGCGACAAGGCCGAGGCCTATGCCCGTTCGCTTTCGGGCGGGATGCGGCGGCGTTTGTTGCTGGGCAAGGCGCTGGTGCATACGCCGCATGTGCTGGTGCTTGATGAACCAACCGCCGGCGTGGATATCGAATTGCGCCAGATGCTTTGGGCCAATGTTCGCCGCCTGAACGAAGAACGCGGCATGACGATCATTCTGACCACGCATTATCTGGAAGAAGCGCAAAGCATGTGCGACGAAATCGCCATCATCAACCATGGCGAAGTGATCGCCCATGACAAGACCGCCGCGCTGATCGGGCGGCTGGATCAAAAATCACTGGTAATTCATGCCGAAGGGCCGGTGCCCGATGAAATCACCCTGCCCGATGGCGTCACCATGACCCGGCGCAGCGACGGGGCGCTGGCCTTTGCCTATCGCACCAGCGCCATCAGCGCCGGGGCGATTCTGGATGCTCTGCGCGCCACCGGCATCGTGATCCGCGATATTGCGACCGAGGAACCCGATCTTGAGGATGTCTTTGTGGCGCTGACCTCATCGCGATCAGCGCCCGTGTGATTCAGCGCACCAGAATCGGCCCAAGATTGCGGCCTGCCAGAATATGCAGGTGGTAATGCGGCACTTCTTGCAAACTGTCGGGCCCGGCATTGGTCAGCGCGCGATAACCCGCGCCGCCCTCGCCCGGGGCCACGCCTAGCTGCGCACAGACCCGGCCGGCGGTGCGATAGAAATCGACAATCTCGGCATCCGGTGCATTGGTGCTGAAATCATCGAAATCGACATAGGCGCCCTTGGGGATCACCAGCACATGTTCGGGGGCCTGCGGCGCGATATCGCGAAACGCCAGCGTATGGGTGCTTTCCAGCACCGTGTTATTGGGAATTTCGCCGCGCAGGATACGGGCAAAGATATTCTGATCATCGTAAACATGGGGCATGGGATGTCCTTTGTCAGTCAGCAAAAAGAGGGTCCGTCCGGGCCAGTGTGAGCGCCGTATCGTTGGAAATATCCAGAAAATCCGCAAGCGGGCGGGCATTTTCTTCGGGCGCAAGGCGTTCATACATCCGGTAGACATGGGCGAAATTGGCGTCGCGAATCCGGTCGCGTTCGAAATTCAGCTCGCGCCTTATGGTGGGCAGCAGCCGGTCCAGCGCATCGGCGTTGCCTCGCCCGCAAGGCCGATGCGCCTTGCATGGCCGCGCAGGTAATCATCGCTAAAGCTGCAATCGATATCCAGCAGCCTTGTGCGCGAACGATCGGCATAGAAATCATGCAAAAGATCGATATTACTGGGATCGAGGCAGATGATCATCCGGTCAGTGCCATAGGATTCGAACAGCATCCGCATCAGCGCCCGCCGGTGTCGCGTGCGTTTGGACAAGCTGGTCTGAATCCCGCCCAGATCCGGTAATGCGCAGGCCGCCTCGTCAAAAAGATAGTCCACCGCCGGGATATCGGTATGGGCCTTGATCGCGGCGACAAAGCGTTTGGCCACATGCCATTTCTTGGACAGGATGATCAGCAATTCGCGATCGCGCCCCAGCGAGCTTTCGGTTTCCCAAAACCGCGCGGCAAAGCGCCGACCCTCGCGCCCCCGGCTGGTCAGAAAGGCATAAAGCCGCCGCCCTTCGTTGGAAATGCGAAAATCCACCCCCTGCGCCACATAAAGCGCGCCGAGCCGCTGTTTGAGATCATGGGCTTCGGGGCTGATCTTGCGCGCGAACAGGAAATCCTGCGCCAGCAACAGATCATAGCTGTCGTTATAAAAGCTGACCGGCATGCCGTAATCGGAAAACATCAGGAATGTCAGCGTGCGGGCGCGAATTTCGGGTTCCGGGATCAGATGCCGGACCAGCGTTTGAAAGAATGTCTCGTCCGGTATCCATGTGGTGCGGAAAAAACGCATCACATCGCGGCGCTGGCGGATGAAATCAAACACCGCCTCGACCGTGGACCGGCGCAGGCACCACCACTGGCTGCCGATCTGGATCTGCAGATCATCCGGGATCGCCCGCGCCAGCCCCAGCCGCTTTTGCGCATTGACCGAGGCATAAAACAGCCGCTTATGCGCGCGTTCATTGAAGAAATGCCGATAGATCAGGCGTTCTTGCTTAAGCCCGGTCTTGATCCAGTCGCTGGCAAAGAAATCGAAACTTTCGATATGATCGACATCTTCGCGGTCCAGAAAGCCGTGGATATATTCCGCCGATTTAATCGGCATGCAATCGCCCGACAGCATATAGAAATGCGTGGCGCGCGGGAAGGTGGCCTCGGCCACCTCAAGCGCGGCAAGGGTGGCTTGCACAAGGCTCCATTCGCCCCAGCCGCATTTGATCCGCCGGGCCGCGAAAACGACATTGGGATTGGTATCCAGCGCGGCGCGGATACGGGCATAATCATCCGCATTGGCGCGGCCGTCGAAATGCACGGCCATGTAATCGCCCGCAGCCGTCAGCCGGTTGGCCTGATCGATCACGGCCTGCGGGTCTTTGTGACACAAAAGGATATAGGCGACTTTCGCC